>DUZX01000004.1 GCA_013349325.1 Desulfuromonadales bacterium
GGGGGCTCGTTTTCTATCGACTTATGGAACAGGCTATGGCAACCAAGCCGGTTACATTGTCAGATGTAACATGCGGATATAATTGGAACCATTCCGCAGGAGGAGCTAACTAGCTACCCCCCTATAGTAAAAATCATACATCAGTTTCTGACGGGTATCTTCAATCGTATTGCCGTAGCGATAGTTGATCTGCGCCCATCCGGTAATGCCGGGTGAGACCATATGCCGTTGAAGATAATACGGAATCGCTTCGATATATTTTTCGACCAGGCTGACCGCTTCCGGGCGCGGTCCGATCAGACTCATCTCCCCGCTGAGTATGTTAAGCAGCTGGGGTACTTCGTCAAAACGAATTTTGCGCAACAATTTGCCCACTCTGGTAATACGGTTATCATTGTCCAAAGTCCAATGGACATTATTTTTATCAGCGCCATCGATCATGGTACGCAGCTTCCAAACCTTGATCGGCTTATTATCCCGTCCGGCACGTATCTGTCTGTAGAAAATCGGACCGGATGATTCAAGTTTGATAGCCAGCGAGGCAACCAGGAACAGCGGTAACGCCAACATGATTCCAGTAATAGCAATACCGATATCAATATAGCGTTTGACAAGCCAGAAATAGCGTTTGTTTTGACTGCCAAGCTCGATAATAAACCAGTTGTCGTCGAGATAGTTCACCGGAATCTGGCCAGCTATTTCTTCAACGGTACGCGAAAAACTACAGACTCGTACCTTCATCTGCATGCATTCAACCAGAAGTCGCGCCATTTCATCGCTGACTTTTTTACTGGCGACGATAACAGTTTGGATCTTATGGGCTTTAACTACAGACAGCAGATCTTTGACACCGCCAAGCTGAGGACATGCAGTCCTCTTCTGGGTTTCGGGAATATCAGACAGCAAACCGACGATGTTCGAACAGAGATAGTCATTGCTGGTGATCAGATTTTCGATAAATTTACTGCGTCCTCCGCACCCGCCGACGATCAGCATTCTGTGTGTCTGGGTAGGTGCCTTCCTTACGGTAATAGATCGTAACCCGATAATCAGGAGTGCCGAGAACAGATAGAAAAGAAGAAAAACTTTACGTGGCACGGCATCACGAAAGAAAAAGAATATAAATGTAGTGGCAACGGAGCTCAGAAGGAGGCCCAGAATAATGACCAGGCTCTGACGCATCAAACGAAGTGGCGTTCGATGAAGAGAATATGCATCTATGACGAAAAATATAACCAGAGCCGAGAAAATAAGTATTACGGAACCGGCAAAATTCGAAAAAATCAATTTTTCAGAAAACGTGCTTTTGTACCCAAATAAAAGCGCCAAAAGATAGGCTACAACCATTACTACGAAGTCACCTGCCACCAGCAGTGCCATTTTATCTTTTATATATGTTTGCACTTGCTGCTCCTTCCGTCGTGGCGTATCCGCACATTAATCTAAGAACGGCGTTAGAATATCATAGCAATCTCAGAAAGTCATCAATTCTAATATAATAGAAGAGATATAGAGGGAAATTTCGGGAAGAATTGCATTAAATAGTAACCATCCATACATACGGGACAATACCGTAATTCCAGGCAAGACAGAGCCGTCGGTAACCGGAGAAGAGCAGACCTTTACCATTGCAGACCAGAATGATAGGAGCCGGAAGCGTCAGCTGTCCGGCCTCCTGTAGAGAATCTTCCATGCGCGAATAATTCTTCCGATAGCCCCGTTTTGCACGGGCCAGATAGATTTGATATTCATCGTAGTGATGGTAGGAAAGCGCAACAGGAAGGGTGCCGATTGTCGCGGCTCGTGGATACGGAAGCAGCATTCCATCCGTGAATCTGGTAAGAATCTGCTCCCACGTAACAGCATGTGAACGATACCACTCCTGTTTGGCCGGATGATTGAAAAACTCCCAGCGTTCTTCATCAAGATCGGGCTGAAGCCACCCAATCCGGAGACTGGAGGACGAAATCATGGCGTCTCCCGACATATTCATTGCGGAGTGACGTATTCTTCCAACTCCGGCTTCATCCCGACCATATCGCGAATCTCGCTCCACTCCTTGAAATCAACTGCCGCCTGATCACCTTTCATGGTGGCGATTATGTCGAAATAATCCATCCCGTATTTACTCTTCTTGACACCTTTCGCCGGTTTGATCTTGACCGCGTACACCGTCTGAATCGACTGATGATCAAAAGAGCGCCAGTACTGCTGATCCTTTAAACCGGTGTATTTTCGCCCTTCCAGTGCACGCATCACCGCTTTGGTTTTGAAGGTTTTAGCCTGTTCAACAGCCGCTTTGTACTCGTGCAGGATCACGTACGCCGAAGCACCGGAAGTTGTCGGATAACGCTGGTAGCGCTCCTCAAATTTAGTAACGAATGCGATCCCACGCGGATATTTGTAGGTAAACGGTACGCTCCACATCCAGGGGGTCGCGCCTATAATTCCTTCCATCGCCTCGGGACCGGCACCCTGTGCCATATCCTCATTCATCTGCGGCACAATGATCTGCATGCTCTTCTTCAGCCCCATGTCGTAGGCCTGCTTGACAGCTATCTCCATATCGCGGCCAAACAGTGACAATACCAATACTTCAGCACCACTTTCCCGTGCTTGACGCAACGCAACACTGAAATCTTTGGCCCCCAGTTCGGCCAGTACCTCAGGGTATTTGGCAGTGTCTTTCGTGTCGGTAAACGAACGCAGCACCGATTCGGTGGTCCATCCCCAGGTGTAATTGGCGGTTATATAAAAATATTTTCGCCCCTTAAAGTTCTTGTTGAGATATTCAGCCATCACCTTTCCGGCAAAATAGGCATCAAAACATTCACGAAAGATATGACGATGCCCGTATTCACCGGTTGTTTCGGTTGAGTATGAGAGCGTCGCAAAAAACAAGCGGTCTTTCTGCAGCGCCACCTCGCCGGTCGCAATGGCAACGGCACTGGATGAGCCACCCAGAATCATCGGCACCCCTTCCACGTCGTACATCTCGGCAGCGTTTGCTTTGGCGACCTTGGCATTCGATTTTGTATCGCGCAGTACCAGGTGCACTTTCTTACCCAGAATCCCGCCAGCGGCGTTAATCTCCTCAACCGCAAGTTCGGCGGCACGTTTCTGATCAAGCCCTTGCTTGGCATACGGTCCGGTTTCCGGATAATTAAGGCCGATCTTTATGATTCCGGGATCAGCAGCGACTGCCTCACATCCAAAACCTGATAACACAAGTGAAACCGCACACCCAAGCATCAATAGAACGATTAATATTTTTTTCACTTTAATATCCTTACGTTAGGAGTGATCGTACCAACAAATATCTACCCATGTATATCACAGCTGAATCCATTAATTAAACACAAAAAGGGACGCCGTTGCCAGCGTCCCTTTCAGTATCTCATCGCATGAAATGAAGTATCTACAGACTCAGGTCTGCATGACCATGGTACATCTTATCCCGCTCGCGGTTGACATCCTCATTTTCCAGGTACTCTTCAAAACCCATGACCCGGTCAATAACGCCACCGGGTGTAATCTCTATAATACGGTCGGCTATCGTGGAGACAAATTCATGGTCATGTGATGCAAACAGGATTACCTCACTGTACGCTATCAGGCCGTCGTTCAATGCGGTGATTGATTCCAGGTCCAGATGATTGGTCGGTTCATCGAGGATCAGCGTATTGGCACCGGTCAGCATCATGCGCGACAACATACAACGCACCCTTTCACCACCGGAGAGCACGCTGGTCTTTTTCATGGCCTCTTCACCAGAAAAGAGCATTCGGCCAAGAAAGCCACGCGCAAAGGTTTCACCCTCGGTTGGAGGCGAATACTGGCCCAGCCAGTCGATCAAGGTCAAATCTTTTTCAAAATAGCTGCTGTTTTCTTTGGGGAAATATGCACTCGTTATGGTAACACCCCAGCGAAACGTGCCGTTATCCGGCTCAAGTTCGCCGGCAAGGATCTGGAACAGCGTCGTCCTGGCCAGGGTATTACCACCCACAAACGCGATCTTGTCCCCTTTGCGCACTATCAGGTCCAGCTTATCCAGAACCTGCACGCCATCAATCTGTTTGCTGAGGCCCTGAATCTCCAGAATGATATCTCCGCAGGGACGTTCCGGTTTAAAAACAACGTGCGGATATTTACGCGAAGAGATCGGCATATCCTCCAACGTTAGCTTATCGAGCAGTTTTTTACGCGAAGTAGCCTGTTTTGCTTTGGATGCATTGGAACTGAAGCGCTGAATAAATGCTTTAAGTTCATCAGCTTTTTCAGACACTTTACGGTTTTCGTTCTGTTTTTGCTTTAAGTTCAGCTGGGCAGCGTGATACCAGAAATCGTAGTTACCGACATACACTTGAATCCGGCCAAAATCGATGTCGGCGGTATGCGTACAAACCTGATTCAGGAAGTGACGGTCATGAGAGACCACGATGACAGTGTTGGAGAAACGGTACAAAAAATCTTCCAGCCATCTGATCGATTTGAGATCCAGGTTGTTGGTCGGTTCATCAAGTAGCAGTACATCCGGGTTTCCGAACAGCGCCTGAGCCAGTAGCACGCGTACCTTGTCGCCCGCCTCCAGATCCTTCATCTGTTTATTGCGCAACTCTTCAGATATGCCGAGGCCATTCAGAAGAACAGCAGCCTCAGATTCAACTTCATAGCCGTTCATCTCGGCAAACTCACTTTCAAGCTCTGCTGAACGGACACCATCCGCTTCCGAAAATTCGGCCTTGGCATAGATGGCATCTCGCTCAACCATGACATCATACAGTTTTTTATGCCCTAGAATGACCGTATTGAAAACCGTTTCTTCGTCAAATGCGAATTGATCCTGACGGAGAACTGCAATTCGCTCACGGGCACCGACAGTGATTTCACCCTTGTCAGCATCAATCTCCCCCGAAAGAATCTTGAGAAACGTGGATTTTCCGGCGCCGTTGGCGCCGATAAGCCCGTAGCAGTTGCCGGGCGTAAATTTGATATTGACGTCTTTGAAGAGAATTCGTTTGCCATATGCGAGAGTAATATTTGACGCTGAAATCATACCGGTGTGATGCTCCTTATCTGGAAATGAAAAACCACACTGCCCTGGGTGAGCACTGTGGTTCACTACTGTGATGATTTCTATAGCACGTATCAGTGCTCAACAGCAATTACTTTCAAACAATATGAAAGTTCGTATGAATAAGCGTTTGCAGCTCCTCAATCTTGATCATGGCATGTCGAAGATGCTCCCTTTCCTCTGATGGAAGCTGATATGGATTAAGGTAATATGAATCATTCTGAATGCCCTTAATGTTTTTTATTTGAATCAGAATCCGTTGCCTGGTCAGAATTTGGTAGGCTCTGATGAGCTCTTGGGCAAACGTAGCAGAAAAGCTCCCCTCTTTTTCCAACATGGCTATTCGCTCTACCGTACTGGTAGCTGGAATACTCTGGTTGATGGCCAGTATCCGGATATTCATAACCAAGGGCGCCCAGGCAAGCAGCTTGACATTGAATTCGCCCTTGTGTTCACCACTCCCTTCAGTCCAGATGCGTTTTAAAAATCCAAGTGCAAGCTTCATTTCCGTTGCTGCTCTGGCCATACCCCACAGGACTTGGAAATATTCCCGTTCCATGGTCCTGATCATGTCGATCAAGTGCTCCGCCAGTTCCTGATTTCCTGCCACAAAGCGTGCGTCGGACAACACGATTAAATCCATCATATTTTTACCGGCATCTTCAACTTCATACCTGACAATCGACAGAAGACGTTTGTGCCATTGGCTGACCGACCCGCGCCAGAATGGGTTGGTGGGCATGATATCACCGTTGCAGCGTTTAAAGCCTGCCTCCTCCAGGCGATCAACCAGACGGACTGCAAACTCCTGGAAATAGGTGTCTGCCTGTTCTCCACCTCCATCGGCATAAACCAGGAGGTTGTCCTGGTCTGTTATCAGAGTCTGCTCGCTGCGACCATCACTCCCCATGCTGATTAAAGAAAACACGATCTCCGGCGTTATCCACCCGTCGGCAGCCATTTCAGCGCTTACGAGTTTCATGACACGCTGTGACAAAACATCCCGGTAGTGAGTACAGGCTTGGTGTAAAGCAGCCACCGAACAGGACAAGAGAAAGCGCTCCATCTCAATCTGATTTAGTTCGTCATGAATTTCCTTTAGCGCTGGGCCTGAGCTTTCTGCAATGCATTCTATCAGACGCGCACTCCTGGTACTCCAGGTGACGAGCTGCAGATAATCAGTGTCCAAAGCAGCGCTGACCATCTGAAGGAAGGGAGCTATTTCATCACTCTCGCAGTAACGGGAAATGTCCGTTAGAGCGGGAATAGGAGTTGGAAGCGGCTGTTGAGAGGGTGTCATACGTAAAATCCGTTATGAGATCGAGCATTTGTGCATATATTAAAAAAATACTGAGACAGAATTCTGTCAGCACTATAGCACAATCACTCGTAATGAGAAGATATTGTAAACAGGTGCTGTGGATTTACATTGCAAAATAGAGCGAATAGGCTACGTCAACAATCTGGCACTTTCATTCATATTCTGCTATTACTACACACGATTTCAGGATACGCTCAACTTCCAGTTCCCCGGTGTGTGTATGACCCTCTCAAAACGGACTATTCTGATTGTAGTCAGTACGTTCATTGCACTGCTGTTCATCCTTGCCGTGACCTCCGACGTCATCCTGCTTTCGAGCTATGCAACCCAAGAAAAACAGGGCATTGAAACCCACACCAAGCATGTCCGCAACCAGATTATTGACAAATTGGAGCTGCTCGATCTGGCTGTAGCCGATCTGGCCGAAAATTTATCTGCCACTGCATTACCCCGTCGCCTTACCACGCCGCCTCAAAACCTGCTTACCGAACAGTATATGCGTACCCACAGGATCGATGTAGCAGCCGTATGCTCAACTGACGGTCACCTCACGACGGTGAAAGGATTCGATTGCGAAAAAGGAATTTCGACTACAGTACCGGCACCTCAGCAACAGGCGCTGACTGAACTCCTGTCGCATATCGCCAGAGAGGGAACCATAAAAAACCATGGCATAGTAAATCTTGCCGGTACCCCTCTGATGATTTCAATCAGAAACTCACCGGAAAACAATACAGATAGCCAGGTTATTGCCGCCGTCGGCTGGTTTATTGATCGCACTGAAATGGATCGAATTTTCAGGGCAACAGGTTCAACCGTTTTAATCACTGATCTTAACAGTCAACCGCCTGCTACTACTTTGCGACCTGCAGACGAACTGAACTTGAAGTCTGGAAAAATTGTTTCTTCTGTCGTTGATAAGGATCATGTGTCCGGCTATTTCTATCTGTCCAATCTTGCGGACCAGCCATCTTATCTGGTTCAGGTCGTTGAAAAACGAATGCTATATGAACAGGGTAAAGCGACCATCGCGTATATTATTATTGCACTTTTACTGGCCTGCGCTGTTGTGTGCTGCGTCATGCTGGTTTTTATTCGGGGTACTGTCCTAAAACGCCTGGCTTCGCTCAGCGATAAAGTTACGCAGATGACAGCGCTTCAGGACATCTCTGCCCGCCTTCCACTTTCACACCATCAGGATGAACTCAATAGTCTGGCTGTTTCAATCAATACAATGCTGGATGCTCTGGAAGCCGCCGAAAAAAGAGTTCGAGAAAGTGAAGCACGCTATCGACTTCTCTTTGAGCGTGCTCCGGATGCCATCATTATCATTGGCATGGAAGGAGACCAGGCTGGCCGCATCATAGCCGCTAACCAGGCTGCAGCCTATCAGCATGGCTATACTGTCAATGAACTCTGTTCAATGAGTATTCATGAGCTTAATACGGATGAGACCAACAAGGTTGCTCCTGGAATCTTCGGTCGGGTTGCGAAAGGCGAGTGGGTTCAAGCCGAGATCTGGCATCAGAAAAAAGATGGTACGCAATTCCCGATCGAGATTCATGCCGGATTGATTACTATAGAGGGGCGCAGCTACACTCTCGGATTTGATCGGGACATTACCCTGCGCAAGATGACAGAAGAAACTGATCACATGTATCTTGAACAGATCCGGCAGCTTAATGCAGAGCTCAGTCGACAGGCATTCGATCTATCAGCCGCCAACAGCGAACTGGAAGCCTTTAATTATTCCGTCTCCCACGATATGCGCGGTCCGCTGACCCGTATTTCCGGCTACTGTCAGCTATTACTTGAAGAAGATAGTTCCGCTACGCTCGATATTCAGCTTGTTACGTATATCAACCGTATCTACGAGGCGAGCAGTCACTTAAACGATATGATCGATGCCATGCTTCGTCTGGCACAACTGACACGCTCCGATTTTTATTCAGTACCTGTCAACCTCAGTTTGATCGCCGAAACCATCTTGCGTGATCTCGTATCTGCGGAACCTGACCGCACGGTAGAGTACCGAATCGAACCTGATCTTAGTACTGAAGGAGATCAACGCCTGCTGGAAATCATGATGACCAACCTGCTTAACAATGCCTGGAAATACTCTGCTCACACTCATGATGCTATTCTGGAATTCGGGACTATTCCGTCGCACTCTGTACCGGTTTATTACGTCAAAGATAATGGGACTGGTTTTGATATGCAAGATGCCAGTAAACTGTTCCGGGTATTTTCAAGACTGCATGATTCAAATCAGTTTAATGGCACAGGTATCGGCCTGGCGACTGTCCAACGGATTATTCTCCGCCATGGAGGACGAATCTGGGCTGAGTCAGAAGTTGGCCGTGGCACTACGTTTTTCTTCACCCTGCAACCGGAAACAGATTCACCAACTGCCCTGTAAATTTATTACTGAGAAAGACCCTGCACGCCCCATACTATGCAATTATTGCATAGTATGGGGCGTGTGCATGTCAATAATTCTATGTAGTAATTGCGTAGTTGAGTGTAGCTCAATATTTGTTATAGTAATATTAAACATATATGAGCAATCTATATACGGCACTAATTTTGCTGTTGTCATAACGTTTCAGGTGCACTGATAAGCGAACGTTCGCATCGGTGATAGATTTCAGAAGGAGAACAGATATGAGCGATGCAGCTGAAAAAGAGAATGAACTGTCCGATATAGAGCTTTGCTACAAGGCGATGGGACTTTCTTTCAGTGACAACCCTGAACAGGTTGAAAAAACATATCGAAAACTGAAAGATGAATACGGAAACTCCATGCGTTCGGCGGATCCCGCGATACGACAGAGTGCGACGGAGAACCTGAAACAACTTGAAGAATTATTCGTAACTATAACCGGTTCATTGATTTATAAGGATTACGCCCGTGAATATGAAAAATATAAGGCACAAAAAGCAGAACAACTGGCAGCCCGCAAGCAGAAAACTGAACAGCCGGTCGTCAAAGAAATGCTTATCAACTGCCCATACTGTCATAAACCAATTTCAAAGAAACTGAAGGTTTGCATTTACTGTCATGGGAAAATATTGACGCCGATGGAGCAATTGATGTCTAAAGTTTTTTCGACCAGGAATCTCATTATCGCCACAATTTTTGTTGTTTTAATTATCGCCGGGGTCGTCATCGTTTCGAATCCGCAGCTTTTGAAGCGGTAATACAAATAATCAGGAGAGAGTAGTCATGGCACTACCCAAATTAAAAGATGATGACCGCTTCACGTATGTAGACTATCTGACGTGGGATGACGATCAGCGTTGGGAGCTTATTGATGGCGAAGTATTCTGTATGAGTCCGGGGCCGAGCCGACGGCATCAAGAGCTATTACTGTCTCTCGCACGACCTTTTGCTGATTATCTTGATGATAAAAAGTGCAGTATTCTCGTTGCTCCATTTGATGTCTGTCTTTCGTCCATTTCTAACGAATTGAATGAAGAAATTGATACCGTTGTTCAGCCTGATATATTAATTGTCTGTGATCCGGAAAAACTGACCGACCGTGCCTGTAAAGGCGCACCAGATCTGATTATAGAAATAATTTCACCAAGCACATCAAAGCACGACATCACTACTAAGTATGATCTGTATCAACGTTATGGAGTAAAGGAATACTGGCTTCTCTATCCAAATGACAGAACGCTTCTTGTGTATCGGCTTGGCAATGATGGCACATATGTCCAGCCTGACGTATTTGGGGAAGGTGACCTTGTTCCGGTTCCGCTGCTTGGTGAGTTGGTTATCAATATGGGAAAGGTCTTTGGATAAAGGTGGATTGATCCCGCAGCATATTAATATTGGCTAGTAATAGGAGTCGTTATGCGAAAACAAATCAGTATAATTTTTATGCTTGTTATTGGGGTGTTTCTTGTTTCAGGTGATGCTTTTGCAAAAAAGACAAAGCCCGCTCGTGTGGGTGCATGGTACACCTCGTATTATGGGACTACAAACACTACTGGCTTCAACACCGCTGCTGCCGATTGGCTTGGTGGGCAGGTTTATCTCGATAGTAAGGATTGGGATACTGATCGGTTGGGAAATACCGATAACCAATCTGCCCGTGCCTATACAACAGGTAAAGATGATAATAAAATTAAAATAAATGTTGAAAACAATTTCAAAATAAAATCAATTCAATGGGCTGAAGCTTCTTGGAGCAACGCAAACAGTGTCACTATAACTGGTACGTGGCAAAACATTACCGGTTTTGAATCGAAGCCGACAAAAGATTTTGATTTCAAGCTTGAGGGTACGACTGACAGTAAAAAATATGTTATTTGGGTGGTTTTTGAAACATTGGGTTCTACAAGCACCTCTGGTGGTCAGGTCGGTGCTTGGTGGGGTACAAACAACACCATTGATTATGATTCACCAGAGGCAAATGGCAAGGGTGGCAAAGTTAAGCGAAATGATGACCTGGTGAACCGCAAGGCTGATAGCTACACAAGAACCGATGATGCAGTCAGGGATGTTGAAGTTAAGCCTGCTGATGGATATAAAATAGTATCAATAAAATATGGTGAAACATTAACCCCTACAACATGGATAGATGTTTCTCTTCCAGCTGACCCTACGAATGATAAAACATTTAATTTAAATATTACTGGCGGCAAGCAATATGTTATTTGGGTGATTTTTGCTTCTACCTCAGCAACTACATATGCAGTTGGTGGTGCGGTCGATACTGTCAATTCAGATGCAACCTGTAGTCCATGGTCAGTTTCTCCATCTACAAAAGATGTAAATTCTGGGTCAACAACAACATTTACCCTGAGCTCCTCAAATAGTTGCATTGTTGAAAGTATCACTTTTAATAGTGTCCTTACTACGACACCCAGTATCAGTGGGAGTACCTACACTACGCCAACTATAACAGGCGATAGCAGCTTTACGGTAAAATTTGTCCCCAAAAGTAATCTATCGATCGCAGTTTCTGTAGACAGTACAAGCCCTTCCGGATCTGGAGTCATAACCCCACCCGGTTCCGGTTCCACAACTGTTACCAACGTACCTGTGACGCAAAACGGAATCATGACATTTACTATTACCGCAAATACCGGCTATTCAATAGCTCATGTCTATGTCACTGATACAAATAAAGGCTATTCCGACGCGGACATAGCTCCTCTTTCAACAAATTCATATACTTTCAGCGACATAACTGCAAATGGCATGTTAAAGGTAGTTTTTACTGCAAATGTTCCAACAGCTGGAGATGATTATTGCCAGATACCACCATTTGTTCAAGGCCAATCTAATTTATCGCCAAACGTTCTGATTATTTTTGATAATTCAGGCAGTATGGGAGGTGGTGGCAACGCTTATTATAAAAATAATAAACCGTACAACTGTAATTCAACCCATAGTAAAACTGTACCTTGCTCAACTATTTTCTATGGCTATTTTGACCCGTATACCATGTACAAAATTGATAGCAGTAACAGCAAAGTGTTTCTGAAAGACACTGTGACACTTAATATGTCTTCAGGAGGTAAATCAGGAAATTATCTCAATTATCTATATATGGATAAAGTTGATGTTGTTCGTAAGGTTTTAGTTGGAGGGAGAGTAACCGATAAAGGCTCAACCACTCTTGCTGGTACAAACAGGTCTTCGCTTACGACCAAATACCTCTATACAAACACGAAATATTGGGTTGAATATGGCGCAACAGAACCAACGGGTTTGATTCAAAACCTTGCTGGACGGGTTCGATTTGGCCTTGAAGTCTTTGGAAGTACTTCTAATTCCAGCACAGATGGCGGGACAATCATCGCAAAATTGGGGTCATCAAACGCAACCTTAGTTGCAGCGGTTGAAGGTACCAAGACAGATCCTAGTACATACACACCAATAGCAGAAGCACTCTATGAGGCGGTCAGATATTTCCAGGCAAAGAAGAGTGCTTACAATAGTGGAACAGATTACGGAGATACTACGTGGAATCCAACGGGTAATGAAATTATTAAATATGCCTGCCAAAAACATTTTGTATTGTTACTTACAGATGGTGAAGCTAACAGTAATAATAAACTTCCAGGTCTATCTGCTGGAACATTAAATTCAACGGATGAACCTGTGTTTGATGTTATCGAATGGGGTGATAATCTGCTTGCGGCTGATCTTCCTGGTTCCTCCAATGGCAAATATGTCGATGCGGTCGCTTTCTATGCCCATAATACAGACTTGCGAAGTGCGGCGTATAGTAATGACATGCTAGGTACTCAGAACATTACGTTCTATTCAGTCTATGCTTTTGGGAATGGTACCGGTACCAAAACGCTGCAGATGATGTCAAAATATGGTGGCTATGAGAGTAAAAATGGAAATGATGCAGGAACTTCCCCCAACAAGTATGCATCACCTGATCAAAATTCAGAATGGGACAAAGACGGGAATGGAATACCAGATACGTATTATCAAGGTGACGATGGTGCCGTGCTTGAATCAAGCATAATGACCGCCATGTCAAGCATTTTGGCTAAAGTTGCTTCAGGCACTGCAGCCTCAATACTCAGTAATAGTGAAGGAAGTGGAGCAAACTTGCTGCAGGCGGTGTTTTACCCGAACAAAATTTTTGAAAACTCGACGGAAGTTAACTGGATCGGTGAAGTTCAGAACATGTGGTACTACGTTGATCCGTTTCTGGACAATAGCTCTGTTCGTGAAGACTCTGACTTTGTTATGACTGGATTATCAACTTCAAGCCAAACTCATTCTCTTAATCTTAAAAGCGATTATGCCGCCAGATATTTCTTTAATGGAACGGAGACACTCGTTGAGCTTAAGCAGGATACAAACGGTGATGGTTCAGGTGATACGGTTATTACTTCTACGGCAAAGGTTGAAGACATTAAAAGCCTCTGGCGTGCCGGCAGTCAACTTCGTTTAAGAACCGGTGATTCGAGAACAATCCATACTTCAACAACAGGAACAGGCTTGTTAAGCACATCATCAGACCTTAAAGGCGGATTTTGGACGGCTACTACCAGGCGCGATGCGTTGACACCTTTTCTCCAAGTGGCTGATGCTGCTGAAGCTGAGAAGCTTATAAGTTACATTAGAGGTACTGATGACGTAAATAAAACCTATCGGTCTCGTAAGATATCTCTTTTGGCAAGTGAGGCACTGACACCAAATCTTTGGTACGAATGGAAGTTGGGCGATATTGTTTCGTCAACACCACGCCTGCAGTCATCGCAAAAACAAAACATTTATAATCTTGCTTCACCGATAGGGTATGGGGATACGAGCTACGCAGCTTTTATCAATACAACCACCTATAAAAACAGAGGTATGGTGTATGTCGGTGCGAACGATGGCATGTTACACGCATTTAAACTTGGTAAATTAACAGTGACCGGTTCCGCTATTTCCGGTGATATCAAAGCGACACTTTCTGGTACGGATCTGGGAGAAGAGCAGTGGGCATATATTCCAAAAAACGCTTTGCCATATTTAAAATATTATACCGACAGGAACAACTACAAGCACCTCTACTACGTTGATGGACCGATTGTTATATCAGATATGTCGATTAATTCCTGCACATCTGAAACAAACTATTGGAACTGTCCCAAGGACACAAGTAGCGGGACAAACTGGAAGAGCGTTCTAATCGGCAGTATGGGACTTGGTGGGGCATCACGCAACAAAAGTGATACCTGTAGCAACCTTGCTAGTGGCAATGGGACGTGCGTAAAAACCCCTATAGCTGACACCGGCTATTCATCTTACTTTGCATTTGATGTTACTGATCAGAATTTTGACAGCAGCACCGGTGTGCTTGCACATCAACCAGTTCTCAAGTGGGAATTTTCACATTCTGAACTGGGATATTCAACAAGTGGTGCAGCCATTGTCAGAATCAGTGCTAAAACGACTGCAGGTGTCTCAGACACCACAAAAAATGGTAAAACATTTGCCGTTTTTGCTTCCGGCCCTACCGGATCAATTGATACAGCACTACATCAGTTTAAAGGTAAATCAGATCAGGAGCTCAAGTTCTTTGTAATCGATTTGGGAGCCACTGCGCCGCTTGAATTGGGTACAAGTTACTGGATTATAAACACCGGCATAATGCGTGCTTTTGGTGGCAATATGGTAAATGCCGCCATCGATACGGACAGATGGAATAAGGGAGCGGATGGCAATTATCAGGATGACGCGATCTATGTTGGCTATACAAAAGCAAACATTTCAGATACTACCGCGATTACAAGCAGTACCGAGTGGACACAGGGCGGTGTTGTCAGGTTATTAACAAAAGAGGATCTGAATCCAGATAACTGGGTTGTAAGTAAAGTAATCAGCGATATTGGGCCGGTGACGGCAGGAGTTACAAAATTACAGGATCGAAAACATAAAAAATTGTGGCTCTATTTTGGGACGGGACGATTTTTATTCAACGGGGATGATCCTACAAATCAGCGTTATATTATGGGCGTGCAAGAGGGTTGCTACACGACATCAAATGTTCTCAATAAAAATTGTGATACAACATCTGCGGGTGCCGGCAAAGTTTTAGCTCTCGCCGACCTCAAACAACAGGATACAATCGGCACCTTGGGCACGGACAATAAAGGCTGGTATATCAGCCTGGCAGGGCAGGCTGATCCACTGGATGCGGAACGCGATATTTCTGACCCCATTGCTCAGGCAAATGGTACGGTCTGTTATTCCACATTTATGCCAACCTCCGATGTATGTAAATTCGGCGGTAACTCGTTTCTCTGGTGCGTAAAATATGATACGGGTGGTACAGCTTCCGCAGCAGGGTTATCCGGAAAGGCTATTATTCAGGTCTCGACCGGAAGCCTTGAAGAAGTTACCTTAAAAACTGCGCTGACTGCAAACGATGGAAGAAAAACCGGCACAGCGCTAACCGGTAAAAATTCAAGTGAGTTTTCAATCATAAGCAATTCCGGAAATAAACCACCAAAGAAGATATTGCACCTTCAGGAAAAATAGCATGAGATCCACACGCGCTCGATTACATATTGTGTACGGTTTAGCAGGTTTTTCTCTGATTGAACTTTTAATATCAATCTCAGTTATGGCTATTCTTATGGCAACGGCAACGATTTCATTCAATTCCTGGCAGACAAAGAACAAGATGGAAGCACAAACTCGCGAAATTTTTGCTGATCTTGAGGAAGCTCGAATAAAAGCGTTCACACAGAAGAAAGTACACGGGGTTGTTTATCAACCGAATAGTTATGTGATGAAGTCGTACAGTTCGGAGGCTGAATATTCGCCAATTGCAAATGCCCAAACTAAAGGCACTATAATAGCAACAAAAAATTTTAAATTTGGGTTGACTCTGGGCGATTTAACTACGGATATTACTAATGCAACCGTTCTATTTGACACTACTGGATTTACTAATTTGGCAACCGGATTTAAGGTTATTGTAAACCCGGTTGATGCATCACCTTCTGTAAATTGTGTTGTTATATCTGCTGCTAGGGTGAACATGGGGAAATGGAATGTATCTACATCCAAATGCGATTTCAAATAATCAGGCTGGTTTTACACTCATTGAGTTTTGTGTTGCCGTCGTTATCATGATGGTCGGCTTGCTTGGACTACTTCAGGCGGTCAATATGGCAACCGTTCATAATATGGGAACCGTACTCCGTAATGAGGCAATGTCTCTTTCAGACGAGCAGATGGTACTCATCAAAACGTCTATAATTGACTCAACTTCGTTTTCAAATCTTGCTTCATCATCAGATTATGTGAGCAGAAAAAACCGGGGTGGTTTTAGTAACTATTCTGTTGCTCGTACAATTTCTTCTGCCAGTACTAATACAAAAGAGGTATTAGTCAGGGTTTCCTGGCGCTACAAAGGAAACAAATTTAATCACGCAATTACCACGCTTGTTACTAATCCGGCACCATAAAAATCAGATAAGTGAGCGCAGTCATGAAGAATAACAGTGGTTTTACATTAATAGAAATTCTTATCACAATGGCGCTTGTTATTGTGGTTTTAGTGATAACAGGGTCAGCCTTTGAATCGATTTTAAAAAGTTCCGGTCGCCTGTTAGCAAGTGAAGAAAGTAATATTGAAGGCGTAATCGGCCTTGAGATGTTTCGTCATGATCTTCAACAAGCTGGTTTTGGGCTTCCACATGCATTTGTGACGGCACCAAAATATGGTGAGGCAAAAACCGCGCCGGCGAATTTGCTAAATGACGGTAAAGGTGGAGCGACAGGTGATCCAAGTGGAAATGTACCCCGAGCTATTGCGTCCTTGGAATCTCTAACTGGGACATCTGGTAACACTTATAATGTACTGAGCGGCACGGATTATCTTGCCGTAAAGGCGTCCACAATTGCTCGCAATAGTGCTTCCCAGAAATGGACTTTTTTATCATTTAGCGCATCTTCAGACGGCAAAGGTAGACCACCAAATAAATGGTCTAACTCATCAGACAACTTTGAATCTGCCGACAAAGTAATTGTTTTGAATCGATCTTTTACAACGGGGGGGCAAGTAACAAACACTTTAGTCAATGGCACCGTCGACCCAGCTAATTATTGGGCCAGTTATCCAGCTGGAACTGACAAAATGGCTGATACTACTTTCATTCCTACAAAAGCATCCGACGTGTATTATTTATATGGCATAACTGGAGCGAGCGAATTAAGAATGCCGTTTAATCGTGCAGACTATTTTGTTGCCAGACCCCAAGACATAACGAAAATACCATCAACGTGTGCTCCACTTACCGGGATATTATATAAGGCCGGCATCGGGCATGGAAGCAATACGAGCGGAGGCGTACTCGACTATATGCCATTACTTGATTGTGTTGCTGATATGCAGATTGTATTCGGGTGGGATATTAATGGCAACGGAACCATAGACGAGTCGAGTGCCTACGACACTGATGCTACTAAGATTACAGTGTCGTCTTCAATTGGTACTACATCAGGTACTATCAAGACCATGATGGAGAACCCTGAAGAAATTAGGTATAAACTCAAATATATAAAAGTCTACATTATGGCACAGGAGGGCCGAAAAGATACCAATTTTTCGAATTCTGATACGTTGGTCAATAATACTCTTTCGGTAGTTGTTGGTGATGCAGGGCCGACTCCAGCTTCGAATGTAAGTGTGTCGAAAGGCTACACAAGCGCCCAACTGACTGCGAAAGGATGGCAGAATTATCGTTGGAAGATATATCGAATCGTCGTCAGACCTAAGAATCTTATATCAAGCTGATGATAACAGGAACTTTACTATGAATCCTCTCTCAAACCAAAAAGGTATCGCCTTAATTACGTCTTTAATGTTGATGCTGATATCAATGACTATAGTTATGTATCTCATGTACATGATCACATCCGGAGTGAAAATGTCCGGTGCCAACAAACGCTATAAAACTGCATTGGAAGCCTCATACGGTGCCGTTGACTTGATTACAAAAGACGTATTACCTCAGATATTCAAGACTACAATTGCTGCAAGTCTCACGACACCAGGAACTGCAATTACCGGCTTAGGCTTTGCAAGTGTCTTAAATTTTACCCCTAGTTCTGATACTTGTCTTATAAATAAGTTCACTAAGCCAGCGTCTCAATGGAATGCAGCATGCAGTAACACGACTAATCCCAAAGTAGCTCCAGATTTTACCATGACGCTCAATTCAACAGTCGGGGATCCCTTTATCGTTTACACCAAAATAGTTAGTACTATTTGCAGCGATACTCGGGCTTATCCAACGGGTAAATGCACCGGCAGCGATTTATCTGGTTTTGAGGAACTTGACCCCGGATTAGGTACAAGCAGTGGTAGTTCAGTGGTATCACCCCAGTCAATGCCGGCTATCTACAGAATAGAAATAAGTGGAGAGAGATCAAATAATCCTTTGGAAAAATCTAACTTATCGGTTCTATACGCTTATTAGCTAGATTTTCCATTTGTAAATTGCAAAAAGAATCGTCAATGCCACACCAAAACAGAATGAAAATGAACGATACAGTTATGCCTACTATCTTACGTGGGTGTGACGGAAAACGATGGGAACTGATCGACGGTCAGGCTTTCTGCGTGATTCCTGGATCGGGGCGACAACACTCAAAAAGAAGCATAATATGACCATCGATTGGAATGACATAGATACCGTACTACTGGATATGGACGGAACTATTCTTGATCGCCATTTTGACGATCATTTCTGGCTGGAGCATGTTCCCAAACGTTGGTCAGAGCGCAATCACTCCACACTTGAGTACGCGAAAACACATCTCTATGGGCTGTTTCACAGCCAGGAAAACACCCTCAACTGGACGGACCTCGATTATTGGTCGGATCGCCTTAAGCTTGATATTCCGGTACTTAAACAGGAAGTTGAACATCTGATTGCCGTCCACCCCCATGTCATCGAGTTTTTGCTATTTCTGAAGCAGAACGGTACTGCAATCTGGTTGGTGACAAATGCACATTCCAAAACGCTGGAGCTGAAAATGCGAACCACCCGCATCGGCCCCTATTTTGACGGAATTATATCTGCTCATCAGGTGGGATTACCGAAAGAGGATCTACGTTTCTGGGGAAAATTACAGAATTTCATCAGCTATGAACCGGCGCGGACGCTGCTGGGGGAAGACAGTGAGGCCAATCTGGAAACTGCCCGACATTTTGGTATTCGGTACCTGATTTATATCAGCTGTTACAGTTCCAGAGTGACGCCCCGGCGTTCAGAACACTTCACGACCATAGATTATTTCAATACTCTGATACCGATCAAAGGGAACCGGTGCGTCACCATTCCGTAAAAGTTTACGACACCCGTTTCAGTATAGTCCTGAATTTTTCTAACTTTGAGGCACCTTCTTCGATCAGGCGAATCAGATCTTTACGGGCACCGCCTGTTGCATCCTTCCCTTTTTCCAGCAGATCATCAGCTTTAGCACCAAATGTCTCAACCAGTGTAGCGACGTTCCCGGCCAGATCATCCACCGCTTCATCAGCCCGTCGACGGGCTTTTTTTGAATAGTGAACAATTTCTCGCCGTGTCCTGCTGCCGGATTGGGGAGCAAACAGCAGCGCCAATCCGGCGCCGATAACGCCACCTGCAAAGACAAGTAACGCCGCAGCAGCAATTTTCTTTTCTCGATCTTCCATACTATTCTCCTCCCGGTATTTTAGTACGTGTGCTGTAAGTGTACTCGATCATACTAAAAGCTCAAGACATATATACTGTGTAAATACTTTATTACGGAGAAAAAGCGTGGTATAAAACAGCGTATACAAAATAACCGTGCAGATCAAAAAGGAACTACATATGAGTAAAATAATCTATGATGTCCTGATAATCGGTGGTGGCCCGTCAGGTCTTGCGGCTGCCTACCTCTGTCACAAACATAACCTTACCTACTTGGTGCTGGAATCCGGCAAAGCCATTTTCCAGGGAATTGCCAACACCTACCCCGAAGGCAAGCTGGTGTACGCCTCGCGGCCAAAAGATGCCCCTGAACCCTTTATGGTTGATGAATTACGGCCACCTGATAAGCCGGTCAGTGTAGAAAACTACCTGCAGTACGTTCAACATTTTGTACAACATGAAAATCTGCATGTCGAAACCGAGGTAGAATTTCAGGATCTTAAGGATACACGGGACGGCTTGCAGATTGTTACCTCCAAAGGCGATTATCGCGCTAAAAAAGTGATACTTTCTTTTGGCAGCAACATCCCACGCGAACTATCAGTTTATGGCGATGCCAAAATGGTGGCCAAAAACCTTGAAGATCCCGGCAAGTACATCGGCCTCAAGACCCTGGTAATTGGCGGAGGTAATACCGCCGCAGACGTTATCATTAACATCCTGAAAACAAAGCGCGAAGCCAGGGATGCAACCCCGGTCTACTGGGCGCATAAGGCCGAAATTTTTGATGTCAACAAGGAAACCGCCCAGCGCCTGGGTGAAGAAATTCTGCTGGGTGGCAATATCAGACTCTTGCCGGGGGCGATGCCGCGCATCGGCGAAGTTGATGATGCGGGCGTCGATCGCCTTGTAATCCGGGTCAATGAATTCAAGCAGGCTGATGGTGTAGATACCTATAACGGCATGAGTTTTCCAATGAAGAATGTAATTGCCTGTATCGGTTCGCAAGGACCGGTACCGATCTTTGAAAAGCTGAATATTCAGATGATCGCCTGCTCAGCCGGGGTATGTAAAATTGCTCACGAAGGTGAACGCCTAGTGCTGCTGACCTCAGAATTTGAATCAACCCGCAAAGGAGTTTATATCATCGGTGGTGCCATTTCACCTTCATATATGAAAATCAGCGCCGGTTCAATTGCCGAAGAGCGGCACCCAAATCTGATCTACACCGCCATCAACGATGCCTATAATGTCATCGAAGCAATCCGTGCCAAGCTGATCGTATAAAAATTACAGACCATACTGAATATCGAGAGTTCCATTTTACCCGGGAACTCTCGGTATTCGCGTCGAAGATTCAAGTTTTCATTCTACCATCACCGCAGCGTACCCGACCACTTCCCGATTATCACCGGTTACATCGCCGCTGGTACCGTAAGCTACCACCTCAGCTTTGCTCG
The DNA here is from genome assembly GCA_013349325.1 of Desulfuromonadales bacterium. GTDB lineage: Bacteria > Desulfobacterota > Desulfuromonadia > Geobacterales > Pseudopelobacteraceae > JACRCG01. The sequence goes on from DUZX01000004.1 coordinate 21,017, forward strand.
CTCCCAATTCATGGGCAGCTTCCAGCATAACAACCGCCGGAGCGACTCCGCACATGGTGATCCGTTTATTACGGCACACCTCCAGTAGCCCATTCCCATCAAATGCCACTACCCGCTCAAGCGCCATCTGATCCTTGATATGGGCGGATTCAGCCGATTCATAATGAGTCATGTCAGAACTGGCCACGATCAGCACATCCTCGCCAAACTCCCTCAGAGCCACAGCAATGCCGATACCGATAGCACGCAGAGCGGCATAATCGCCATGACCGAGACAAAGAGTGGAGATTGTGATATTGGGGCGCAGATACTGAATGAAGGGGAGTTGTACTTCGAGGGAGTGTTCCCGCTGGTGGGCAACCCGGTCCGACTGCAGATATGCTCCGTGCTGAAGCAGTAGTTCGTTCAGACGGGCATTGAGCGGGACAGCACCGAGCGGAGTCAACCACTCACCGTCAGGGTGAAGCGCAGCCGGAGCGCCACTTCCGTGATGATTGGGGCCGATAATCAAGACCGTGGCCGGGATCACTGTTCGCGCAAAGAGCTGGCCTGCAATAGCTCCGGAATACACGTAACCGGCGTGCGGCGAAATAACGCCATAGACGTGCTGTTTGGGAGAAAAATCAGGAATCAGACGGGATAATTCGTTCGTGAGTTGTTCGGCACTGCCGGGATAGAACTGACCTGCTACGGCTGGCTTTCGCTGCATGGCTCTACCTCCCTTTTGTCAGGAAATGGCAAATCACCCTCCACAGGAACCGCCTTGTCAGGTTCAAGTTGTAGCTCTTCCTGGCGCTCGTACTGCGGATGTTCGTCCAGCGCCTGAATTTCTTTAAGTGTTGGTAGACTTTTGAGATCCTTAAGGCCGAATATTTCGAGAAATTCTTTCGATGTACCGTAAATCAGCGGACGACCGGGAATATCCTTTTTACCCAGAATCCGCACCAGATGCTTTTCCAGCAGCGTTTTAAGTACACCGCCGCAATCAACACCTCGCAGATGTTCAACTTCAGCACGGGTGACCGGTTGTCGATAGGCGATTATCGCCAGAGTTTCCAGTGCTGACGGGGAGAATTTGGCCGATCTCGTTTTGATATGCCGGACAATATATGACTGAAACGTTGGCCGAGTCCTGAACTGCCAGCCGCCGGCCACTTCAACCAGTTCGAAGCCCCCTGCCCGCTCCTGATAGCTGTTCACTAAATCGGTAAGTGCTGACTTAATATCCCCTCGCTCGAATTCGGTCAGCAGGTCACAGAGACGATCAACTGAAAGCGCTGATTCAGAGGTAAAGATCATACTTTCCAGTATGGCTGATAACTCAGAGAGCATAGGTGGACTGTTCCTCCGCTAATTCAGTAGCAACAGCCGACACAAACCAGATCGATCCATGCTGCTCACCCTGAAATATGCGGATCAATTTCAACTTACAGAGTTCCAGTAAGGCCAGAAAGGTCACCACGATCCGTTCACGAGTCAGCTCGTCGCTCACAAGTTGATCAAACTGAATCGTATCCTGTTCCTGTAGCAGCGACAAAATTTCGTTGATGCAATCGGCGATATTGAGTGAATCTCCGGGCGCTACATCATGGAAGCTTTCGACCGGAATTCGCGCCAGCAGCCCCCGAAAGGCATCCGCCAGCTCAAACAGACTGACCTCCAAAGGGCCCTCCTGCTGCTGAGCGACCGCCACAAACTCTTCGCGTGCGCCACGAGCAAAGACTTCACGCCCCAGCAGCGCCCTGGCACCGATCAATTGACCGGCTTCTTTGTACTGCTGATATTCCAGCAAGCGCCGGATCAGCTCGGCCCGGGGATCAGCCTCTTCCGCTTCCGGATCCTCCTGGTCATCAAGCGGCAACAGCTGACGTGACTTGATCTGCAGCAGCGTGGCCGCCATAACCAGAAAATCACCCGCCACCTCCAGATTCAGCTCTTTCATCAACTTTATAAAATCGAGGTATTGGCGGGTGATAACTGCGATTGAAATGTCGTAAATATCCAGCTCGTTTTTCTTGATCAGATGCAGCAGCAAATCCATCGGACCGTCAAACGAATCAAGATGTACGCTGTACTGCTGATGAATGCCATCTAAAAGCGGCAGGTTTTCATCCTGCTGATGATGAGGCACGGCATCAGCCATCAGAATTTGAGCGCCGTCCGCACTTCTGCCATGACCGCATCCGAAATAACCGAAGCCTTACGACTCCCCTCTGCCAGAAGCTGATCAACAAAAGCAGGATCAGCAGCCAGCTCTACACGCCGGGCACGGAAAGGCGCCAGTCGCTCGTTAATGCAGCTGGCCAGAATCTTCTTGCATTCAACACAACCGATCTGCGCACCACGGCAGGCCGGCACGATTTCATCCAGCTTTTCCTGTGGAACGTACAAGCGATGAAGATTAAATGCCACGCAGACGTCCGGATCACCCGGATCGGCCCGTCGTACCCTGTTGGTATCGGTCACCATTGACATGACCATCTTGGCGGTCTCTTCGGCGCTGTCAGAGAGATAGATCGAATTTCCGTAGGATTTACTCATCTTGCGGCCATCAAGACCGGGCAGCTTGGGGGTTTCCGTCAGCAGTGCCTCCGGCTCCGGAAAGACATTGCCATAGAGATGGTTGAAGCGGCGGGCAATCTCGCGCGTAATCTCCAGGTGTGGCAACTGATCCTGTCCAACCGGTACTCGTTTAGCCTTGTAGAGGATAATATCGGCCGCCATCAGCACCGGATACCCCAGAAAGCCGAAGGTGGTCAGATCACGCTGGGCGATATTGTCCAGCATCTCCTTATAAGTCGGGTTACGTTCCAGCCAAGAGACCGGTGTCACCATCGAGAGGATCAAATTCAGTTCGGAATGGTGCGGCACAAGACTCTGGCGGAAGATAACGCATTTCTGCGGATCAAGACCAAAGGCTACCCAGTCCAGCACCATCTCACGGATACTCTGGGCGATTCCGGATGTATCAGCATATTCAGTCGTCAGGGAATGCCAGTCCGCCACAAAAAAGAAGCATTCGTAGGAATCCTGCATCTTGACCCAGTTTTCAAGCACCCCGTGATAATGACCGATATGCAACCTGCCGCTCGGCCTCATGCCGCTGACAACCCGTTGTTTCATGGTAAAACGCTCCTTGTTCCTGTAAGTCGATTCTGCTAGAGTGCGCTACAAAATTCATCGTGAAGACAAGGAAATTTACATGAAGCGACCTGAAATTGAAACCAAAATCATAAATCCGCTGATAGGAACAAGCATTCCAATCCCCGCCTATGCCACTGATGGTGCGGCTGCAATGGACTTGCGTGCCTGCCTGGAAGCACCTCGCACACTGCAACCGGGCGAGACGGCTCTGATTCCAAGCGGTATCGCCATCAGTATCCATGATCCTGGCATGGTTGCACTATTGCTACCCCGCTCCGGGCTCGGCATCAAGCATGGCATTGTATTGGCCAACACGGTAGGAGTTATTGATTCCGATTATCAGGGTGAAATCGGTATCGGCATCGTCAATCGCGGCACAGCAGCCTACACCATCGAACCGGGAGAGCGGATTTGCCAGATGATGTGTGTGCCGGTAATTCAGGTGGCACTGAAAGTAGTGTCAGAGTTCACCCAGAAAAGCGGGCGTGGTTCCGGCGGATTCGGGTCCACCGGGAACCATTGATACCACCGGCTGAAAAATGGGATTAATGCGGGCAGATATACTTGTTCCGGTTGCTGTGCTTGCATTAATCGGCACTTTTCATCGCCGGATTGCACAATCGGGTACTTTTTTTCTGCTCCTCACCAACCTGCCAATAACCATTCTGCATGAAGCGGCCCACTATAGTGCGGCACTGCTGCTGGGGGGCAAGCCGACCGGTTTCAGACTCTGCCCGCAACGGGTAAAGGGGGGATGGCGACTGGGAAGTGTAAATGCCAGAGTTACCGTGTTCTCAGCGGCGCCGACGGCACTTGCACCCGTGGTATGGTTATTTATTGCGGGATTGCTGCTAATAAAGCGGACTGCTTTGGCAGGAGACTCATTGCCGGCATTGTGTGGGGTTTATCTGGCTGCTTACGTCTGCTCTGCCGCCAGTATTCCGTCATGGCAGGATATCAAGGTGGCTGTGACGTATCCGGTAAGTTTTCTGCTCTGGAGTACAATTCTGGTCGCTGCGGATTTTATAATCGGATAACGTGCTTTACAATAAATCACGTAACGCTCTGAGATCTTGACGAATTTCTTTCACAATGTCTCGCGAAGCATCGTCAGACGTTTGAGGCAATTGCGCACGTAATTCCGTTTGCTTACGCTTTGTTGACATTTGCTTTTTTACGCCGTCTATGGTGAATTTTTCTTCATAGAGAAGGCGTTTAACCTGGCTGATGAGTTCCACTTCGTGCCTGGAATACATTCGCTGGCCCGATGAACTCTTCTCTGGCTTGAGGAAACTGAACTCTGTCTCCCAGAAACGAAGGACCGACGTACGAACCCCCAAAACGCCGGCAACTTCTCCAATTTTATAATACAATTTATCAGGAAGGGTTGCAGGCATACCACATCACCCTAAGAAGAAGTCACTGCTCGGTAGCGTTAATTGCGCTTTTAAGTACCTGACTCGGCTTGAATGTCAGAATGCGACGGGCATCGATAGTTATGGTCTCGCCTGTCTGAGGATTACGTCCCCGACGATCAGCTTTCTGCTTGACGATGAAATTACCGAAACCGGCGATCTTGATCTTTTCTCCGGCCTCTAATGTGCTCTTCAGGATACCGAAAACGGTCTCAACCATCTCTGCCGATTCCTTCTTCGAAAAACCGATCTTCTGGTGTATGCGCTCAACTATGTCGGCCTTGGTCATAACTACCTCAAACTATGTTAGTTACTACTTATTTTAAAAGGGGAGAACGTATACCATAGCGATTTTGTTAACGCAACAGGTTTTTATCACAGAATTTTATCGTAACGTAACCTTCAGCGTCTGTACGAGACTATCGGTTATTTTTTTATGCAGAGCAGTGATCTCGTCCTCGGTCAGCGTATGATCATACGACCGGTAACGGATCCTGATGGCTATACTTGAGAAACCGTCTGGTATACCAGCACCTTTATAAACGTCAAATATTTTAACCTGCCCCAGCTCTTTTGCTTTGACACTCCTGACACAAGCGAGAATCTTCTCGGATGTCAGTGAATCAGGAACGAGTATGGCCACATCGCGACTGCTGTCAGGAAACTTTGAAGGAGCCGTTATGGATACCTTCTGACGGGAAACCTGAACCAGTTTTTCAAAATCAAGCTCAAAACAGAATACCGGTTTATCAATGTTGAACGTGTCCAACACTGCTGGATGTATTTCACCAACTGAACCGATTCGCTCACGCCCGGCTAAGACAGTACAGGACTTTCCCGGGTGGTAATACGGTTCGGGAGCATCAGCTACCCACGAGATTCCACCGATCTCAAGAGCTTCGAGCAGTGCTTCAACAGTACCCTTGGCATCGTAGAAATCTATCAGCTCATTCGGGCGGCTCCAACCGTCACCATCGCGGGAACCGGTCATGGCACCGGCAATCGAGATCGGCTCATGAGGCATACTTTCGCCGTCTCTGCCCAGATATACCCGCCGCATTTCAAATAGTTTCAAATCCAGCGACCTGAAATTCAGGTTCCGTGCGGTAGTCTCCAGCAAACCGGACAGCAGAGTGGTACGCATGACCGAATGTTCATCGATCAGCGGGTTGAGCAGTTTAATCGCGGTACGGCGCGGATCGGTTTCGCTCAACAGCAACTTGTCGGCAGCCGCTGCATCAGTGAAGCTGAAATTAATAATTTCATTCATGCCCATATCAATCAGGGTGTTTCTTACTTTTTTCTGAAGCTGTTGGTGACGGGAGGGACGATCCGAAGTAATCCGTGCGACCGGCATAGTCGTTGGAATTTTGTCAAAGCCGTTCAAGCGGGCAATTTCTTCAACCAGATCGATTTCACGCTCAATATCGATTCGGTAACGGGGTGGCGTTACGAGCAGAACTCCGTCTTCTCCTTCAGAGACGCGGCATTCAAGTCGCTCCAGAATATCGATGATTTCATGACGAGCAAGATTGATTCCGATCAGAGCATTGGCCCGCTCAGGCCGAAACGCGATAGCAAGCGCCTCCGTTTTACCCGGATAGACATCCAGTTGTCCGTGAGCACTCGCACCGCCTGCCAGTGAGACGATCAGCGCAGCAGCCCGGTCAAGAGCAGTTACGACGCCCTCAATATCAATACCGCGTTCAAAACGATGCGACGATTCGGTATGCAGCCCTAGTCGTTTGCTGGTTTTACGGATTGCAGCCGGATTGAAACAGGCGCTTTCCAGCAGGATGGCTGTCGTTTCGTTTTCAATTTCAGAATTGAGTCCACCCATGACGCCAGCCAGTGCCACCGGTCGCTCCGCATCACAGATCACCAGATCGGTAGACTCAAGTGTTCTCAGCTGGTTGTCCAGAGTAGTGAACGTTTCACCGTCACGAGCGGTCCGAACAACAATGCGGGAACCGGCAAGTTGAGAACAGTCAAAAGCGTGCAGCGGCTGTCCCAACTCCATCATGACAAAGTTAGTGATATCGACGACGTTATTGATTGAACGAATGCCGATCGCATTCAGACGCTTCACCAGCCATTCCGGCGATGGCGCAATCAGGCAACCGGAAATGTAGCGGGCTGCATAGCGCGGACAACGCTGGGGATCGTCGATTGTGACCCCGATAGCAGAGCCAACAGCTTCAGGACCTTCAACTACAGCTGAAGCGGGGAGTCTAATCTGTAAACCCAGTTTGGCGGCTATCTCACGGGCAATGCCGACTGCGCTCAGACAATCAGCGCGATTGGGAGTCAGACCGATTTCAAAGAGCGTATCCTTCATTCCCAATGCTTGAAAAACCGGCGTTCCAAGTGCGGCCTTGTCAGCGGAAAGAACCAGAATGCCGACACTTTCGGTTGCCAGACCGAGCTCTTTTTCGGAGCAGAGCATGCCGCAGGACTCTTCACCACGTATTTTTGATCGTTTGATCTTGAAATCACCCGGCAGATTGGCGCCGATCTGTGCCAGCACGACCGTGTCACCTGACTGAAAGTTCTGGGCGCCGCAGACGACGTCCACGATCTCTGTACCGGTATTGACACGGCAGAGAGAAAGTTTGTCCGCATTTGGATGCTGACGTTTTTCCTCAACCCGGGCGATGATTACATCATCAAGACCATCACCCAGCCTGACCATGCCTTCGACCTCAAGTCCCAGCATGGTGAGCAGATCAGCCAACTGATCGGGTGAAAGGTCGAAATCAACAAATTCCTTGAGCCAATTATAGGTAACATTCATTTCAGGACACCGTGAAAGTAGAGTTTAGAACTGTCGGAGAAAACGGACGTCATTTTCGAAGAGGAGTCTCATATCGGAAATGCCGTACTTTAACATAGCTATACGTTCAATACCCATGCCGAACGCAAAACCGGAAACATCCTCAGCATCGTAATTGACATGCCGGAACACCTCAGGGTCGACCATACCGGCTCCCAGGATCTCCAGCCAGCCGCTCCCTTTGCAGACCCGGCACCCTTTGCCGCCACAGATGACACAGGCGATGTCGACCTCGGCAGATGGTTCGGTGAAGGGAAAGAAGCTGGGACGCAGACGGACTCCGGTTTTCTGACCGAACAGCTGATTGGTGAAAACCGTCAGAATTCCTTTCAAATCAGCAAAAGATATCCCCGTGTCAACCATCAGCCCTTCTATCTGGTGGAACATAGGAGAGTGCGTCGCGTCAGAATCGCAGCGATAGACCGTTCCGGGTGCGATTATACGCAGTGGCGGTTTCTGCTTGAGCATGGTCCGGATCTGGACCGGTGATGTGTGCGTTCTCAGCAGCAGATCATTCTCGACAAAGAACGTATCCTGCATGTCACGAGCCGGATGTTCCGGTGGAAAATTAAGCGCTTCAAAATTATACCAGTCGTGCTCGATTTCTGGCCCTTCAGCAACGCTGAATCCGAGACCGGCGAAAATTTCGCACACTTCTTCAATTATCAGCGTAACCGGATGCTTTGATCCCTTTGTGGAGCGGCGCCCCGGCAAGGTCACATCTACCCGTTCTGACTGCAATCGGGCTGTCTGGGCACTCAAACGGGCCTCGGACAGAGCTATCGCAAGAGCAGCTTCCAACTCGTCCCGCACGCGGTTCACTACCTGCCCGACGAGCGGTCGTTCTTCAGGAGTCAGAAGTCCAAGCCCTTTCATCAGCGCTGTCAGTTCGCCTTTTCGGCCGAGCAGACGAACTCTGATTTCCTGGAGTTGCTCTTCACTGGTAGCCGCCTGAATAGCTGGCAGCGCACTGTTTTTTAACTGTTCAAGTTGTTCCCGCATAGTTCACTACCTTTGCGACAGAGTTTTGAATATTTGATTTAAAATTGGTGTAACAACAGGCTGAGATTACAAAAAAGGGAATGGGAGCAGATCCCATTCCCTTGTGGCAGTTCAACGAGCTATGGACTAAATGCCGGCCTTGGCAACAGTCGCAATCTGCGCAAAACCGTTTGGATCACTTACAGCGATGTCAGCCAGAACCTTGCGGTCGATCTGAACATCGGCTTTTTTGAGACCGAAAATAAACTTGCTGTATGAAAGTCCGTTCAAACGGGCTGCCGCATTAATGCGGACAATCCAAAGACTACGGAAATCACGTTTCTTGACGCGCCGATCGCGGAAGGCATAATTTAATGCACGGTCAACCGCTTCAGTTGCGCTACGGAACAGTTTGCTCCGCGCACCACGGTACCCCTTGGCAAGCTTTAATACCTTATTGCGTCTGCGTCTCGCTTTAAAACCTCTTTTTGCACGTGCCATACGTAACTACTCCTTCATCGTGAATTGGCCAGATCCATAAGGGGAGACATTTTCCTCATGGTTCTTGGCACTGGGGAACTCCTCCATAACATGGAGGAAAAAAATGTTATTTATACGGAATAAGACGAGCGATATTTTTCTGATCAACAGCGGCAACCATTCCGCAACTGCGCAGATTACGTTTTCTCTTCGTGCTCTTCGGTGTCAGGATATGGCTGGTAAAAGCACTGCCCCGTTTGATGCGACCAGAGGCAGACTTTCTAAAACGTTTTGCTGCACCGCGATTTGTTTTTATCTTTGGCATTGTGTATCTCCTTATGAATTAGCAAAAATTATATTGTAGTGCTGCTATTTTTTAGGTTTCGGGCCGACGATCATATACATGTTACGCCCCTCGATTCGGGGTTGATTCTCAATCACGGCAACTTCCTGCAACTCATGAACGACCTTGTCCATGACCGCCCTGCCGACATCCATATGAGTAATTTCGCGCCCCCGGAATACAAGAGTAATTTTGGCTTTATTACCCTCTTCAAGAAAACGTTTGACGTTGTTGATCTTGAATTCAAGGTCATGCGCATCAGTTTTGGGACGCAGCTTGATTTCTTTCAGCAGGACATGAACCTGTTTCTTTTTAGCTTCCTGCAATTTTTTGCTCTGCTGATACTTGAACTTTCCGTAGTCCATGATGCGACAGACCGGAGGGGTCGCTGTCGGTGAAACCTCGACGAGATCGAGTTGTTGTTGTTCGGCAAGTTCAAGTGCCTGTGAAATGGGAATAACACCCAAGGCCTCACCGGACGCGCCGATTACACGTACTTCTGAGACTCTGATCGCCTGATTAATGTTGACGGTCGGTTTTGCTATGACGCCACCTCCTGATAGTCAGCCGGGAAACACTGCCATCTGCATAATATTCTATTTATATTGACTACATTCCTGTAAAACAAATTCAACAAACTCTTCCGGTTTCATCGGCTGAAGATTTTTGCCGTCACGATAACGGGGAGTTACGGTACCCTGATCAACTTCTTTATCGCCGATCACCAGCATATAAGGAACTTTCTGAAGCTGTGCCTCACGAATCTTAAAACTCAGCTTTTCGTTACGGAAATCATTATGTACCCTGATACCGGCATTACGCAGCTGACGAAACACGTCCGTAGCAAACGACACCTGATTATCAGTTACCGTCAGAACCGTCGCCTGAACCGGAGAGATCCAAAGCGGGAAACTGCCGGCAAAGTGCTCGATCAGAACACCGATGAAACGCTCAATCGACCCGAGGATTACACGATGAACCATGATTGGACGCTTACGTTCGCCATCCGGAGCGACGTAGGTCAGGTCAAAACGCTCAGGCAGGGTAAAATCGCACTGGATAGTAGCACACTGCCACCGCCTGTCAAGACAATCGCGTAGTTTAATGTCTATCTTAGGTCCATAAAACGCGCCATCACCCTCATTTATCTCATAGGGACGACCAGAATCCCGCAATGCCGACTGAAGTGCATTGGTGGCCTGCTCCCAATCAGCATCCGATCCGATTGATTTTTCAGGACGGGTCGAAAGTTCCATCTCATATTCGAATCCAAAGATTGCCATAACATCATTGACAAATGAGATAACACCCTTGATCTCCGCATCCAACTGCTCCGGAGTACAGAGGATATGAGCGTCGTCCTGTGTGAAACAGCGTACCCGCATTAGTCCATGCAGAACACCAGCCCGCTCATGGCGATGAACGGTTCCCAGTTCAAAGAAGCGGAGCGGCAGATCGCGGTAACTGCGCAGTTGGGATTTGTAAATCATCATATGCGACAGACAGTTCATCGGCTTGATGCCGAAAGAATGTTCATCAACCTGTGTGAAATACATGTTTTCACGATAGTTTTCGTAATGACCTGAACGCTGCCAGAGCTCTGTTTTCAGAACCTGCGGCCCGACGACGATTTCGTAGTCGCGCTTGAGATGCTCTTTGCGCTCGAAATCTTCCAGCACGGTGCGCAGCATGGCCCCTTTGGGATGCCAGATCGGAAAACCGGCCCCGACTTCATCAGAGAAGGAGAAAAGATCCAATTCTCGACCCAGCTTGCGATGGTCGCGCCGCTTGGCCTCTTCCAATCGATTCAGGTAGGCTTCCAGCTCTTTTTTATCAACGAAGGCTGTGCCGTAGATGCGCTGCAGCATGCGGTTCTTTTCATCGCCACGCCAGTAGGCACCGGCAATGGAGAGCAGCTTGAAGGCCTTGATGCGGGCGGTTGTCGGCAGGTGCGGACCACGGCAGAGATCGGCAAAGTCCCCCTGACGATATAACGACACTCGCTCGACGCCCAGATCTGTAATCAGTTCAGCTTTATAGGGCTCACCCATGCTTTCAAACAGGGCAACCGCTTCGGAACTGGTCATCTCACTCCGTTCGATTTTCTGATCGGCGGCAGCAAGTTCAATCATTTTTGCTTCGATACGCTCCAGATCTTCAGGAGTAAACGGCTTGTCCATATCAAAGTCGTAATAAAAGCCGGTTTCGATGGCAGGACCGATTGTGACCTTGGCATGCGGAAACAATGACTTTACCGCCTGCGCCATCAGATGCGACGTAGAATGACGTATAATTTCGAGAGCTTCCGGGCTTTTTTCCGTAATAATTTCAACACAGGCACCTTCAACGAGAACGGCAGAAAGATCTACAAGTTCTCCGTTGATTTTTCCAGCCAGCGCGGCTTTTGCCAGTCCGGCGCCGATTGAAGCAGCCAGATCGAAAACGGTAGCGCCCGCAGCGAGTTCGCGGGTGGAATTGTCCGGAAGTTTAATCGTTACAACTGCCATACCTTGATCCTTTCCAAGTAAAAACAGAAAAGGCATCGAAACATCGATGCCCGCATCCTGCTCGCCTTAGTGCTGCTAAATTGGTAGGCGCCGGTGGTGTCGAACCGCCGACAACTAACCACCTTACCAGAGCAGTTAGGTTGTTTATCACTATTTTCATTCCGTGTCAATACCTTGATTTCATACGATTTGGAAATTACTTAATTACGTATCCGCCTGTGCAAACAGGACAACACTATGCGTATGGAAAGACCTCCGAGGTTTTCAAAACCTCGGAGGTCTGATTGAATCCAGGTAAAACCAATCAAATAACGTAACTACTTGTATTCCGGCATTTCGTCAAACTGCAGATATTTGTAGATTTTGTCTTTATTGGGTGCGATCTTTTCGTTGTAGATTTTGAGGAATTCATCCGGTTTCGGCAGTCTGCCGAGCAGTGCTGTGACAGCCCCCAGCTCAGCGGAACCGAGATACACCTTGGCGCCGTTGCCGATACGGTCGTCGAAGTTACGGGTCGAGGTGGAGAACATGTTAACACCATCCGGTACGCGGGCCTGATTTCCCATGCAAAGCGAGCAACCTGCAATTTCGATGCGAGCACCAAAAGCACTGTAGACCGAGAAGTAGGCTTCATCTTTCAGCTGTTGCTGATCCATACGGGTCGGCGGACAGATCCAGGTACGCACGGTGGAATTGAACGGTTGTCCTCGCCATATTTCGGCAGCTGCACGGAAGTGTCCAATGTTTGTCATACAGGACCCGAGAAAGACATCCTGAATAGGTGTATCTTGAACTTCGGAGAGCAGTTTAACGTCATCCGGGTCGTTCGGACAAGCCAGGATCGGTTCGGTAATTTCACTCAGATCGATCTCGATCACGGCTGCGTACTGAGCCCCTTTGTCAGCCTTCAACAGAGTCGGCTCTTTAAGCCATTTTTCAACATCCTTGATGCGGTTTTTCAGGGTTTTGGCATCCTGATAACCGTCCGCAATCATCTTCTTCATCAGCGCTACATTGGATTTCAGGTAGGTAGCAACCGACTTCTCGGAAAGCTGGATGCATCCGGCAGCAGCCGAACGCTCAGCAGCAGCATCGGTCAACTCAAAAGCCTGCTCAACCGACAGATCAGGCAGTCCCTCCATCTCAAGAATACGGCCATTGAAGATATTAACCTTGTTCTTCTTGGGAACTGTCAAATGCCCCTGCTTAATTGCCCAATAAGGGATCGCATTTACGGCGTCACGCAGCGTGATACCCGGATTGAGTTTTCCTTTGAAGCGCACCAGCACCGACTCCGGCATATCAAGCGGCATGAAGCCCATAGCACCGGCGAAAGCCACCAGACCGGATCCGGCCGGGAAGCTGATTCCGATAGGGAAACGAGTGTGCGAATCACCACCGGTGCCGACAGTATCCGGCAACAGCAGGCGATTCAGCCAGGAATGGATGACGCCATCGCCGGGACGCAGTGCAACACCGCCACGCTCGGCGGTAAAGCCGGGCAGGTTCTTGTGCATCTTGACGTCAGCCGGTTTCGGATAGGCGGCTGTGTGACAGAACGACTGCATGTACATGGGCGCCTGGAATTTGAGGCAGGCTAACTCTTTCAGTTCGTCGGCAGTCATCGGACCGGTTGTATCCTGGGAGCCAACCGTTGTCATCTTCGGTTCGCAGGCGGTACCGGGCAGAATGCCGGTTACTCCACAGGCAACACCAACCATTTTTTGAGCCAGCGAGTAGCCCTGTTTGGCTTTCGGCTTGGGATTGACCGGCAGCGTGAAAACGGTAGTCGGCTTAAGACCCAGCGCCGTTCGGGCCTTGTCGGTTACAGCCCGGCCAATGATCAGCGGTATACGGCCACCGGCACGAAATTCATCAGCCAGCGTGTTGGGAGATATTTCAAAAGAGGATAATGTTGCCCCCTTTTCGTCGGTTATAACGCCTTTCTTGGAGTCGATAACGATTACATCACCGGTTTTCATGCCGGTTACGTCTGCCTTGAGCGGCAGCGCGCCGGAATCCTGAGCTGTATTGAAGAAGATCGGAGCGATGACGCTGCCGATGATCACACCGGCGGTCTTTTTGTTCGGAACACAAGGAATTTCTTCACCAATTGCCCAGAGAACAGAGTTGCAGGCCGATTTACGGGAAGAACCGGTGCCGACAACGTCACCAACAAAAGCAACCTGAAAGCCCTCTTCGCGGAATTTTGCGATGGTAGCGAGACCATCTTTAAAACGGGTTTTACCCATTGCCAGAGAATGCAGCGGAATATCGGGGCGACTCCAGGCATCACCGGCTGGCGAAAAGTCATCGGTGTTGATTTCGCCATCAACTTTATAGACCTTGAGCTTGATTGTATCAGGTACTCCTTTGCGATGAGTGAACCAATCGGCATCAGCCCAGGATTTAAGGACCTTGGCGGCTGAGCTGTTTTTGCCGCTGGTGGCAAGTTTTACCACTTCGTCAAAGGCATCATACACCAGTGTAATTGAAGAAAGAGCACAGGCAGCTTCGTCGCCCAGTTTTTTGTCCTTGAGTGCGGCAACAAGTGGTGCCACGTTGTAGCCGCCGATCATGGTACCGAGCATACGAATTGCAGCAACCGGATCAATCAACGGTGATTTTTTTGTGCCGGTTACGATCTCGGCCAGAAATTCAGCTTTTACTTTTGCAGACGGGTCAACACCGGGGGATACACGATCCTTGATCAGCCCGAGCAGAAATTCTTCCTTACCTTTGGGCGGCTTTACCAGCAGTTTACACAGATCGGTAGTTTGTTCAGGAGTAAGCGGCAGTGCAGGAATTCCAAGAGCCGCCCTCTCCTTCTCATGGGCAAGATACGCTTCAATCATTTACGTGTTCCTCCTTCGTGGGGTATGGTTTCTGCTGGTGAGCATCTGGATATTACAGGCAAAAAGTGCATAGTGTATACAATTTATCAGGCCACATTGTCAACGGAAGTTTTGGTTGATTCGGGAATCAAGCGCAGATACATTACTCATCATCCAACATGCGGTGCTTTGGTTTTTCGACGTCCTCGAACTCCCCCTTTCTAACCGCCCAGATAAAAATCAGCCAGCAGCCCCCCCCCAGGCAGAGCGACAGTACAATCAGAAGAATCAGACTTTCATCCATGATGATTGAACCTCATCAGACGCAGTGAATTCAGCGAGACCAGCAGAGAGCTGGCGGTCATGGCCCCGGCGGCGTAAATAGGTGTCAATAGACCGGAGGCCGCCAACGGTATCCCGACCAGATTATACAGAAAAGCCCAGGCAAGATTCTGTTTAATGATCGCCATGGTTGCACGGCTGAGACGGTGGGCATCAGTGATTCGTGTTAGATCATCACCAACGATAATAATGTCAGCATTTTCCATGGCGATATCGCTGGAACCGGTCAGCGAGCAGCTCACCGTCGCAGCAGCCAAAGCCGGTGCGTCATTGACCCCGTCGCCTACCATTAACACCGAGCGTCCCTGCTTTTGAAGCACCTGAATATGGTCAAGCTTCTGATCCGGCGTCATACCGCCGCAGGCAGCAGCGACGCCGATTTCTGACGCAATCCGCTCTACGGTCGCCTGCTGGTCGCCACTGATCAGCTGGATATCGATCACCTGCGCCATAAGTCCGGCAACCATCCGTTCGGCCCCGAAGCGCAGTTGATCCTGCAGCAGATAGCGCCCTGCCAGGCGGCCATCGATAGCAACCAGCACCGCAGTAGCAGACGTTTCCGGAGCACCAGTATCCGTTATCAGGCACCCTTGGTCCCGAAGAAAAATTGCATTTCCGCACAGCACCCGACTACCGTCAGACAGCAGACCGGATATTCCACGCCCCGGTATGGCATGAAAGTCGCGGCACTGCTCCGGCAAAATTCCCTGCCCGGCAGCATGCCTCACAATCGAACGGGCCAACGGATGAGCAGAAAGCTCCTCAAGCGTAGTTGCAGCCTGGATAACAGCCTGTTCGGAGAAATCGGCGTACGTTTCAAAACCCTCCACCTGCGGCTGACCGACGGTAATCGTGCCGGTCTTGTCAAACAGGGCGGTCTGAATCTGTGCCATCCGTTCAATGACATCGCCACCTCGCAGAATGATACCGAGTGCCGCCGATCGGCTGCAGGCTGCCAGCACCGCCGCCGGAACCGCCAACCCCATGGCACAGGGACAGGCGATCAGGACAACCGCCAGGGCCGTCATAACTGCAGCGCCAGAACCACTCCCGCTCAGATAGTGACTGATTCCGACCAGCACTGCAACCAGCAGCACCGCCGGGACAAACCAACCAGCCACACGGTCAGCCAGCAGTTGTATTTCCGGTTTGCCGGACTGCGCCATCTGCACCAGCGCAGCAACCCGCATCAGATAACTCTGCCCGGCCGGACGGAGCGCCTGGACCGTCACCGGCGTCGAGAGATTGATACAGCCGGAGCGCACATCATCGCCCCCCTTCAGCAGCACCGGCAGACTCTCGCCGGTTGCCAGCGACTGATCAACTTCGGTCTCACCCTCCAGCATCAGACAGTCAACCGGAAAGCGTTCCCCCTGACGGACCAGCAGCAGGTCGCCCGGTTTAATGTGATCAACAGCCACCTCGCTGAAACCGCTTTCTTCAATCAGTGTAGCCTGTTGCGGCGCAGAGGCGTAGAGAGAGCTGATTCCGGACATGGCCTGGCGCCGCACAGAGAGTTCCAGTAACCGACCAATCAAAACAAAAGTAACGATTGTGGCGGCACTCTCGAAGTAGGTCTCTTCACCGGTTACGAGTGCCCACAGGCTGTAACTCCAGGCCGAAAGCGCACCGATAGCTATCAAAAGGTCCATTCCAGGCGCGCGGGTTCTGAGCGAACGCCAGGCACCTGCCAGAAACGGCCAGCCGGAATAAAAGACCACCGGCGTTGTAACAATCAATGAAACATACTGCAGCATCTGTTTCACGCCGCTCGCCATCCCCTGAAAATATCCGGCGTAGAGCGCATACGAATAGGCCATCAGCTGCATAGTTAAAAAAGCGGCCGTTCCGAAACGGAGCAAGAGATCATCCCGCTCGCGCTTGGCATCTTTTTGTGACTGATCAGGTGAGTAGGGACGCGGGGTGTAGCCAAGTCGGGTGATGACGCAGAATATTTCAAGAGGAGTAACAACAGAAGGCTCGAAGCGCAGCGAAGCGATACCGCCGCTGTAGGAGAGACTGACACCGGCAACGCCGGAAATCGAGGCCAGCATCCGTTCCAAAAGCCAGACGCAAGAAGGGCATGAAATGCCGCCAATCAGGATATCGATCCGGCAAAGCTCTCCTTCAGGTACGATATGTTGTAACAAATCAGTTTCAGTATAACGTGAAGTTATTGTGTCATTGACCGTTGGCATTGCCCGGTCATCTCGCTGATAAAACCGGCTCAATCCGGAGTCACAGATCAACCGGTAGGCACCCTGACAGCCACGGCAGCAGAAGCTGAGTGCAGTGCCATCTGCGGCAGCGTCGGCAAGCGACCGCCAGCGGAAACTGATGCCACAGTGACTGCAGGTGGAGAGAATTGGATTTGTCATAATGTGAGGGTCATCTGTACAACCGGTAAACAAGTGTTGGAAGGTTGAAGCTCAAGTTCCTTTGTAGGCAACTATCTGCCCTGCTTCAATTCTGATTGATGGGGCAAGCCCCAGATTCATATGCTCATTAACCCAGGTTCTCGACTTTTCGTTTGCCACTACTGCATCTGAAAGTGTTTTGAAGATCGTAATTGACATCATCGAACCACCTCCCAGACTGATCCAGTAATATTCGACAAATCCGGGCAAGGCAGATACAAGCGGTACAAATATTTTATCAACTTTTTTTGCAGCATCTTCTGGATCCAGCACGCCTTCATAGCGCCTTACTGTTGCATACATCTTACGTTTCATCTGATACTCCATAATAATCGATTGACACCCAAAGTCTACAGAAACAGCTGCTATAAAGCTGAGCACGATTGGCGGTGACTCAGCTCATTCGTCCTGCGGGGACTAACTGAAGGTAGTTGAGTACGGCAGGAGGAGGAATTGTACGAATCTATGGTCTCGCTGAACAACCGTTTCAACATAATTGTCACTTTGATTGCCCGGTTGGCTCAATCGGACATCAAAAGAAGCAGCGAAAGGCTTGCGGCTTATCTGCAGGATATCGCCCGAATTGCTTGCATAATCGCAAAAGATCTCTTGATGACGCATACCAGGCGAGGAAGTCATTTTACAGAGAACACTATGAATCAACTCCCAGCGTTAATCGTCCGGCCAAGTGAGATAATCAGCATACGTATACTGTTCCTGGTTTTTTAATTGTGGTGAGGTATTCGTGATGATCTACTCATAGCTATTGATCTTCCAGGATTTCCATATCAGCAAAAACGTCATTCACATTGATCCGCAGATTGCCAAGAAGCGTTACCGGAATCGTATCTCCTACAGCATAACGGTCGGGAGCACCGTACGTACCGTTTTCTTGCAACTTGAAAATCATTACGGTTTGGTCATCCGGTTGTATAAGCCAATATTCTTTTACAGCATGCCTCTGATAGAGATCGAATTTGGTGGTAATATCCTTTTTTCCCGTTGCGGGGGATAGTATTTCCACAATCAAATCCGGTGCACCTATACACCCTTTTGCGCCAAGTTTCGATGCATCACACACCACCAGGAGATCCGGCTGCACGACAGTTTCAATGTAATTATCACTCTGCATTACATCTGAAACGAACAACACATCAAAGGGAGCACTATAAACATGACACGGCTTTCCTTTAAGATACGTGGCAAACAGTACAAGCAGCTCACGAGACACGGCCTGGTGTGAACGTCCCGGCCCAGGGCTCATTGCCTGTGTTTTATTCCAGGGATACGCAACGCCGTCAATTATTTCCCAGCGCTCATCATCCGGCCAGGTGAGATAGTCGGCGTACGTAAAATGATCTTGGTCATTTAACCCTGGTAACGGAGCCATCTACTTAATCTCAGATTTCAGATTCAACAGGTATACGTTTTTGAACCTTAATGCCTCTCACTCTAATCATGACTCCTATGAGTATAATTCCCAACAACCCTATGGGATATTTCACCGCAAAAATAAGCGGAGTAAGTGCAAATCTCATCAACATTCGCAAGGCATCATGCTCAGCAATAAAGTCCGCAATCGGTGGGCTGTGTTTGTAGTAGAACTTCACAAACGCGGTACCGGCTGTGGATTGAAGCAGCACATCGTCACGGAAGTGGCGCAGCACCATAACGTGCGGGTCAAGATAACTGCCGTAGGCTGCTGTAGCGATGAAGCAGCCACCGCCACCACCAGAGGCAGAAGCAGATCCGGTTGTTCCACCTGTAGTTGTCCCTGCCGTTGAAGTAGTAACTACAATTGGATCTTCAATTACACCTGCTTGAATGTTTGTATCCCTCAATGCCAGCGGATCAGTTTCAGAGGCAGAAACACGGTCTTTAATTTTATAGAAAACCGTGCTTCCTGATATGCTGTCAGGTGTAAACTCCGTCCACTGCGTACCGTTTACTTTAAAAAAGTGACGGACATCTGCAGCGGGAAGTGACGGAAACGTTACTGCCAGTGAGACGGTTGCACCTGAAGTAACGCTATTAATCGTCATCTGAGCGGCGTTTACCGGAGTAAACCCGGTAGGAGCTACAGTAAGATCGGTAAGAGGAATACTTGAAGAAGCCGAGACTGTTCCCGGCGTTGTTAACAACTGAACTCCAAACGTAGAACCAGTAGCAATTGAGTTAACGGTAAATGTTTGATTTGCAATTGTGCCGACTGAATCCAGCAATTGAATGGTAAATATATATTCGCCGGCCGTTGTTGGTGTACCGGTTATTGCTCCTGTATTAGCATTTAATGCTAAACCGGCGGGCAGAGCCCCTTGTGTCACGCTCCACGTATAGGGAATAATTCCACCATTATTAGATTTCAGCACAAAATTATAGGCTGTGCCAACGATGGCAACATCGGGAGATCCTGAACCAGTTGTCGGTGTAGCAATGCCAAGCGAACCGTTTACCACCATTGAAAGTGATTTTGTATCTTTTACCCCAGCAGCATCCTGCACAGATAGAGACAAGCTGAATGTTCCTGTATTGGTTGGCGTACCCGAAAAGACTCCTTTGCCTGTGTCAAATGAAAGGCCAGAGGGGAGACCACCTGTGACAGACCAGAGAAGTGGAGCAGTGCCGCCAGCTACAGAAATCGTTTGCGAATAAGAAGTACCCATAATTGCAGAAGGTAGACTGGTTGTTAAAATAGATGGTGACGGGTTTATCGCTATTGAAAAAAGTGGTGATGTCGCAGTTTGTTGAGGCGATGAAGAATCCGTAGCTGTAACGGTAAAGGAATACTGACCAGTAGATGTAGCCACACCTGAAAAAGCACCATTACTGTTCAGGATGAGACCAGGAAGACTTCCGCTAGTAAGCATCCACGCAATAGAGCCAGTTCCACCGGTCGAAGCAAGTGAATGAACCGGGGCGGAAGAATAATCAACTCCTAATGTCCAAGAGCTTAACGCTGTCGTCGTATTTATCGCTATAGTTCCGACATTTAGCGTCAATGTTTTTGGACTGCTTGTGGTTTTAGGGTTATTACTGTCAGTTACACTGAACGTGATTGAATACTTGCCTGCTGGTATGGTTTGCCCGGCTATCTGCTTCAGCACACCCGTCGCAGAATCAAATGAGACATTAGTATTCAGTATCAATCCAGCAGGTAACGTTAAATTCCACACATACGGGTACACGCCACCCGAAGCGGAAAAAGTGGAAAGTACGGTGTCTTTAGTAACAGTAGGGATGGTGTCCGGAATACTTGAAGTGGTAATGGATAACGTGTTGATACCGTCACCGGTTCCACTAAAGTAGAGAGTTGTATTGCCGCCATCTGACAAAATATCCGTTTTAAAGGTATTACCGGCATTACCCGTATACGAACCGGCTGCTGTCGGTTGAAAACCGATTTTCATTTCATAATAACTTCCGGGAGTTATGTTTACCGGAGCAGGCGTCAAAAATGAAAAGGGCGAAATAGGCGAAGACATACTTGCTATCGTCAAAGTGGCATTACCGTCATTGCGTAAACGAATTCTCTTTTCGGTAGGTGTAGCCAAACCAACAACAACGCTACCGAAATCACGTACTCCATTTAGAATCGGTTTATCATTTTCATCAGTTATAACCAACTGGGGAAGAACAGAGTACTTGAGAAGCTGCCCATAAATATCTGAATCTTTGTTAAGCCTGGCGTCTTTCCACAGCAGCTGGAACTGCCGGAAATTGGTATCACCAAAAGCGAGTGCAGGTGAAAGTTGGTTACCCTGATCAACATTGATCGGTACATTTCCACCTGAAAGATTACCCTGAGGGTCTACAAATTGACCATAAATATCAATATTTGACAGGTTGGCGCTCTGATTGCGGGCATCCTCCCAGACAATCAGATGTCGCTGGTTTACCGTGTCATAGGCTGCTGCAGGTGACGTTTGGTCTCCAACAGCCGCACTAACATTAATTATTGAGCCATACAGAACAAAATTAGTCAGATCAAATAATTGTGCCTGAATATCTTTACCTGATGTGGCGAATGTTGCAGAGTTTTGTTCTTCCCAAGCAACAAGTAGTCTTTTCGCTGAAGGGTCAATAGATATTGATGGATAAAAAGCTGAATTGCCGAGCAATGTGTCCGTTGCAAGATTGTTAATCCATCGTCGTAATATAATTTTTTGGGTACTATCGGTGCCTCTCGTAAAAAGTGGAGAATATGAACAAAGACCCGTAGTTCCATCCTTAGAGTATGCAATTGTAAGTGTTTCTGGATGCTGGGTTCCGCTCCACAACATAAAAGCTTCACCATCAAGAGGATTGAACGATAGACGAGGTTTGGTTTCATTTTCCGTGACTGTCCAAGTTACCGTTATTACACTTCCACTATCTACAGATTCTTTAAAAACAATTTGAGAATACGGAAATTGAGCCGATACTATTCCATTTGATGAAACATCAGAATATGCAATAAGACTTGTACCAACATGGTTTGATGGGGCGTAACTCATAGGACCATAGCTATTTGGGCAGCTTTTTCCAAAAACCGGAGCGATGAGATTTCTCACGGGTCGATAGGTAACCGTAAGACTTGTTGACTGTGGTACTGGTGCTACAAGTGAACTTGTAGCATTTAAGGAAGCGATAAGTACATTTCCAGAAATCACAATATTAAAGTCATTGCTAAAATCATTACCAATACTGTCCTTGATAGTCACTTTATAATTGCTATCAACTGTATTGTCGTTTGCGCCATTATAAACATTATCTATTAGTATTAAAGATCCAGTTCTCCACGTTGGCGCACTCCATGTAGTGGTCGTTTTACCATACGAAGTCCAATACGCCGTGTGCTTTGCAATGAGCTTAGAACTAGCCAAAAGAGCAACGTTAATATCATTTCCGGCTATAACCTGCTGTATACCAGTGTCACTTAATACTCTACTTGAATCTATAAACAGGTATACGATCGCAAGACTGGTTTGACTCGGAATTGCAGAAATAGAAACTATATCGTTTTCTGCATACACTGTTGGAGGGCCGCCGCTTGGCGCAACTGATGAACCGGTGTTAATCTTTAATTTATCCGCATAATTTATTGTTATATCTAAAGATTTTCCGATGGCATTAGAAGATGAAGTAAGCGTTATAACGGATGTATCGTTTGCTGCGTCGGGTAAAGTTGGTGATAACGAATATCCCGTTACCGGTGTACCATCGGATAGCGTAAGACTCATAATCGCATTTGCATTTACTATTGTTTTTGAATCTCCTGATTTCCAAGTAGGCAGAGTCGTGTATGACGTGTCAGCAGATGCGGGATAATCTACCGAATCAATGTTACTTGTGCCTAACCACCCAACAGTGAATTTTTTAGCAAAGTCATTGTAGATGACTTCAGGTTCAATTTGAGATGGTTCTGCTGTTTTAATGTGTGATGAGACATTGAAAGAAGCTGCTGCATAAGCACCCGTTCCCAAGTTTGCTTCTGCCTGTGCAATCAACTGACCTTTAATTATGCTGTACCCTGCGGACGTATCGGCAAAAACAACCAGATATTTTTTTGAAATATAATCATAAGCAACTTTCGGCTGCCACTGGTTGCCGTCACCAATTGCTATTGCAAAATCAGCACTGCATACTGGTGGCGTAGCATTCAGACCAGAGGCTGCTGCTGATCCGTCGCATATTTTTCCATAAATATCTCTACCTTTAGCGGAGTTGGTACCAGAATTTCGTTCATCACTCCAGACCGCTAAGTATCTGCCTTCACGGTCGTACGCGATAGCTGGTTGCTCATCATTATTCGAGCCTGCAGAAACTTGGAACGAACTACCGGATACACCAGCATAAACCTGTTTTTTGGAAGAAGCGTCGGTTTGATTATTACTTCCCGAGCAACCAACGAGCAACGTATAAGATAACAGCGTTAAGATAAGTATCCATTTTTTCATTATCTTCCTCCCAAGTTTTCCAGACAAGATACATACATAGACTTCAGACAATTAAGGGTCACGGGGCAACTGTTACTGACTGCCATCCTTCTGAGTTCGTTAACCCACCAGTAGTAGCAATCACATATACTGTATAGCTCTCTGATCTGACGACAGGTAAAGTGTATTGTGAAACAACAACTCCAGATGAATTTGTAGACCCTGATGTTGTAACTTCAGGAGTTTGCATTTTCGTAGAAACTCCGACTGTGTACCAACGGAAATCTATTACTTGTCCTGGCAGGGCGGATCCGCTGGCAGGTTTATAGGTGGCAGTAGTTTTGACAATATCACCCGTCTGCGCTGGCGCAGAAAGTGACAGACTTCCTAAAGTTGACATGCTCCCACTCCCGCACCCAAACAACCCGATACTCATCACGCACAGCAACAATAATCTCTTCATTTGATAACTCCCCCAGGCAAAATATTTTATAACCAACATTCGGTAATACAGATGCACGTTCAACCTATAAACATTCTATTTCGGTACTATTCAAACCTGTCATCTCACAAATATCATCACTTGAAAGTCCTTTGATTTTCAGCTTACGAGCAATCTCACGTTTGGCTTGCAGCTTCCTTCAATCTTTCCTTCAATATGAGAGTTCCAGACCAGACTCTCTTCTGCTCTGCGATTGCAAATAAAATGCTCATATTCTTTGCGTTTTTCTTCTGAGAGCCTCATAATATTAAGCTTTTCTGCTGCCTTCTGTAACCCTTTCGCTTTAAATTCCTTTTTAATTTCGGAGTTTTTCAAAAAATACATCCACTTATCAAGTGTATCTCTGGCAATATCATCGAGGTTATTAACTTTCAGTATGTAATATTCAGGAAATATTTCCGCAACGTCACTTCTCTTAAACATTTTCTGATGAGTCTGGGACAAGCCGAGTGAATCATGCATGTGCATACCGGTAAACGTCGTACTTCCTTGATAAACATAATCGAGCCCCTGCCTTTTTGATCGCCCAATCAAATCGGACAAGTTTTGTTTTCATAATTTTGTCCTTGTACTGCAGCCTACTCCGCAAAAACCTCTTTCAGATCAATAACAAGTTCACCAAAAAGAGGAACCAACACTTTATCGCCAGCAGCATAACGATCCGGCTTGCCATACGTGCCGTCTTCACCAATTTTAAAGACCATTACCGTCTGCTGATCAGGGTGCACTATCCAATATTCCTTGACTCCGTGCCGCTGATACAGATCAAACTTTACCGTAAGATCGTTTTTACCGGTTGATGGCGACGAAATTTCAATAATCAGATCTGGTGCCGCACTGCATCCACGCTCATCCAGCTTGTTTTTATCACACACAACAAATAAATCGGGCTGAACAACGGTATCAACATAATTGTCGCTGACTGAAGAATGATCGGAAAGACGAACATCGAAAGGTGCAGCAAAAGCACGACACGGCTTATCCTTTAGATAATTCCCAAGTTGCCGGGCCATTTCAAAAGAAATTGACTGATGCTGTCTTCCGGGAGCAGGACTCAGCGCATACGCAACACCATCGATAATCTCCCAGCGCTCATCATCAGGCCACCCCAGGTAATCGGCGTATGTCCAATGTCGTTCGCTATTTTTTTGAACTATTGGCATGGCATTTCCTGAGATTGACGTAGCTGCGACAATGAAGGTAATTTGCGGTATTTCTCTTCCAGCGTCACGACACCATCAACATCGGCATAGACATCAGAAACTGCGACATCAAGATCAAGACAGCCAAGATGAAAGGTTTCGCCTACCGAATGTATGGTTCGAACCCACTCTCTCAATGTATTCAGATGAAAGTGTTCCACAGAAAATACATCCTGACTTATCAGCAGATAATCCCGTAGCGTGTCTATTTTCTGGTAACAGGCAAATTTGAAGGTACGATCATAATCGGCGGTACTTTCGGATAAGACTTCCGCAATAATAACCGGATACTGTTTGTACATATCGGTAGAGCGATCGCGGGAATCACAGGTGACCATGACATCCGGATAGAAGAAGGCATCAACTTTACTGACATGAAGTTTCATATCGGCAATGTATGCGCGGCATGCTTTGCCTTTAAGGTGGGAATGCACCAGCGCAAAAAGATTGCCGGCAATCTCTGTATGCTTCGATGAAGCGCCCGCCTGAGCAAACACTTCACCGGCATAATATTCACTTTTGTATTCTTGGAGGGATTCCAAGTCGAGGTATTCCTGGTTGGTCAGCGTATGTTGTGCAAGAGTATTCATTTATGAACAGGTCTTGTTAAATCGCACCAAGAATTCTAGGAGTGATGAAAATCAATAGTTCTGATTTGCTTTTAGACTTATTGTTCGTTTTAAAGAGATTTCCAAGCAGAGGAATATCCATCAGATAAGGGACACCGTCGTCACTTGAGGTATCGCTATCCACAAATATTCCGCCGATAACAGTCGTTTCTCCGTCGCGAAGTAACATTTCAGTGGTGGCCTGTTTTGTGTTAATTGGCGGCGGGCTTCCAGCACCGGGTGTATCGTTTTTAGCATCAATTTTCATAACG
Source organism: Desulfuromonadales bacterium (assembly GCA_013349325.1). GTDB lineage: Bacteria > Desulfobacterota > Desulfuromonadia > Geobacterales > Pseudopelobacteraceae > JACRCG01. The sequence goes on from DUZX01000004.1 coordinate 46,812, forward strand.
ATGGTACCGTTGGCATTGATATGCGGTGTTACTTCCAATGAAAGAGTCGCAGCAATAAAGGCAGTAACGGCACCGGTTGTCGCAGTTGTATTCTGATACGGAATCTGCTGGCCCTGCGATATTTTGGCTGCCTTATGATTAAGTGTCGCAACTTTTGGCGTTGAAATAATTTTGATCATGCCGGCGCTGGCAGCAGCATTCAGACGCATGTCAAGCTGAATATTACTGGAAAGAGTGCCAAAGGATATCCCCATGTTACCACCTGCACTTGTGCCGGTACCGGATGTCGGTGCGGCAGAAGTTAAACCACCGAAACCGGTGTCAAGAGAGTTTATGCCTAGGAAAGAAGCCGAACCATCTCTCAGATGTACACCCCAGTTAACACCCAGATTACGGGTGAATGTTGCCTGCGCCTCAACAATCCGAGCCTCAATCATGACCTGACGTTCAGCCACATCAAGTTGCAACAACAGTTTTCGCATGTCATCAAGAGCTTGCGGGATGTCTTTAACAATTACCTTATTTGTACGCGTATCCAGAGATATTGTGCCACGATCTGTTTTCAGGCCATTAAACTGCCCGGATATAGTGGCAATATCGGCATAATTGACGCTAAAAGTCTCTGTTTTCAGTTCAATAGCTTTTGTGAGCGCCTTCTTGATTTCCTGTTCTTCCTCAGCCTGTGTCTTAAACTTTCCTTTACCCTTTATGAGAATAATGTTGCCATCTTCTCGTTTATCGAGCCCTTTTGTATCAAGTATAATATCGAGAGCCTGGTCCCACGGTACGTTAACCAATTTAAGACTGATGGCTCCGGTCACATCATCACCCAGAACAAAGTTTTTGTTACTTACTTCAGAAAGCAGCTGAAATATTTTTCGCACTTCGGCATCTGCAAACTCAAGTGTAACCTTACGTCCTTTGTAGTGGCGAACTGTGTCCAGTTTTGCAGGCGATTCAGGAGAAGGGGATAGTTCAGATGAAATTGTTTCTTCACCATCCGTCGCAGCTTTTTTCTGACGAACAGGTGGTCGTTTTACTTCGGTTGTGTCCAATACCAGTTTATCTGTCGACAACCCTTCAGGGTGCTTGAAATCAACAAACAACATGTCGCCTTCCTGACGGAATTCAAACGGGACCGGAGCACGTAAAGCGATTCGGATTTTAGTCATTGCACCGGAACGCGTTTTTACGGCCAATGGCGTTACACGTAGAACAGGAGATACAAACGAACTGGTTTCCAGTGAACGCTGCAATTTTTTGGGAAGTTGTGCGTTCTTTATGGATAATGTGACAAAACCGTTTGTTTTCAGTGGTTGCTCGACAGAAATATCACCTGCAACCTTGACCGAGACGCGTGATACGCCATCGATTACCTGAAAATCCAGCATCTCAACGGTTGCGACTTGATTTCTCCGGCCCGTTACAGGAGCTTTTTTTGCCGGAGACAGTGTATCCTGAGCTGTAACTTTTTCAGGAACCTTGTTTTCAACCGGGGCGCTCACCTGCGTAGCAGCGGGTGCAGCAGAGTCAGCGGGTTCAGAGCGCGTTGCTGTTAGTTTCGTGTTAGGGTTTTCTGTAGTTATAGGTGGAACCTCTGCTGACACTTTCGCGTTGAGTGTTATGACAATACCGGACGAAGTAGCAGCAGTTGTAACATCCGGAAAAGAGCCGTTTACAGAATCAAGCACAACACGCAATTTGCCCGGATACAGCCCTATGCGTGCGGAAGCCACACCAGCGACATTTAAGGGAATCAGGCGAGGTGAAAGCGTACTTTTGACGTCAGCAAGATCGATAACCAGGCGTTCCGGATTGTTAAGACGAAATGATTTGAAATCTGTTACGGGTCCATCAACGGCCAACAGAATGGCATCTTTACCAGCTGTAATAGCTGTTAATGTTCGTGAAATATCTGTAGCAACCGTTGGAACAACAGGCGAAACGGTCTTTTTTTCAGGTAACGACGCAGGAACAGCCGGTATTGCTGGAGGGGCATCTGCAACTATCGATGTTGCAGAATCAACCTTTTCAGCAGAAAGTTTTTTTTCAGGTGTTACGTTCTCAGAAACCGTTTTTTCTACAGCAACAGTTCCCGTATCGGAAAGCGAAGGAAAAGATATTTTTATTTCACCGGGGTTGGCGGGAGATATGCTCAGAACCGCTTCACTATCTTGAACCAGTTCGATATCCAAACGAGTCAGTACTCCGGCATCGGTATCAAAACGGCTGGCTGTTACCGTTTTGAAGTTGCCCTTATTAATAATAACCGGCTCGGAAAGTGTTCCTTGAGTTGCTTGTGAAAAATCAACAACTAATCTAAGAGGCGAAGCTGTCTTGTAACTCGTATAAGTAGTCGGCGACGAAAGTTTTATAACCAGTTCAGTTGCCGAGCCATTTCCTGAAGGTGAAACCGATTCAATGGCAGTAAGTTTCTTCTGGTCCTGAATTTGTTCAGAAGCAGCATATGAGCGGCTACCAACAGCCAGGCCAGAAACAACCGTAAATATAACCGTCGCCAGTATTGATGTTTTAGTCAGCCACTTCATGCGGAGCTCCTTATTGTTTCCTGGGAAGGGTCAGAATTATATGCTCTTTACGAACCCTGCCATTATCATCTCTAAATTGTTCAATTACCTCTACACCACGAGTCGTTATAGCAGTAATCTTGCCATCGTTCTTGCCGATCAACATGCCGACTTTCAGAACGTAGCCCTTTCCGCCAGGATCTGTAACCATTGCCTGACTTTCACGGGTTCCCGTGATAATGCCAATCAGTTTAAATTGATTTACATCAAAACTATGAATCGGCAAGGCGTTACGAGCGGCTTTACGGAGATCGTCACGCGATGCGCTCGGAGCTGCTTTAACAGCCACAAACGGTTTAAAGGGGTCTTTTTTAGTGCTGAAATCAAACTGGTTAACCGGAGGAGCAGGCAGACGCACGGCAGAGCTAAGAACTTTTTGGACCGGCTTGGGCTGTTCCTTTACCGCCTGTGTTGGTTTGGGGGGCGCAGGTACAGGCGTTGGCGGCTGATCTTTTTTGCACGCAGAAGCGAAGACCATAACCACACAAGCGGAGACAAGTAACCGCAGCATTCTATTTTTTTGGTTTTTTATCATCCTTAATCTCTTTCTTATCAAGGAAGCGGAATGTTGTCGCCAGACAGGTTATTCTGGTCATCATACGATTACTAACATTCTTGATATCCGAAAAGGCAACATTGGTAATATTTACAATTCGCGGCAGGTTTGAAACTGCCGCAAAAAAATTCGCCACACTATAGTATGAGCCTGAAACAATGATGTCCACCGGCACATCTGCATAGAAGTCCTTGGGAACTTCACCTTTCGGACGAAACGTGAGAAAGTCAAGTCCTGCATTCTTACCAAGTGCGGTAATACTGGTTAAAAGCGAGGGAATTTCTTTCGAATTCGGTAATTCTGTCAGAGCCTGCGCTAATTCTCGATTGAGCTGTTCGTATTCAGCCCTGAGTTTAGGCAGATTATTTGCGATTCTGGTCTTCTCATCGATCTCACCCTGTAGTTTTGAAAGCTCGACTTTAAGTCCCGTCAATTCTTTATGCTTCGGTATGTACAAAAACCACACCAATGCGGCAGCTTCAAGAACTGAAACCAGAACGAGGAGCAGAATCTTCTGCTTGGCAGGTAATTTAAGAATTTTTTCTATTTGTGGATCCATGATCAGACCACCCTGACGTAGAGAACGCTATTTTTTTTCAGCAGGTGTCGGCAACGTTGCTGTTGGTGCCTCAAGCTTCATTATGATTTCAAATTTTTTGAGTTTTGTACCGGCCGATTCTATCTGTTCTGAGACAACCAGCTCAACTGCCATGAAGTCATTGGATGCTTCGAGAGCCCTCATGTATTGAGCAATCAACTCTTCGACAGTTGCAACACCGGAAATTCTTACTTCAGAGTCCTTCTCACTGTACCCGGTCAGCCAGAGTTGATCAGGTGTCAAGTCGCTCAAACTGGACAATCTCTGAGCTGGACCCATCTTGTTTTTTCGTAGCTGGGCAAGTACGTCCAGCTTCTTTTTGACTTCCGTTTTGAGAGTTTTGAGCTCTTCCAACTTACCTATTTTTGTTTTCAACTCATTAATTTTTGCATTCGCAGCCGAAATATCACTTTTTGTTGACGTAATTTGCACTCTCTTGACAAGATACAAGGATGTAATTATCAGTGCGATAAAAACGGCAACAACACCGGCTAAAATAAACTGCTGGACAGCTGTTTCCTTCTTTTTGGCGGCCCGGACGGGTAAAAGGTTTATTCTGATCATTTGTCCCCTGGCCTCCTGATCGCTAGTCCCACTGGTACTGCCATAAGCGGACCGATTTCCTGAAGGTATTCAGGGTCAAAATCTTTATCATTAATTGTAAGTTCAGCAAAAGGATTAAGCTTGTCTACCGGTAAACCGATTTTTTCGGATATGGCTGGAATCAGATTGTACACTTTCGAGCAGCCGCCACTGACAAAAACACTGCGTATCCGCTCGTCGTTTGCTGTTGAGTTATAAAAATCCAGCGAGCGTCGAATTTCTTGAGTAATCGTTTCATTAATTTTTTCGATGGCCCGTATCAAAGCCTCATTATGTGTGGCATGTGCAAGTTTCTTGGCAGATTCCGCAGCATCACTACTCAGGCCAAGCTGTTTCTGTATTTCTTCCGTATAAAGATTGCCACCCATCTGAACATCACGAGTAAAAAGGGTTTTACCATCCTTGATGATGTTTATATTCATCACACTGGCGCCTATGTTAATTAACGCCAGGATATCTTCAGGACCACAGGTATAATTAGCTTCAAAAGCGTTCTGGACCGCAAACGAGTCAACATCAACAACTAAAAGGTGCAATCCGGCCTCATTGAAAACAGAGACGTAGTCGTTGATGATATCCTTCTTGCTCGCCACCAGCAGAACATTCATTTTTGAAGGGTCACTACTATCGGGAGACAAAATCTGAAAATCCATATTGACATCATTGATATCAAAGGGAATGTACTGTTCTGCCTCCCATGAGATCTGGTCTTCAAGCTCTTCCTGTGGCATGGCCGGCAGGACTATTTTTCGGATAATAACTGAGTTACCGGAGATTGAGCAGGCAACGTCCTTAACCTTGATTCCCATGCTGGATACGAGATTTTTTACGACAGACGCAACCGCAGAACTATCCATCAACGTATTATCTACAATCGCTTCAGGAGGTAACGGGATGATTGCAGCGTTTAACAGCTGCAAAGATCCTTTGTTATCTTTGAGTTGAACCAGTTTGACTGAACTGGAGCCAATATCTATTCCGATGACTTCTTTTTTCTTCTTGAAAAGAAACATAGCCGGATCCCGTTTATACGTTGTCCTGAAACACCTGATTTTTATCTTCAAGAGTATAGCCTAGGGCCAGAATGATTTTCCGCATCGTTTCCATGCGACACATCTCGCCCCGTTCTAATCTGTCAACTGTCAATGCCGAAATACCAGCCTTACGAGCAAGCTCAGCTTTACTCATTAATCTGGATTCGCGAATTATTTTTACCCTATTTTTGCATTTCATGCACGCACTATCCACTCATTCTATTGATGTGTTGTGACGTTTATCACAATTCAACAACATGTCAATATAAATAACGTATAATTATGTATAAGTTTGCTCCTTCAGAATAAATCTGCCGCAGATAAAGCAGAGTAAAGCAGCCACAAGCATGGCAACAGGTGTGATAAGCAGGGCTCGACGTAAATCCCAGCGGTCAGAAAACCAACCGAGAATCGACGGTGAGATGGCATCACCCAGAGCATGAATAAAGAAGATATTAACCGCAAAGGCCATTGCACGCATTACCGGGATTGTTACGTTGATAATCACAGTATTAAGCGGTCCGGTATTGAGAAAAAGAAAAAATTCGGCCATAAAAATTGCCGTCATGCAACTGCTCAGACCGGGGGCAAGAATGGCCCAGACAGCAAAGGGGGTGCCGAGAAGAAACCCCCAACCGGAAACCAGCAGATATCCCTGAGCGCTCTTTTTTTGCCAGCGGTCCCCCAGCCATCCTCCGGCCAGAGTACCCAGTATACCAGCCACCACCGTCGTAGCTCCAAACAGCATATTTCCCTTGGCAACATCAACGCCATGAACTCGATTCAAAAATGTCGGGAGCCATTGTGCGAGTCCTCCCATGGCAAATGTCATGGCCGCCATGGCCAGGGTATTACAAATAAAGGAGTGGTTTTTTGCAAGGGATGCATACCCGGATGCTGCTGTTTTTTCTTCACCGGACTTATGCGGACCACCGACATCTGACAAGGAAACATCACCGCCACGCGCAGGAGTACGTAACAGAGCCAGTGGAAGAGCCAGCAGCAGACCAGGCAATCCGACCAGCAGAAACGCCGAATGCCAACCGTAACGCTGGCCAAGGATTCCGCCCAGGAGGTATCCCAGCGCACTGCCGACCGGAATTGCGGCATAAAACAGGGAGAGGATCTGGCCACGGCGCTCCTTCGGAAAAAAATCGGCTACTATGCCGGGCGAAACCGTTCCAAAGCTGGCCTCGCCAACCCCGACAGTAGCACGTGCAGCCACAAGGCTTCGATAACCGGGGGCCAAACCGGCCAGTGCGGTCGCTAGACTCCAGACAACCAGTCCGCCGGCAGCAAGGCCGGTCCGACTCCAGCGATCACCCAGCCAGCCGAAGAGCGGAGCGAGCAGCATGTAGCTGAGCATGAATGCGCTCCCCAGAAAACCGAGCGCGGTATCTGAGAGCTGCAGGTCATTTTTTATAAGGGGAAATACCGCGAAAAGAACCTGGCGGTCGATGTAGTTCAGCAGATTAACCGTAAGGAGAAGTCCCAATGCATAGCGGCGGTAGAAAAACGTGATTGGGCGGGAATCCATACTAACGTAACTTCCGGGCCACCTCAAACAGCGCAATGCCGCCGGCAACGGAAGCGTTCAAAGAACTAACGCCGCCGAACTGGGGAATCGACATGACGACGTCACACTGTTTGCGCACCAGATGCCGGATTCCTTCCCCCTCTCCTCCTACGACCAGAACTACGTTACCGGAAAAATCGGTCTGATAAACGGAATGCCTGGCGGTGCCATCAAGTCCGTAGACCCAGTAGCCGAGTTTTTTCAGCTGTTCAAGAGAGTGTACGATATTGGTCACCATAGCCACCGGTACCGTTTCTATGGCACCCGCAGACGTTTTTTCAGCTGCGGCAGTAATGCCGCAAGCCCGATCCTTGGGAATGATGACACCGTCTGCACCGGAACAGGCTGCGGAACGGATCAGAGCACCCAGATTGTGCGGATCCTGAATACCATCCAGCACCAGCAGAAATCCGGGCCGACCCGACCGGGCTACTGCTGCCGTCAGGTCATCAAAATCTGAATATTGGAACGGTTCTACTTCCAGGACGATACCCTGATGATGGGATGAGGCGCACATTTTCGTCAGATCGAGTTTCTCGCGGCGATGAACAGCAACCCCGCGTTCTTCAGCCAGTTTGATAATCTTTTCAACACGATGGTCACTGGCACTGATCTGCACGTAGAGATTGAAAGCGCCACGCGTGCCCTGCAGCGATTCCTTGACCGGATTGACGCCGAATATCAGTTCACCCTTCATAGGGCACCTGCCATAATTTCGTCAGTTATCAGTTCTGCAGCCAGAGCAGGGTCAAGCGCCGCTGCGATTGGTCGCCCGATCACGAGATAGTCGGCACCTGCCCCTACCGCCTGAGCCGGCGTCATAATCCGTTTCTGGTCATCTGCCGCCGCAAACGTCGGGCGCACACCGGGAGTTACGATCAGAAAATCCGGGCCGCACGCCGCCCGGATCGGTTCGATTTCAAGCGGTGAAGCGACAACACCATCCATTCCGGAATTCTTGGCAAGCCGTGCCAGACGGACAACCATATCCTGGACAGGATGTTCGATCCCCACCTGGCGCAGCGTTTCAACCGTTGACGACGTCAGAATTGTCACCGCCAGGAGTCGCGGACGTTCTGAATTGTTGAATTCCTTCTGAACAGCCGCCACGGTGGACTCCATCATCTCACCACCCCCCAATGCATGCAAGTTGACCAGCTGCACGCCAAGCCGGGCCGCTGAAACCATTGCCCGGGCAACCGTGTTAGGAATATCGTGGTATTTCAGATCCAGAAAAACTTGGCCGCCATGCCGTTGTACGGCTGTAACCGCCGCCGGACCGCAGGAGGTGAACAGCTCCTTGCCGACCTTGAACATGCCGACCTTGCCGGACAACAGTTCAGCCCAACGGTCAATCTCGGCCACAGTCCCCACATCCAGGGCGAAAATAATCTTGTTGCGCGCGACATTACGATTCATGGCATCCTCATTTCAAAAATTCGATTGCGGCAGTGGCAATACCATCCGCATCAATCCCGATATCTTTGCGCAGCTGTGCCTGGCTCCCCTGCTCAACAAAATGATCTGCAATGCCGAGTCGGCGGATGCGCACATCCTGCAGGTTATTATCCGAGAGCAGTTCCAGAACGGCACTCCCGAATCCCCCCTGCAGCGCGTTCTCCTCGACAGTTAAAATTCGACCGGTACTGCGGGCGGCGGAAATGATCAGTTCTGCATCCAGTGGTTTAACAAAACGGGCGTTGATCACCCCGGCAGCAATGCCGTGCTGCTTGAGCTTTTCAGCTGCCTGCAGGGCCGGATAAACGGTCGCACCAATGGCAACAATGGTAAGGTCCTGTCCTTCCAGCAACCATTCTCCGCGACCAATCTCCAGAGCGCGTATGTCTCGGTCCAGTTCGACACCGAAACCGGCCCCGCGCGGATAGCGCAGTGCCACTGGAACACCTGCATTGATAGCTGTTTTAAGCATGTTGCGCAGTTCGTTCTCATCCTTGGGAGCCATCATCGTCATACCCGGCAGATGACGCAGATAAGAGATATCGAAAACGCCATGATGGGTGGGACCATCGTCTCCGACGACGCCGGCCCGGTCCATTGCGATTGTCACCGGTAATTTTTGCAAGCAGATGTCATGAAAAATCTGATCGTAGGCCCGCTGAACGAAGGTTGAATACATGGCTGCCACGGGACGGAACCCATCGGCAGCCAATCCGGCGGCAAAGGTCATACCGTGCTGTTCGGCAATTCCGACATCGAAAAACCGGTCCGGAAAGCGCTTTGCAAAGAGATTAAGCCCGGTGCCGTCCGGCATGGCAGCAGTAATCGCCACGATTTTTGGATCCGCCTCCGCAAGCTCCACCAGAGTTTCACCAAAAACATCGGTGTAGGATTTGACGGCTGGTTTGGCGGCACCCTGCCCGGTTTCGATATCAAAAACTCCGACTCCATGGTATTTGGCCGGAGTTTCCTCAGCCGGCTTGTACCCCTTGCCCTTGGTCGTCATGACATGTACCAACAGCGGCCCGTCCAGCTCGTTACTATTCCTGAAAACCTCAATCAGCTGTTCCAGGTCATGCCCATCCAGAGGTCCAATATAATCGAAACCAAGTGCTTCAAACAGCGCTCCCGGCGTCAAGAAACCCTTCAGTGAATTTTCGGCACGCCGGGCAAAATGAAGAATATCAGTACCGATAGCCGGGATATGTTTCAACAATCCCTGCATCTCTTTTTTCAGATCACGGTAATAGCGCCCGGTCATCTTGCGCGAAATGAATGTTGAAAAAGCGCCGACATTTTTCGATATCGACATCTCATTATCATTCAGAATAACAATCAGATTTTTATTCAAATGACCGGCCTGATTGAGCGCTTCGAAGGCCATACCACCAGTCAGGGAACCGTCACCGATCACCGCAATGGCATGTTTTTTGGTGCCGTCGAGGCTGGCAGCCGCAGCCATACCGAGACCGGCCGAAATTGACGTGGACGCGTGTCCAACGCCGAATGCGTCATGCTCAGACTCGCACCGTTTGGGAAAACCGGAGATGCCCTGGTACTGGCGCTGGGTATGAAAACGCTCTCGTCGGCCGGTCAGAATCTTATGGGTATAGGCCTGATGGCCGACATCCCAGATAATTTTGTCATTAGGGGAGTCAAAACAGTAGTGCAGGGCGATCGCCAGCTCAACCGTACCGAGATTGGAGCCGAGATGACCTCCGGTCGTGGAGACGGTTTCCAGTAGAAACTGACGGATCTCCGCCGCCAGGGCAGGTAACTGTTCTCTTTTCAATTTTTTGAGATCAACAGGTGATTGTATTGTTTCAAGTAACATAATTATGTACCCTTTTATTTCTGTTATATCTGGTTATATATACCGGTTTTGCTGAAACCATGCCACAGCCCGGGCAAGAGCTTCTTTAACCGGTGTGTGCTGCAGCCCGAGTTCCCGCGCCGCTTTTGATGAATCAAAATACATATATTTTGCAGCCATCTGCACCCCTGCCAGTGGAATCAGCGGTTCCCGACCGGTAATGCGCGACAGGGCTTCATTCAGATAGGCTGCCATCAGGATCGGCGTATACGGCAGACGGACTTTCGGTGCCGATAGTCCCGATATTTCCTGAAGCATGGCGAAGATATCCCGCAAAGTGAGATTACTGTTGCCGAGAATGTATTTCTGACCGACCCGCCCCCGGGACTCGGCCAGCAGGTGCCCGCGCGCGCACTCCTCGACGTCGATGATATTGAGGCCGGTGTCCAGGTAAGCCGGCATCTTGCGCTTCAGAAAATCAACGATAATTTTGCCGGTCGGCGTCGGCCTGATATCTCGTGGTCCCACCGGCGTCGAGGGGTTCACAATTACCAGCGGCAGGCCGCGCGGAATGAACTTTTCGGCCTCTCGCTCAGCCAGGAACTTGCTTTTTTTATAGGGGCCAACCATATCGGCCAGCGTTACCGGCGTATCTTCGCTCCCCGGACGACCGTCACCCGGATTACCGAGTGTGCCGACGCTGCTGGTATAAACGACCTTCTCAAGGCCGTTCTGCAGAGCCGCTTCAAGGATAGCAACCGTACCGTCGACGTTGGTGCGGTACATCTCTTCCGGATGGCGGGTCCAGAGCCGGTAATCAGCCGCCGCATGATAAAGGCTGCGGCACCCTTTGAGACCCTGTTGGAGAGAAGAGTGGTCACGGAGGTCACCACGCCAGAACTCGACATCCTGTCCGGTCAGATTGGATGTATCAGAACCTTCGCGCACCAGCACGCGTACCTCGCGTCCATCCTTGAGTAATTCGCGTACAATACTGGCGCCTATAAATCCGGTTGCACCGGTGACAAATGTCTTCATATCTAAATGGGCAAAGCCCCGCACGTTCTCACGTCGGGGCTTGCAAAGCTGAAATCAGTGCAGGAGATTCCCATCAGAGAGAATCGGAATTATTCTTTTCGGCTGTCAAATGGCGATATCTTCCCAGTGCCGTTAAGGGGAAACAGTTGCGATAAATATGGTATTTAATCATAAAAAATTTCGGGAAACCGGTTCCGGTAAAAGCATCTTCATCCCAGGTTCCATCCTGCTTCTGGGTCGCCAACAGGTATTCCACTCCGCGAGCAGCCGCTTGTGAGTCCACCTCTCCGGCTGCAAACAGCGAGAGCATCGCCCAACTGGTCTGGGATGGCGTACTGGCACCGGATCCCATCAAAGAACGATCTTCATACGATTCACACACTTCACCCCAGCCGCCATCCAGATTCTGTTTTGACTTCAGCCAGTTGACCGCTTTTTTGATATACGGCTGGCTGACATCTTCACCGATCGCCTCCAGTCCGCAGAGCACCGACCAGGTCCCGTACAGGTAATTAACCCCCCAACGCCCCCACCAGGGACCTTCCGGTTCCTGCTGCGCTTTAAGAAATTCGAGCGCACGCACTGCGGCCGGATGATTCTTGGGGTAATTGCAATTACCCATCACCTCCAACATCCGTCCGGTCAGATCGGCGGTTGGCGGATCAATCAGGGCTTCCAGATCGGCAAATGGAATCTTGTTCAGCAGATACTTGGTATTGTCCTTGTCGAAGGCACCCCAGCCACCATTCGCGCTCTGCATACCGAGGCACCAGTTCATACCGCGCTTGATAGCCTGTTCTTTATGTTTTTTGTCACGGACCTTGATATCCTTAATTGCCAGCATGACAAAACCGGAGTCATCCACATCCGGATACCAGTCATTCAGAAACTCGAAGGCCCAGCCGCCCGGTTCGAGCTCTGGAGATTTGACCTGCCAGTCCCCTTTGCGACGAACTTCAAGATCAAGCAACCACTGCGCTGCTTTGACCAGCGCCGGATGATCGGTCGGAACGCCGGCCTCCTGCATGGCCACCAGCACCAGCGCGGTATCCCAGACCGGAGAAACGCACGACTGCAGCACCAGACTTTCATCATCTTCGATGCAGAAGTTAGCCAACGCTTCCAGCCCCTTGGCTACGGTGGGGTGATCGTTGGCATACCCCAGACAGTGTAACGCCAGAACGGAATTCAACATGGCCGGCTGGATGCCACCCCAGTCACCGCTCGTTTCCTGATGATCAAGGATCCACTGTTCGGCTATTCCCATCGCTTTCTTTTTAAAGGGCCTGATCGGTGATGTTTCATATATTTTGAGCATATGATCAACACCGACAAAGAAGTTTTTCCAGCTCAGAATTCCGTCTTCACGCGAAAAGGTGTAGTCGGTCGGTCGTGGTGGCCGAACGAATAATTCCTGTACACGCGCCCATGGCGGGAGCTTGCGAACCGGGCGCTCCGCCATGACAACAGAAAGCGGAGTGATGGTGGCCCGCGACCAGCTGGAAAGTTCGTAGAGGTTGAAATAGGCCCAGTCAGGCAACAGCATCAGTTCAATCGGCATCGATGGGACGCCCAGCCAGGAAAATTCTCCGAACAGCGCCAGAAATATTTTGGTAAAAACGCGCGCCTTGAGAATGCCCCCTTTGGAAAGGATAAAATCACGCGCCTTGACCATGGCAGGATCATCAGCCGTGTAACCGGCCAACTTGAGAGCAAAATAGGCTTCAATCGTGGTTGATATTTCACCGGGGCCACCAAACCAGACCGCCCAGGAGCCCTCTTCAGTCTGCTTACTGAGGATGTAGCGCGCCATTTTACGCTCACGCAGCTTGTCAACCATGCCAAGAAAATGGAACAGCATGATGTATTCGGAGGTAATGGTGACATTCGACTCCAGCTCGGCCCACCAGTAGCCGTCAGGCAACTGCTCACGAAAAAAGAAATCGCGTGTCCGCTCAATGGCCTTTTCAAGCGGGCTTTTGGCATCACCGGCCATCTTTTTCCAGATAGAAGGGGGCAGGTGGTGTACTTTGCCGGGAGTTTTGCGCGGCTCTATAACCGGGGCGGCATTATCGGTGCTGAACGATGTCAGTGCCGTCGAAATTGGATATTTACTGGTACTCATCAATACTCCTCACGCACACCGCAGAGGTACGTGAATAATAATTTCAAGGGCTAAAGGTTTGTCTTCATATCACATTAGAGTCAAAGTGTATATTATTTTTCAGATTACAATTGATCCCAGCAGTATGGCAGACAGTGGAATTGCAGTTTGCCAGTAAACATACACTATGATATATGTTGCCGCGTACCGTACATTTATCCAAGGGAGTTTCCATACATTATGCTGACCGGAAAACAAAAACGACACCTGAGAGCACTTGGGCACAAACTGAAACCTCTGATCCAACTCGGGAAGAAAGAAATTGAAGAATCCTTGATTGCTGAAGCATCCGCCGCCCTCGAACACCACGAACTGATCAAAGTCAAGCTTCTGGAAAGCTGCATGCTTGACAAACATGAGGCTTCCGAGCTGCTTGCATCGGCCTGTCAGGCCGATGTAGCCCAGATTCTTGGAAAGACCTTCCTGCTGTATCGACCCGCTCTCGTTCCCGTTATCGTACTACCAAAAGCAGACGCCGCCGCACTCTCATAACATCATGAGTATCACGACCGTCCTCTTTGATCTCGACGGTACGCTGGTGGACTCCCTGGAGGATTTGGCAGATGCCGTCAATCATGTCCGCAGCGCCTCTGCGCTCCCCCTTTTAACAGTTGCGGATGTACGCACGATGATTGGTAAAGGTGCCAAAAACCTGATCCAGATGGTTCTGCCCGCCAGCAGCGATCAGGAACGTGAGCGCGCCCTGCAGCTTTTTATCGATTTCAATACTGAACATATCGTCGATAAAAGCATCTTCTACCCCGGTGTCGTAGAGATGCTTAAACAGTTGCACGCAGCCGGCATCACGATGGCGGTAATCTCCAACAAGCACGAATCGTTAAGCAGACTGATTCTGCACGCTTTCGGCGTTCACGACCTGTTTGCACACATCAGCGGCGGGGATACCTTCAGTGAAAAAAAACCCTCTCCGCTGCCGCTTTTGAGTGTCATGGAACTGCTCGGCAGCACTCCGGAACAGAGCTGCATGGTTGGTGACAGCATTAACGATATCGATGCCGGCAATGCCGCCGGTATAACGACCATCGGCTGCCGCTGGGGTTACGGTGCCGCTGATGAGCTGCAATCTGCCACCCACCAGGCTGAATCGGCCCCCGAACTGCTCACCATCCTGAAATCATTGAGTGCATCCGGCTGCAGAGGCACCTGCTGAACGGCTGGAGCGGCAGAATACTCAGGGTCAACCTGACGACCGGCAGCTGTGAGTTTGGCGAACTGCCCCAACAGATGTTGGAAGAGTACCTAGGGGGACGTGGACTCGGTGTCCGCCTGATGCGCGACTATTATCAACTCGACCCGTTTGATCCCGCCCTGCCGCTGATTTTTTCTGTCGGACCGCTCTGCGGGACACCGTCCCCAACCTCTGCCCGCCTCTCCGTTGTTTCGCGCTCACCTTTAACCGGCACCATTTACGACAGTTCAGACGGAGGACAATTAGCGCTGCAGCTGAAAGGCGCAGGCCTGGACGCACTCTTCATCACCGGCAGAAGCCCTGCTCCGGTTACGCTCTGCATCACCACCGATTCTGCCACAATTGTTCCCGCTGCAGCGTTGTGGGGATCTGATATTCCGACCACCGTCGCCGTTCTCAAAGCTCGAGGGACTGTCGCAGCGATCGGACCGGCCGGCGAAAACGGTGTCCTGTTTGCAAACATCATGATGGGTGAGGGAAATGTAGCCGGTCGAGGCGGTCTGGGGGCCGTCATGGGGGCCAAGAATCTAAAAGCCATCACCATAACCGGTGACCGCCCGACAGAAGTTGCCGACCCGGTGTTGTTCGAAAACGCCCGTCAGGACATCATGCGGCTGTTCAAGGCGTCTCCAGTCATATTCGGACCGCTGGGGCTGTCCGAATTCGGTACGCCGGTCCTCGTAGATCTGATGGCCCAGCGCCGTATGACGCCGACAGACAACTTCCGGAAGACTCATTTCGAGCATACGGCCAATTATTCCGGTCCGACCATGAAAGAGCGCTATCGAGCCAGAAAGGACGGCTGTTACGGCTGTCCGATCCAATGTAAAAAATCGACCGATAGCGGTACCCCGCTCCCGGAATATGAGACCGCTTCCCACTTTGGTGCCCTTAACAACAACGCTGACCTGCCATCCATCATTGCAGCCAACAACCTCTGTAACGCATTAGGCATCGACAGCATCTCGGCGGCGGCAACGCTTTCAGCCTGGGGAGAAATCAGGGGTGCATGTGCGACTACCGACCAGATAGCGGGACTCCTGCACGACATCGCCTATCGTCACGGTGATGGCGAACTGCTTGCGCTCGGCTCCCGCCGCCTGGCTGTGCAATTGAACCACCCTGAATGCTCCATGAGCGTAAAATCGCTGGAGTTGCCTCCCTACGACCCGCGCGGTGCCTTCGGTATGGCGCTGGCGTACTGCACCAGCAATCGCGGCGGCTGTCATCTGGGCGCCTACCCGATCTCTCACGAAATCCTGCGCAAACCGGTGCCGACCGACCGCTTTTCATTATCCGGTAAAGCTCGTATTATCAGCATTGCCGAGGACAGCTACGCCGCTATCGATTCGATGGCGGCCTGCAAATTTTCCTTCTTCGGTGCCAGCTTGGAAGAGTACGCCCAGTTGCTGACCGCCGTCACCGGAGTGCCGTATTCGCCACTGCGCCTGATCGAAATCGGCAAACGGATCGTTATGACAGAGCGTTACTATAACTGCCGCAACGGCTTTTCGCGAGCAGACGATATGCTGCCGGAACGTTTTTTTACCGACTCGGGGAGCAGCGGCGACGGCATCGCTATTCACCGGCTCGATCGGGCACGCTTTGAGGAGGAATTGGGTAAATATTACCGTATTCGCGGGTTGAATTCGGATGGCTGCTTTGAAGATACCGGCTTTCTGGAAAAGCAGCCCTGAATTTGCTCGGGCAGATTGACTCTTGCGATCACATTCTATAAATTATTCTATAATAAACAATAGAAAAGGTGGCCAACTATGACTGTTTCAGCTCGACAGGCAAATTTTATGCTCCCCGATGACCTGCTCAATGACCTGAAGCAATTTGTTGGGCAGCGCCAGCAAAGCCGCTTTGTTGCTGAGGCACTGCGCAAGGAATTGCAGCGAGAAAAGATGAAGATTGCTTTGAAAACGAGTTTTGGAGCATGGAAAAGCGAAGACCATCCTGAGCTTCAGGGCGGCACTGACCATTATATTCGCACTCAGCGAAAATCTTCCAGATCTGAACGCTCCGCATGAGTAGCTTGCTTCTGGATACCGATATTCTTATCAATCTGTTGCGGGGCAATGCCGTTGCGCAGGGTTTTATTGCAGGCAATCTGGAGGAGAACGAGCTGCTCTGCTCAGTGATTTCAGTAGCAGAAATTTGGGCCGGTATGCGCCCTCACGAGGAACTGGCGACGAGAAGACTGGTTGACGCGCTTAAAGTGGTTGATGTAAATCGGACTATTGCAATGAAAGCTGGGAGTTTTAAAGGAACAACGAAAAGCCACTCACTGGAACTGGATGATTGCATGATTGCCGCTACAGCTTTTTGCACGGGTGCGACTCTGGCAACTGGCATTGGCAAACATTATCCGATGAAGGAAATTCGTATCATAGTTGTGGCTATGTAGGCTTTTTTGTAACAGGTCAAACCGGCGAAGGGCGATTACTACGAGTAACATTCACCATTCGTACTAACAAAATCAGGGTCATATCCGTCCGGGACATGCACCGAAAGGAGCGTACCGTATATGAGCAAGAAGCTTAAAGATATACCGAAGTTTGCCAACGAAGCGGAGGAGCGTGAATTCTGGCTGACTCACGACACAACCGATTACCTTGACTGGTCGAAAGCAAGGAAAGTTACCTTTGCGAACCTGAAACCAACTACCCAGTCTATTTCTCTTCGTTTACCGCTTTGGATGCTCGATTCCATCAAGTCCACTGCCAACCGCCAGGATGTGCCGTATCAATCGCTTATCAAAGTTTGGTTGAACGAAAAGCTGGAAGAAGTACATCTCGGAGTCAAGTGATGGCTGCAGCGATAGGAGATTAAAAACTGTTTTAGTGTTTGTAGAATAAATGTTCCATTTGTGAGGATCACCGGTTCACGCGCGTACGCGCGGGGGGGCTGGTCAATAACATGTTGAATCTATTTCGAAGAAGCATTGGAGGAAGTATGTCTGATGTGTATGTGAAGGGCCATTTTAGAAAAGGCAAATGGATCGCCGCCCATTACAAAACAAGCCCTGAAAAGGGAAATCCTTACAAAAACTATAGTTACCCCGGAAATTACAATCCATATAAACGTGAATACGCCCCAGGTAGCAGGGAGTCGTATTTGTACAATAATTATGAAAAAGAGAGAAACAATCTAAATACGTTCTCTAATTTCTCGTCTAATCGCACACAACATAATGGAAATGTGGCTGACAGAAGTAGCACCTTTTCTAGAAGCCCATCATATGCAGAGCAAAAATCAGCTATTGATCAAGCTTTATCTAAAGGGAAAATCAACGAAGCTCTTGCTCTCGCTTTGGACTATCTCAAAAACAATCCATATGATGCTGGTATATATACAATAATTGCAAAAATATACGTTCTCCTTGGTGATTACGACAAAGCGATTCAATATTACAAACACAGAATTAATTTTGGTTCAAATCATCGGAAAATTTATCACGGTATTGCGTCATGTTATTCAAAATTGAAACTCTACCGTGAAGCAATAACAAACTACCGTACTGTAATTGAAAAACAAGTTTCAGTTCATGCCGACGAGTTGCATACAGATTCTCTTTATAATATCGGTTTATCATACATTGAATTAAATGAGCCAGTTCAGGCAATCAATTATATCAGTAAGCTAATACCTGATGGTACCGATTTAGGCCACGCTTATTGCGAGAGAGGAAGAGCCTACCTATTATCAGGAGAAACAAAGCTGGCTTTAGCAGACTTCGAAAAAGCTATAAAAACTGTAACAACCGATTTTGATGTAATTTATAAAATTATAAAGTATTTGTGTTTCAATAAGATGTTCGATTATGCCGAGAAGATTCTACTCTTTTTAGAAAGAATACGACCAGATGCATTAGAAACTAAATTATGCCGTACAATCCTAGTTCATGAAACTGAAGCTGCCAATAACGAAGGCTATGCAGGGCCTGTTCGAAGCACTCCTACCATAGAAGAGAAAAAACAATTACATGAATTCAGTAACCGAGATATTTGCATCCATTGTGGTATGTCAAAAAAATACTCTGAAGGTTTTCACAAATACACATGCAGGAAGTGACTCCCGAAGGGGCTAGACCTACGCATTTGACAAAACCAGAAAACCAACGACGAGAACATCAAATATTCAACAAACGGCAGCACCGGTCAGCGGGAAAAAGCTCCCGCCGAGCCGGTGTGCCTTATCACGTTATCGCGACACGATGTCGCGTTTAAGACTGTCTGGCTGAATCCCGTGAGGTTCTGACCAGACCCCGTGTTTCCCCACGGGTATCATCCAGAGAGAAACGTAACAAGTGAATCGGCTCAAATCGACGTAAATTTAGTATTTTACGAGACACTATCTTATGGATATTTAAATTTGATTGGTAGGAGCGGCTTGCAGCCGCGATTTTCGGTGCTGAAATAATGACATTACAACATCACGGCAAAAACCTTCGTAGAGGCAGAGTATCCATCACTGGACAAGTGTACGCCATAACCAGCGTTACCCATAATCGGACCAGTTTTTTCAAAGATATTTTCCTCGCCAGGATAGTCATCAACGCAATGCGCTTTCACCATGATCATGGAAACGTTGAGAGTTTCGCCTTTGTTGTCATGCCGGATCATTTTCACTGGATGTTCTGCTTGTCAGACAAAATAGATTTAGCCGGTCTGATGCAGTCAGTAAAAGGATTTTCAGCTCGTGAGATAAAGCGGAAAATCGGTGGTGATGTTGAAGCAGTTTGGCAAGAAGGATATTTTGACCATGCCTTACGAACAGACGAGAATGTAAAAATATTTGCAAGGTATCTGATCATGAATCCGGTACGAGCCGGATTGGTGAAAAATATCTGGATGTATCCGTTGTGGGACGCAATGTGGGTTGATGGTGAAGATGGTTTGTAGAATTTCGTGGGTACTACACTACGCTTCCGTGGGAGCGGCTTGCAGCCGCGATTGTCGCGATGGCCACAATTTTTGCTATAGCAGCAATCGCGGCAGCATGCCGCTCCTACGTGAAGATGAGTTGATTGAATGTGCATGCTGAGCAAAGGTTAAACCGTGAATTTACTCAAAGACTTCCTCGCAAAACCTCAATCCCCGCCCACACACACCGGCAACAAAAAAACCGGTGAACTGGAGCAGACATAAGGGGACAGGCACCAAATAGGAGCAGACATAAGGGGACAGGCACCAAATAGGATAACAGAAAGATGTCAAGATCAGCCAGAGCATTAGCCGACAACTGTTACTATCACCTGACCAATCGTGGCGATGCGCGATTGGGACTTGGATCAACTTTAAGGCGACGAGGGTGGCAACCAGGACGGAAAAGGAAAGAATATTAGGTGCCTGTCCCCTATAGGTATCCCCTATAGGTATTCCTTATAGGTATCCCCTTATTTATAGGTATCTGAAATCAAGGTTAAAGTTCAAGGATATAGCGAATGGTTTGGTCTACATTTCTCTGACGGGAAACTCGACTCAGTTATGAAACAGTACAATCTCAAAAAAGGCGGCTCAGAAAAACAAATCATGAAAATTATATAGTTACACGCAAGCCAAGGATCTATATCCAGTCGAATGGCTGGATAATTGAAGCTTACAAATACTGATGTCTCATGTATTCGTTAAATCGTAAAATTTCGTAAAATCTGTATCAATAGAGAGGTGTTCTATCTATGCAACCTATTAGACAAATATTTAACGATGCCCCTCCAACATTTCAACTGCCGGTGGAACTTCATCATAAGAGACTCGAGATAATTATTTGGCCTCTTCCAGAACAAGCAACTCCAGCACCAAAATCATTCAAGTCATTACTTATGAAAATGCCAAACGTTGGAAGCGATAGCGACTTTGCCCGCCAGCGAGATTTCGGTCGTGGAGGCGAAAAATGGGATATCTGATTGACACGAATGTGCTTTCAGAACTTCGCAAAGGCTCAAAGATGGATAAGAATGTGCGAGTTTGGTTTGATAAGGTTCCTGCAGACGACATATATCTTTCAACTCTGGTGGTAGGAGAGGTTCGTCACGGAATTGAGCTGTTACGCCGCCGAGATCCGAAAGCCGCAATTCGGCTGGACACTTGGCTTGCTGAAGTACAGAAAGACACAGGAGACCGGATTCTACCTGTTACGAACATAATTTCCGAACAGTGGGGGCGTTTCGGTGTCCCTGATCCGGTTTCAGTTATTGACGGCCTAATGGCCGCAACAGCAATGGTTCATGGACATATTTTGGTGACACGCAATGTCCGTGATATTGAGCAAACAGGTGTGAACTTCATAAACCCCTTCTATCATAAATAAATCGAGTAATCTGTTTTCAAACTCTTCCTGAATGTGCCAGCCCGGAGAAAGACAAAAGTCGGTATTGGACAAACCGTCGATAGAGGCGAATAGGTAGATACATAAATGGCAATACTTGACCGAGATTTGATGGTCGCTCGGAAACTGAAAGACCGTCTTTCCAGTGTCGTCACTCTCGTTGATTTCAAGGTATTTGGCTCCCGCGCCCGTGGCGATGCCGATGAATATTCCGATCTGGATGTTTTTATCGAAGTTGAAGCGATTGATAAAGAACTGAAAGACAAGATTACCGATATCGCCTGGGAAGTCGGGTTCTACAAAAACTGCATACATATTTCACGCTGATTTTTACCAGGGATGAACCAGAGCAGTCACCAATTAGAATTTTGTCTATTGTGAAGGTTATTGCTGAAGAAGGAGTGAGGGTTTGACTGAACTGGAAACACTCTTTACCTATCGGCTTCAAGAGGCTGATGAAACCGCATGGGATGCGACTCAAAAAGCCCGAGACTTTTTGAATGCCATCAAAGAATTGATTGCTTCATAATGAATTTTCTCAATAATCTCTTCGCAAAAACTCCATCCCCTCCCCCACACACCGGCAACAAAAAAACCGGTGAACTGGGTGAAGAGGTTGCCACCAATTTCCTGACGGCACGCGGCTATCGGATTCTGGAACGCAACTTTCGTTGCAAGGGGGGCGAGGTCGATATCATCGCCCGCGACCCGGCTGACAAGAGTCTGGTTTTTATCGAAGTAAAAGCCCGTCGCGGTCTTTCCTACGGCGTACCGCAGCTGGCGGTGACCCCCTTTAAACAGCGTCAGATTTCCAAAGCGGCGCTGACCTGGCTGGGCAAAAACCGGCTGCATGACACTAACGCACGGTTTGACGTTATCGCGATTCTGTTGCATACTGGCGGCCAGCATGCCATAGATCACATCAAGAACGCCTTTGATCTGGCCTATTCATAAGGAGTTACCATGGATTTTACCGCCGTTCTGGCCCAGATAAAGCCGAAACTCGGCTGTGTTGCCGATAACCTGAAGACCGTTGAAGAGCAGATTATAAAGGCCCGCGAAAGCGGAGCGGAGCTGATCGTCTTTCCTGAACTGGCGCTGTCCGGCTATTTCCTGAAAGATCTGGTGCCGGATGCGGCGCTGCGTAGCGACTCTCCCGAGATCAGACGCCTGATCGAACTTTCGCGAGGAATTTCCATCGCCATCGGTTTTGTTGAAGAAACTGATGATTATCACTTCTTCAACTCGGCGCTTTACCTTGAAGACGGTGCCATCCGTCACCTGCACCGCAAAGTGTATCTGCCAACCTACGGCCTGTTTGATGAACAGCGCTATCTGGCGCGCGGCACCACCTTTCGGGCCTTCGATACAAAATTCGGCCGCTTCGGCATGCTGATCTGCGAAGATATGTGGCACCTGTCAGCATCGTATATTCTGGCCATGGACGGCGCCACCACGCTGATCTGTCTTTCCAGCAGTCCCGCGCGTGGCATAGAAGGAGATTCACTCGGCTCTGCCGCCGCCTGGCAGAAATTGACCTCTACCACGGCCCTGTTTCTGAACTGCCGCGTCCTCTACAGTAACCGGGTCGGCTTTGAGGATGGCGTCAACTTCTGGGGCGGCTCAGAATACGTGGCACCTTCAGGTGAATCCATCGTACGCGGCGCACTGCTGGAAGTAGACTTCATAACAGCACAGGTTGACGAAGGCGCACTGCGCCGCGAGCGGATCTTTTCTCCGATGATTCGCGACGAGAATCTGTTTGTGACGATGCAGGATTTGCAGCGCATTGCACAGGAAAGGGGGCGCTGATGTCCGGATTACAGGCCAATATGGAATTATTGCGCAAGCTACTGGTAGGATTTGTCAGGGATGAAGTCCGGAAAGTGGGGCTCAACCGGATTGTGCTGGGACTTTCGGGCGGTATCGATTCAGCCCTGGTGGCCTTCATCGCAGCCGAGGCACTCGGTCCTGAAAACGTCCACGCCATCTGCATGCCCTACAAAACCAGCAACCCGGAAAGCGAAGCGCATGCCCGGCTGGTGGCGACCGCCAGCGGGATTAACTTTTCGGTGGTACCGATTACGACCATGGTGGATGCCTACTTCGAGATTTTCCCCGATGCCACCAACATGCGGCGCGGCAACAAAATGGCCCGAGAACGCATGACAATCCTCTTTGATCATTCGGCGCTGCTGGGCGCTCTGGTACTTGGGACCAGCAACAAGACCGAACTGCTGCTCGGCTATGGCACGCTCTACGGTGATATGGCTTCCGCCCTCAATCCGATCGGAGATATCTACAAAAGCCACGTCTGGCAACTCTCGGCTGAGATGGGTGTCCCGCACGAGGTCATCGAGAAACAGCCCTCCGCCGACCTGTGGGCCGGCCAGACGGACGAAGAAGAGCTGGGCTTTACCTACCGCCAGGTTGACGAACTGCTCTATCGCATGGTTGATCAGCGCTGGACCAGACAGGAGCTTGTGACCGGCGGCTTCGAAGCGGAGTTTGTTGATGCAATTTCGGCAAAAATTCAGAATTCGCACTTCAAACGCCGACTGCCGGTCATCGCCAAAGTTTCAAACCGCACTATTGACCGCGACTTCAGATATGCACGGGATTGGGGCAAATGAGTACGAACGCACGATCTGATAATCGGGTTGTCTATTCCAGCGAAAGCGGCCGTATCCGCCCTCAGGCTCAGAGCATTAAGCCGGCAGGACCATCGGGAGACGGAACGGTGCGCCTGCGCCGCGAAGTCAAAGGTCGCGGCGGTGGCACGGTCATCGTCATCAGCGGAATTCCGCTGGCAGAGCCTGAACTGAAACTGCTGGCAGGCACGCTGAAGAAAAAGTGCGGCTGTGGCGGAACCTGCAAAGATGGCATCATAGAAATTCAGGGTGATCACCGTGAAACCCTGCAGAATGAGCTGCAAAGCCGAGGCTACAAGGTAAAGCTGGCCGGCGGCTAGTCTTAAAATTTTTTCTTGACCCATGCCGCTTGAACCTTGACCTTTAACCCGTGACCCCGTACTTTGCCCTCATGACCTCTGATCTGACCTCCACACCAATACCGCAGCTGATACGCCGTCTGGCGATTCCGGCTGGTACCGGTTTCTTTTTTAATACGATGTTCAACGTCGTTGACACCTGGTATGGCGGACGACTTTCAACCAGTGCTCTGGCAGCCATGTCGCTCTCCTTCCCTGTTTTTTTCCTGATTCTGGCGATCGGCAGCGGTGTATCCACGAGTGCAACGGCGCTGGTCGGCAACGCCCTCGGCAGAAAAGCGCATGATGAGGCGCAGACCTACATTCTTCAGTCGTTCTCGATTACTCTGATCCATGCAGGTGCGCTGACAGCCGCCGGGCTTGCTCTGGCTCCCTGGATCTTCACAATCATGGGGGCTCATGGCGAATACCTGGCCCTCGCGCTGGAATACATGAACGTCATCTTTTCCGGCAGCTGCTTCTTTCTGCTCAATTTTGTCATGAACGCCATCCTCAATTCCCACGGCAATACCCTGGCCTATCGCAACTTTCTGATCGGCGGCTTTTTTATGAATGTGATTCTCGACCCCTGGTTCATGTATGGCGGTTGGGGCCTCCCGCCGCTCGGTCTAGGGGGCATCGCCCTGGCGACAATTGCGATCCAGTGTCTCGGCAATTTTTACCTGTTCAGTCAGCTCTCCCGTTCAGGAATCGTGCGCCCCTTCCGCTTAAAAATGCTGCTGCCACACTGGCACTATTTCCGTGAGCTGTTCAAGCAGGGGCTGCCGTCAGCCATGAACATGATGACCGTCTCGCTCGGCATCTTCATCATAACCTGGTACGTCGGGCGCTTCGGCGAGCAGGCCGTGGCGGCCTACGGCATCGCCACCCGTATCGAACAGATTGCGCTGCTGCCGGTCATGGGGCTTAATATCTCGACCCTGGCCCTGACCGCCCAGAATTTCGGGGCCGGGCGTATTGATCGTATTCGCGAGACACTTGCCATCTCGATCCGCTACGGCACCATGATGGCGGTCACCGGAACGATGGCAGCTCTGCTGTTCAGCCGCGAACTGGTGACGCTCTTCAGCACCGACAGCACCGTCGCCGCCATCGGCTCCCGTTTTTTAAGCATCGAAGCCTTCGTGTTCCCGGCCTACGTACTGCTCTACATCTGTATTTCAGCCATGCAGGGGGTCAAGATGCCGCTCTTTGGCCTGATCGTCGGTCTGTTCCGCCAGATTGCCGGACCAATTCTGATATTCCATCTGCTGTCAGTGGTTTTGGGTATGGGACTGTCCGGGATCTGGTGGGGAATTTTCGGCGTAACCTGGTCGGCAGCGCTGATAGTGACCATCTACGTCAACCGGACACTGGCACAACTGGAACGGAATCTGGCAGCGCTATGAAAAAAGTCGCCATCAGCACATTGGGGTGCAAAACCAATCAGTTTGAATCTGCCGCCATGGTCGAACAGCTGGAAAACGCCGGCTACCGGGTGGTACCCTTCAGCGATCTGGCCGACATCTACATCATCAACTCCTGCACCGTCACCGCCCGCACCGATGCCGAAACCCGCCGTTATATCCGCCGTGCCCGTCGGCTGAACCCGGCCGCCCGTATCGTCGCCACCGGCTGTTACGCCCAGGTTGCGCCCGGTGAACTGGAAGCGATGCCGGAACTGGATAGTGTGCTGGGTAATCGTGAAAAACAGGATATCGCCACCCTGCTCGAATCAGAGGTGCATCTGGTTTCCGACATTGCAGCCGAGCGGCAGGCCGACGCACTGCACTTGACCAGTTTCGCCGAACATACGCGCGCCTTCCTACAGATCCAGAACGGCTGTAACTCCTTCTGCAGTTACTGCATCGTGCCCTACGCCCGTGGACGCAGCCGAAGCGTCCCTGATACCGACATCTTTTTGGAGATTACCACCCTGGCTGGCAATGGTTTTCAGGAGATTGTTCTGACCGGCATCCACCTGGGAGCGTATGGACTTGACCTGGCTCCCCCCACTTCACTGACAGAGCTGATTGACCAGATTGACCGGCAGCAGCTGATTACGCGCCTGCGCATCGGTTCGGTTGAACCGAACGAGGTCAGCGACGAGTTACTGGCCTTGATGGCGGCGTCAGCAATGATCTGCCCGCATCTGCACCTGCCGCTGCAGAGCGGAAGCGATACGGTTCTTGCCCGCATGGGACGCCACTATTCGGCCGGCTTTTTCCGCTCGCTGGTCGAAAATGTTAGAAAAACCCTGCCGGACGCTTTTATCGGGGCCGACGTCATCGCCGGTTTTCCGGGAGAAACAGAGGCAGAATTCAATGAGACGGCCGCGCTATTGGAGAATCTCCCCTTGAGCGACCTGCATGTGTTCCCCTATTCACGACGTCCCGGTACAGCCGCCGCCACGATGGCCGGACATCTGCCGGCGCACCTGATTACGGAGCGGGCTGCAACAATCAGAGCAATCGCCTCCCGTAAAAAGCAGTCATTTCTGGAGAGTTTTGTCGGCAGAGAGCTGCCGGTACTGGTTCAGACCTGTTCTGACGACACACATATCTGTCGTGGCCTGTCCCGAAATTACTGCATGGTCGAGTTTATCGGAGACGCAACGTACATCAATCGCGAAGTAACCGTAACAGTGACCGGATACGAACGACAAATTCTGGCAGCTAAAGTTTTGTAGGAGCGGCATGTTGCCGCGAATGCTGCAATAGAATATCTGTTGGCACTTGCAGCAATTGCGGCTGCAAGCCGCTCCTACATGAAATACAAATTTTTCACCTGAACAATCATACTGGTGCCATTCAACTACAGAGGAGATTCCCATGACAACACCTGACCTGACCTGGAATACCACCCTGCTCTACCCGGCCCCCGACTCTCCTGAACTGGAAGCCGATCTCAGCTCATTTGAGCCGTTGGCCGCCACCTTCCGTGAGCGCTACTTTGAAAAAGTTGCCACACGTAACGACTCCGAACTTCTGACCGCCATCCGTGACTACGAGGCCATGCAGACCCTTATGGCAAAGCCGTTCTGCTATGCCCACCTGCTGTTCGCGTCCGATTCCGGCAATGCCGACTACCGCTTCCTGAGCCAGCGCTGTTCCGAGCTGGGCAACCGACTCTCGCAGGAGCTGCTCTTTTTTGATCTGGAGTTGATGGAGCTCGAGGACGACCGCTTTGAGCGATTCTGCGCCTTTCCGGAAAGTGCCGATTACCTGCACTTTTTGCGCGGCATCCGCAAATTCCGGCCCCATACCCTCAAGGAAAATGAGGAGCGCCTGTTGACGCGCAAGGATTTGACCGGCGTCTCCGCCTTCAGCAAGCTGTTCGACGAACTGTCGGCATCCTTTGTCTACCGTATGGAACTGGATGGTGACGAGCGCGATTTCACCGGCGAAGAGCTGCTCGCGCTGCTGCACCACACCTCGGCCGACGTCCGCCTGCGTGCCTTCAGCACCTTTCTGGAGCGGCACGGCGAACATGGTATCGTCTTCAATGCGGTCTTCAACAACATGGCGCTCGACCATGCCCAGGAGATGGAGCTGCGCAACTACGCCTCCCCGATGCAGCCGACCAATATCGGCAATGAACTTCCGGATGCAGCGGTCGAGCATCTGATGGCGGTAACTGAAGCGAACTTCGGTCTGGCACAGGAGTATTTCCGGCTCAAGGCACAGATGCTCGGCATGCAGAAACTGCGTAACTGCGATATCTACGCTCCGGTTGCCGCAGCAGAAAAGAGCTACAACTTTGAGGAAGCCCGCACAATGGTCGTTGACTCGTATATGTCCTACGACCCGGAATTCGGTCGCATTGTGGATGCCTTTTTCAGCGAGCGCCGTGTGGATGTCATGCCGCGTACCGGTAAGACCGGCGGCGCCTTTGCGATGGGAATATCACCGGTTGATCCCCCCTTTCTGCTGCTCAATTACACCGGCACCCTGCGCGATCTGGCAACCATTGCCCATGAAGCCGGGCATGGCCTGCACTTCGTGATTTCCCAACAGCAGAGCAGCCTGAATTACCACGCCCCGCTGCCGCTGGCCGAGACCGCCTCCGTCTTTGGCGAAATGCTGCTGACCCGGCGCATGCTGGATAACGAACCCGATCCACTGGTCAGAAAATCGCTCTTGTGCGCCAAGATCGAAGACATCATCGCTACGACGTTCCGTCAGACGGTCCTGACCCGTTTTGAACTGCGTCTACATACCGAACGCGCACAGGGGCTGCTCTCCAACGATCAGATTGCCGAAATCTGGCTGCAGGAAAATGCCGAACTGTACGGCGATGCCGTCGAAATGATTCCGGCCTATCACTGGGGTTGGAGCTACATCAGCCACTTCATACACAGCCGCTTCTACTGTTATTCCTACACTTTTGCCGAACTGCTGGTACTGGCCCTCTTCAAAAAATTCAGTGACGAAGGGGACGCCTTCAAACCGGGCTACCGCAATCTGCTGGCCTCGGGCGGAGCGATCTCACCAACCGACACCGCCGCCCTGGCGGGTATTGATATCAGCGACGGTGAGCTCTGGCAGAAGGGGTATGATGTGTTGGCGGGATTGATTGAGGAGCTGAAAAAGATCTGCTGAGATAAAATGGCAGCCGAGCATGGGAGTTTGTACGAAACAATGATTCCCTTTCCATAGATGTGGATATGGCCAGTTTTTCACACGCTTGCAAAATGCTCCGCACAATGGTAGTCCTGCAGTATGAATCCCTTCCTGCGCAGGATCTCCCGTCTGATGCCTATCCTCGGCTGGCTGCCCGGCTATCGTGCTGCCTGGCTTGTGCCCGACCTGACCGCCGGACTTACTCTGGCGGCCTACGCGGTTCCGGTTGCAATGGCCTATTCTGCATTGGCCGGCCTCCCCCCCCAGTCAGGAATTTACTGTTACATCTTTGGAGGACTGACCTATGCGCTGTTTGCATCTTCGCGCCATCTGGCAATAGGCCCGACGGCTGCCATCTCGGTTATGTCCGCTTCGGTATTGGGAAATCTTGCGGCCGGTAACCTCGCCGATTATGTTGCTATGGCGGCCCTGACGGCAGGCATGGTCGGCTTGCTCTGCCTGATGGCCTGGAGCTTGCGGCTCAGTTCGTTTGTCAACTTCATTTCCGAATCGATCCTGCTCGGCTTCAAGGCCGGAGCCGCCCTCAGCATCGCCATCCTGCAACTACCGCCGCTGCTGGGGGTTGCCGGTGGGGGCGACAATCTTTTTACACGCCTCCAGAATCTGCTGCACCAGCTCACGACCGCAAACATAACCGTCATCTGCATCGGAACCGGTGCGCTGCTGCTTCTGGTGATCGGTGAGCTATTATTCCCCGGTCGGCCGGTGGCGCTGGCCGTTGTCGTACTGGCAACGGGCGCCGTTTCAGTATTCGGTCTGACAGATCAGGGTGTCAGGGTCGTGGGGGCGGTTCCGTCCGGTTTACCCGCACTGGCGTTGCCAATAATCGGTTACCACAGCGTGGAACCACTGCTGGAACTGGCCTTTGCCTGTTTTCTGCTTTCGTACGTGGAGAGTATCGCCGCCGCACGGACGTTTGCAACACAGCACCGCTATGAGGTTGATCCACGACAGGAGCTTCTCGCGCTGGGAGGGGCCAATCTGATGTCAGCACTCGGCCAGGGCTACCCGGTAGCAGGCGGACTGTCGCAATCTGCGGTTAATGAAAAAGCTGGAGCGCAGACTCCGCTGGCGCTGTTCTTTGCATCAGCAATTCTGATGCTGGCCCTTTTCTTCCTGACAGGTTTACTGCGTAATATTCCGGTTACCGTACTGGCGGCTATTGTTCTTGTGGCGGTATCAGGCTTTATCAAAATCGATGAATTCAAGCGCTTATGGCAGATCAGCCGACTTGAGTTCAACGTGGCACTGGTAGCATTTGTAGGGGTGCTGCTGCTTGGTATTCTGAAAGGTGTAACGGTATCCGCAACCGCCTCAATCCTCTTTCTGCTGCACCTGCTGGCCAATCCTCACGTATCCATTCTGGGAAGAATCCCCGGCAGTAACCGCTTCAGCGATGCCGCCCGGCATAAAAGCAACGAGCTGTTTGCGGGGCTGTTTCTGTTCCGGATTGAAGCACCGCTGCTCTACTTTAACGTAGATACCATTAACAGAACCGTGCTGGATTCCATCCACAGCCAACAAACCGCTGTCCGGCTGGCGGTCTGCGATCTCTCAACGT
This sequence comes from Desulfuromonadales bacterium, assembly GCA_013349325.1. Lineage (GTDB taxonomy): Bacteria > Desulfobacterota > Desulfuromonadia > Geobacterales > Pseudopelobacteraceae > JACRCG01. The sequence continues at coordinate 76,979 of DUZX01000004.1, forward strand.
CACCTTATATTGATGCCGCCGGCGCCCGTATGCTGGAGCAACTGGTCGAGGAACTGGCGCGAGACAATATTCAATTCCGGATTGCCGAAGCGCATGCCGAGGTTCGTGAAATCCTGCGCACAACCGGCATCAGTGAGACCCTGGGTGGTGTCAGCCGGCATACCGCTCTGGCTGATATCGTAGAAGATTTTGAGCGCGATACGCTGCTGGGCGAGGCATTTTCGCCGAGTGACCGGAGTGGCACCCCGTGAACCCGCACCACGAACAGCTTATAGGGCTCCTGAAGGATATTTTCCCGAAACGGCTGCACGACCGCATCTTCCTGGTAGGCGGCAGCGTACGCGACCTGCTGATCGGTCGCAGCGGGGCCGATCTTGATCTGGCGGCAGCTCTCACTCCCGCTGAATATGGCGACTGCGGTTTCCACCTGGTTTCCGGGCGCAGTACCTCTCCAATCTGGTTCCGACACATTCCCGAGCTGGGAACTGTTGAGGTCACCCCGCTTCGCTCTGTGTCAGAACTGCCAGAAAATCTTTCGCACCGCGATTTTACCATCAACGCCATCGCCCTTGATATGGACGGCCATCTGCTCGACCCGCTGGACGGCCAACGCGACCTGCAGCCGCGCCTGCTACGACCCTGCACCCCTGACTCATTCAGTGACGATCCGCTGCGGATCTTCCGCGCCCTGCGTTTCGAGGCGAATGGCTGGCACCTGACTAGTGATGCAGAAACGCTGATCCGGGAGCGTGCCTGGGATGAACTGCTGCTTCGAACACCGGTTGAACGTTTTTCGCGTGAAATGCTCAAGGCGCTGGCAGCATGTCAGCCGGATATTTTCTTCCGTCGCATGCTGGCATTCAATGTCGGAACAAATTTTCTGACTGAAATTTTCCGCATGCCGGACATCCCGGCCGGACCGCCGATCCATCATCCGGAAGGAGACCTGCTTACGCACAGTTTTCAAGTTCTGCAGCGCGTGGTTGAGCGGTCTGATGACCCATTGGCCCGCTTCTGCGCCCTCTTCCACGACCTCGGCAAACTCTCCACCGATCCGTCCCGTTATCCCAAGCACCATGGCCACGATCAGGCCGGATTTGAGCAGGCTCGCTTCCTCTGCGATCGTTTACGACTTCCGGCCAGCTATCGCACCGCTCTCTCCTGGACCAGCCGTCTGCATGGCACGCTGAATCTGTGGCACGAATTACGCGACGGGACAAAAATCAAAACGGCGGAGCAGGCGCTAAAATCGAGACTGGCAGAAATTCTGCCTCTGGTAGCTGCAGCCGACAAGCAGGGTGCATGTGAGCCTCCCGGTTGGCGGGATGCGATTGCTACAGCCGCTTTGTCACCTCGTGAGCTGGGCATTGAAACCGCCACTCTTGAAAACCTGCCGCTTAAAAAACGCTCTGGATTCATTTTTCAAAAAAAGATAGAACAGTTCAGGAGCCGGGCATGACCATGCAATCAGACGCCACAACCAGCTTACCTGAACGGTACCGCCTGCCACTTCTGCTGACTCTGATTTCTGCCGGTCTGGTGGGTAATTATTTCAACTTCCCCCTCTTTCTCAATATCGATTTTATCTTCGGCAGCATCTTCGCCCTGTTGGCTCTCCAGTTTTTCGGACTTGGCCGGGGAATCGTCGCGGCAGCGCTGATTGCCAGCTATACCTACCTGCTCTGGAATGAACCGTACGCCTTCATTATTATGACTGTCGAGGTGGCGGTAGTTGGTTGGCTGATGACTCGCCGCAAGGTTGGTATGGTATTGGCTGATACACTCTACTGGCTGCTGGTCGGCTTGCCGCTCGGCTTCCTTTTTTACCGGCTCGTGCTGGACATCCCGCTCAGCAGCAGCTCGATTATCATGATAAAGCAGGCCGTGAACGGAATTACCAATGCCACCGTTGCACGACTTATTTTTACCGGTATCGCTCTCCGTTCACGTTCATTGCTTACCTCTTACAAAGACATCGTCTACAATCTGCTTGCTTTTTTTACACTCAGTCCGACACTGATCATGCTGGCGGTCAACAGCAGAAGCGATTTTAACGCAGCCGATCATAAAATTCGTGAAAAATTAGGTCAAGAATCTCAGCATATAGCACAGAGAATGGAGAATCAGGGTGTTCTTACGCCAGAGCAGGTACGAAAGCAGCTTACCACGAGTGCACATGACAACAGTCTCCTCTACACTCTTATAGATTCAAGTGGTAACGTCATCATGAGTAACCGGAGCGATCAGAAGAGCATGGCACCTTTCTCACGTGGCAGTGGGACGCTTACCGGCATTGATCAGACCGTGAATCTCTGGATACCGGCACTTTCCCCTCACACCTCGGTCTCGGAAAAATGGCAAAAATCATACTACGTAACGGAAACTGTTCTTGGAGTGCAGGCCGCGTGGAAACTGATTCTCGAACAACCGGTGGCGCCCTTCCAGAAAGAGCTTTACGACACCTATACCGGGAAATTGACGCTGCTGTTTCTGATTCTGCTCGGAGCGCTGGTGCTGGCAGAATTTTTATGCCGGAGGATTGTTGACTCACTGGAACAGCTCCGCAAACTGACATACCAGCTTCCGATCAGGCTGGCGCAGGGAGACGCTGAAACCATCTGGCCTGAAAGCGGTATTGAAGAGGCTAATCATCTCATCAACAATTTCAGGGATATGACGCATGCCCTCTCCGGACAGTTCCATGAAGTACGGCAGATCAACGAAATACTGGAACAGCGCGTGGAAGAGCGGACTACTGAATTACGGGAGAGTGAGAACAGACTTGCGACCATCTTTGACACCACAAAAATCCACCTCTGGGCCTTTGACGGCACCTCATACACTTACACCAACAAGCAATGGTTTGATTATACCGGTCAGAACCCGGATGTCTCTCCGACCACCGAACGATGGATATCGGTGGTGCACCCCGATGATCTGGACACGGCTCTGAGCATCTGGCAGACCAATTGGGAGGCCAAAACCGAGCATGACAACTACTTCCGGTTGCGTCGGCATGACGGTGTGTACCGGGACTTTCTCTGCCACGTCGCTCCCATAACTGACGAACATGGTATTTTCCGGTATTTCATCGGCTTTAATCTGGATATCACCGAACGTAAACAGACCGAAGACGAATTACGTCTGGCCAATGGCGCCGCAGAATCAGCCAACCATGCCAAGAGCCAGTTTTTAGCAAATATGAGTCACGAAATCCGCACACCTATGAACGGCGTCCTCGGTATGACCCAGATTCTTGCCATGACCGACCTGACGCCGGAGCAGCGCGAATATGTAGATGCACTCAAGCTATCCGGAAAGAATCTGATGCTGCTGATTAACGACATTCTTGACCTCTCCAAGATTGAAGCCGGAAAAGTTTTACTTGAGGTAGCCGATTTCAGTCTGCAGCAGTCCATAAAAAATGTTGCCTTGATGCAGAATTCAATTATTCTGGCGAAAGGATTGAGTCTGGAAGTAGATCTGGACGATAATATCCCGCCGATAGTGAAAGGAGATCAACTTCGCGTCAAACAGATTCTGCTCAATCTGCTGGGTAACGCGATCAAATTCACCGCACACGGCTCTATCAAGGTCACGGCCCGGCTCCTCGAAAGTAACGAAACATCCATACTCGTTCAGATTGCGGTATGCGACAGTGGTATCGGAATCTCAGCAGAAGCGCACGAAACAATTTTCAAACCGTTTGTCCAGGAAGATGGCTCCACAACACGTAAATATGGTGGTACCGGCCTCGGCCTGACAATCACACGGAGGCTGGTGGAACTGATGGGGGGCTGCATCTCTGTAGTGAGTACGCAAGGAACCGGCAGCTGCTTTTCCGTTGACCTCCCTTTTACCGTTTCTCAACAGGCCATTATGGAACATCACTCAAACACACCTGAGGAGATAATGCGGGATGCGCCGCCGCTGCAAATCCTGTTTGCTGAAGATGACCCGGTCAACATAACCTTCGGTAAAATTTTACTGCAAAAATTGGGACATGACGTAACCGTTGTAACGAACGGTGCCGCATGCCTGGATGCTCTGGAAGCGGAGCGCTTCGATCTGGTACTGATGGATATACAAATGCCGGTCATGAATGGTGAACAAACCCTGCGCGCCATCCGCAAAAACGAGAGTCAAACGAGCCTTCACCAGCCGATTATCGCCCTGACAGCCCACTCAATGCGCGGTGACAAAGATCGTTATCTACAGGTAGGATTTGACGGTTATCTTTCAAAGCCGCTGGCTATCAACGAGCTTGTCTCTGAGATGGCCCGGGTTGTCGGTGAAGCACGCAGTGCTACGGGAGAGCAGTGATGAGTCAACAAACTAAAACACGGGCAGCTGAACAGCAGCTTCTGATGGATCGCTACCGCTCCATTCTCCAGACATCCATGGATGGCGTCTGGTGGGTTGACATGCAGGGGCGGCTGCTAGAAGTGAATGCAAGCTATTGTGCGATGAGCGGTTACAGCGAACAGGAGCTACTGAATCTGAATATCGCTGATCTGGAGGATCAGGAATCAAGTGGCGACATAGCGGAACATACCCGCAAAGTTATGGAACGTGGAGAAGACCGCTTCGAAACCCGCCATCGTCGCAAGGATGGAACTGTTTTTGATATTGAAATCAGCGTACGCTACCTGCCTGGCCAATCGGACCAGATGATAGCATTCCTGCGTGATATCACCTCGCGTAAACAGGCAGAAGAAGCGCTCTGGAATGAAAAGGCTTTTTTACGCTGCGTTATCGATTCGGCCAACGACCTGATCTACTTCAAGGATCTCAACAGTGTTTATCTCGGCTGTAACCGTGCCTCCGAGATTTTCACCGGAGTGGCGGAATGCGATCAGGTCGGAAAAACCGACTTCGATTTATTGGATCATGCGACAGCCGTGATATGCCGTGAACGCGACAAGCTGGTCATGGCAGGTGAAACAGCAGCTCATGCCGAAGAGTGGGTGACTTATCCGGATGGACGCAGAGTTTTACTGGATACTCTCAAAACTCCCATCTTTGACAAAAACGGTCGCGCAGTCGGCCTGGTTGGAATTTCTCGTGATATCACCGATCGAAAAGAGATGGAAAATGCCCTGCGCGCCAGTGAGAACCGCTACCGCAGCCTGATGGAAAACATTCCTGCCATTGTCTACAAATATTCAACCAGGAGTGGTGGTTTGTTTTACTCGCCGCAAGTTGAACAGGTTTTTGAATATCCTTTGCAAGCATTTTATGACAATCCACTGCTCTGGAAAAATTCCATCCATCCAGAAGACACCATGCTAGTAGAACAGGCAATTGCCAGAACCTGTGACCATGGTGAAACGGGGGTTTACGTCGAATACCGGGTACGAAACCGTTCGGGGAACTGGATCTGGTTGCGTGACAGTCTGATTCAACGCGAGATATCCAGCAAAGGGATAGAGATCTTCGGTATCGCCACGGATATAACAGAACGTAAACAGGCCGAGGAAGAGCGGATTAAAATGGAGATGCAACTCCATCAGGCGCAAAAACTGGAAAGCCTTGGTGTGCTGGCTGGCGGCATTGCGCACGATTTCAACAACATTCTGGCGATCATCATCGGGCACTGTTCGCTGGCGCAGCTGAGACCTGAATCAGCCGAGAGCCGTCTTGCAACCATTGAAAATGCTGCCGAGCGTGCGGCTGAACTCTGTCGCCAGATGCTGGCCTATGCCGGAAAAACCGAATTTGTCCGCAGTCGCATCGATATGTGGGTACTTGTGGATGAAATGGTCAGGATGCTGCAGTCAACTATCAGCCAGAATGTGACCATCATCCGGGATCTGGCCGACACTATTCCGGATATCACCGGAGACGCCGGTCAGCTCAGACAGATCGTCATGAATCTGATTATCAATGCCACCGAAGCCATCGGCGAAAACCGGGGGGGAAGTCAGGATAGCACTGCACTCCACGGTTATCAGAGCAGAACAGTCCGTCCAGGATTATCTCGGCAATTACGTTATGCCTGGTGAGTACGTTTCTCTGGAAATTTCTGATAGTGGCTGTGGTATGAATGAAGAGACCAGGCTCCGGATCTTCGAACCATTTTATACCACCAAATTTACCGGTCGCGGCCTGGGGCTGTCGGCTACCCTCGGCATCATTACCTCGCATTCGGGCGCACTCCAGCTCACCAGCCTGCCGGGTAATGGCACAACTTTCAGGGTCTTTTTACCGGTACAAAACCCGGACGTGCAGGATCTAGATGCTCCGCAGAGAGCTGCCGTAACAACAGAGTGGCGAGGGAGTGGAACAGTACTGTTGGTGGAAGATGAAGAGATAATCGCTCAGGTTGCCAGGGCCATGCTGGATGAGCTTGGATTCACCGTCATTGCAGCAATAAACGGCCGGGAAGCACTGGATCTGTATCAGCAGCTGAGCGGCGTGATCAGTATGGTTATCACCGACATAGGCATGCCGATCATGGATGGTTATGAACTGGTTCGTGAACTGAAAAAACTCAGTCCCGCCCTGCCGATTGTAATCTCCAGTGGTTTTGGAGACACGGACGTATTCTCGCGGATAGAACGTGACGCTGTCGCTGGAATTATCAGCAAACCGTATGGATTTGTTCAGCTAAGCGAGGTACTGGAGCGCGCGATGCGTAAGTCGCGCGAGCAGGATTGAGTTTTACTTCCTGGCCCAGACATCCCGCAGCGTAACGACCCTGTTGAACACCAGTTCCCCGGGCTGTGAATCTTTCGGGTCCTGGCGGAAATAGCCGGTCCGCTCAAACTGATAGCGGGTTTCTACATCCGAATCGGCCAGAGTCGCTTCAAGTTTACAGTCTGTCAGAGTTTCAACGGAATTCGGATTCAGGAACTGTTTGTAATCAATCCCGCCCCGATCCGGATTCGGATCAGCGAACAGCCGGTCGAACAGCCGTACTTCAGCTGCGACGGCGTGCGCAGCGGAAACCCAGTGAATCACACCCTTGACCTTACGGCCGTCGGCAGTGTGAATCCCCTCACGCGAAGCCGGATCATACTGACCGCGCAACTCCAGTACGGTACCCTGCTCATCTTTAATTACTCCCGTACAGGTAACGATGTACCCGAACCGTAATTTGACCTCACCGCCAACCATCAGCCGATGAAAACCCTTACGTGGCACTTCCATAAAATCATCGCCATCTATCCAGATTTCCTTTGAAAAGCCGATTGTACGACTGCCCATTTCCGGTTTCTGCGGATGATTGGCGGCCTGCAGCTCTTCGGTCATGTCCGCTGGATAATTATCGATCACCAGCTTGATCGGACGCAGTACCGCCATGGCGCGTGGCGCCGAGTCATTCAGGTCGGTCCGGACACACTCTTCCAGTACGGAAACATCAATCCAGGAATCACTGCGTCCGACTCCGATCTGCTCGCAGAACGTACGAATTGAAGCCGGAGTATAGCCACGACGGCGTAACCCTTCCAGAGTCGGCAGACGAGGATCATCCCACCCGCTGACCGTGCCGAGCTGTACCAGCTCCTGCAGTTTGCGCTTGCTCATAACCGTATAGGTCAGGTTCAGACGTGCGAATTCGTACTGTCGCGGTCGGGCCGGCACCGGCAGGTTATCGAGGAACCATTCATAGAGCGGTTTGTGCGATTCAAATTCCAGCGTGCAGATCGAATGCGTAATCCCTTCCAGGGCATCGGTCTGTCCATGGGCGAAGTCGTACATCGGGTAGATCTTCCAGGCATCGCCGACATGCGGGTGCGGGGCGTGCAGGATACGGTAGATAACCGGATCACGCAGATTGATATTGGGCGCAGCCATATCGATTTTGGCACGCAGAACGTGAGAACCGTCGGGGAATTCACCGCTGCGCATACGACCGAACAACTCCAGATTTTCGGCAACAGTGCGGTTACGATACGGGCTCTCGGTGCCCGCTTCAGTCAGGGTGCCGCGATAGGCGCGGATCTCTTCGGCGCTCAGATCTTCGACATAGGCTTTGCCCTGTTCGATCAGATACAGCGCCCACTGGTACAGCTGTTCAAAATTATCCGAGGCGTAATAGAGGTGTTGCCCCCAGTCAAAACCGAGCCAGCGGACACTCTCCTTGATTGAATCGATATATTCCTGTTCTTCTTTGGCCGGGTTGGTATCATCAAAGCGCAGGTGACAGCGTCCGCCGAAATCTCGCGCCAGACCGAAGTTGATACAGATCGCCTTGGCATGACCGATATGCAGATATCCGTTCGGTTCCGGGGGAAAACGGGTCACAACACCGCTGTGTTTGCCGCTCTTCAGATCCTCGTCAATAATGCTGCGCAAAAAATTGTTTGTTGGTGCTGCTGCCTGTTCATCTGACATATAAAACCTCTTGAAGATTTTGTATTGAGCCGTAGGGGCGATCCCGGTGGGTCGCCCTGTTGCAATGCCCCACACAGTTACAACATCAGGGCGAGCCGACGGCGTCGCCCCTACAATAAAAGCGTCCTCTGCGGTAAAGTCATACGCGCTCCCCCAGCAGAGAATTCGGATAGGCCTTGGTAATCCTGACATCTACAAAACTGCCTATGAGAGCACTGTCACCACTGAAATTGACGATGCGGCCGATGTCGGCCTTGCCGGAAATCTGGCCGGGCAGCTTGCCCTCCCCTTCAACCAGTACATTCACGACGCTGCCGATGTAGGGTTGGCAGATATCTCTGGTGTGGCGGCGCTGTAGCTCCATCAGACGATCCAGGCGGGCCATTTTCACCTTTTTTGGCAGATCGTCATGCAACTCGGCCGCTTTCGTTCCGGGGCGTGGCGAGTAGACGAAGGAGAACAGATCGATGTAGCGTACCTCCTCCATCAGAGAAAGCGTCGCTTCAAAATCATCATCCGTCTCGCCGGGAAAACCGACAATAATATCACCGGTAAAAACTATCCCGGGGCGGACCGACTTCAGTTTGGCAACTTTATCCAGGTACGAATCCCGCGTGTATCCTCGTCCCATCAATTTCAGTACGGCATCGCTGCCGGATTGCGCCGGCAGATGGATCTGGCCGGCCAGCTTGGGAACATCGCCAAAACAGGCGATCAACTCATCGGACATATCCTTGGGGTGCGAGGTTGTAAAACGGATACGGTCGATACCGGATATTTCGGCGACCTGACGGATCAGTTCAGGAAAGGTGGGCTCCCCTACGGTTTTGAGACCATACGAGTTGACGTTCTGTCCCAGCAGAATAACTTCCCTGACCCCTTCATAAGCCAGCTGTGCGACTTCCGTCAGGATATCCGCAGAACGGCGGCTGATCTCACGGCCACGCACAAAGGGCACGATGCAGTACGAGCAGAAATTGTCGCACCCCTGCATGACGGTCACAAAACGCGAAAGACGAGATTCACCCTTAATCGAAGGAAACAGATCCAGACGCTGGTCATTATCGATAAAAGATGTCTCTGAACGGCGCTCGCCCCGCTCGGCGCCGCGCACCATATCCGGCAGCAGGTGCAGGTTGTGCGTGCCGATCACCAGATCAAGATAGGGCAGTTTACGGAGCAGTTCCTCCCCCTCCTGCTGGGCTACACAGCCGCCGACCGCAATAATCTGCTGTTTGCCATCCCGCTTGTAAATGCGCAGATTGGCCAGCCGGTTATAGACCTTTTCCTCGGCCCCGCCGCGCACACTGCAGGTATTCAGCAGAATCATATCGGCAACGGCGGCCTCATTGGTCGGCGCGTAGCCCAGGTCAGCCAGCATGGAAACAATCCGTTCGGAATCATTGACATTCATCTGACAGCCGAAGGTTTCTATATAGAGGAGTTTCGTAAACATAGCGGTCGAAATTTATACGCGACTATGGGAGGTAAAGTCAATTGAATTGGCGTGTTTATAAAACTCTACTCCAGCAAAAAATCAAAATCCTCGCGCGTCAACCCTGCCCCGCCACCTCCAACCCCCTCTTCCAGTATCGCCGTGTAGAGCGCCGATTTCTGGGCTTTCAGCGTCATCATTTTTTCCTCTATGGTGTGACGCATGATCAGGCGTGTGATGGTGACCTGTTCCGTCTGCCCGATTCGGTGGGCGCGGTCGGAGGCCTGATTTTCGACAGCCGGATTCCACCATGGGTCCATATGGTAGACGTATGTTGCTTTGGTAAGGTTAAGTCCCCTCCCCCCCGCTTTGAGACTGATCAGGAAAACGGTTGGTTCATTCGAGTTCTGGAAGGTCTGCACCAGCGTTCTACGGCGCGGAACCGGTGTGGAACCATCCAGACGCAGACAGCTGATTCCCTGATCCTGCAACCCTTTTTCAATAATATCCAGATAGCCGGTAAATTGAGAAAACACCAGGGCGCTGTGCCCTTCCGCACGGAGCTCTTCAAGCTGCTCTACCAAAAAATCAAGTTTGGGCGACGTTTCGCCGATTCCGGCGGATACCAGTTCGGGAGCCAGACAGATCTGACGCAGCCTGAGAATGGCGGTCAGGGCGATGATGCGGGCTTGCGCTGCAATGTGGCTCTTATAGGCATTCTGAATCTGGCCGCGAACCTGCTCCACCGTGCGTTGATAGAGCGCCTTTTGTTTGGGTGTCAGCTCCAGATGGATGTCCATCTCGATTTTGGGCGGCAGTTCACTGGCGATCAGCTGTTTTGTACGTCGCAGCAAAAAGGGACGGGTCCTACTGATCAGTCGGGCTGTTCCAGCTGTGCCATCCTGGCTGAAATTGCGCGAGAACTCCTCGCGTGTGCCTAAAAGTCCCGGCAGACAGAGGTCCATGATGGCGTAGTATTCTTTGAGGTTGTTTTCAACCGGGGTTCCGGTAAGCGCCAGAGTAAACGCCCCGTTCAACCTGCGCACGGCAGTGCTGGTTGCTGTCTGGATATTTTTTACGATCTGGGCTTCATCGTAGATAATCACATTGAAGCGCAGCATCTCCAACTGTTCGATATCACGCTGAATAATACCGTAGCTGGTAACAATGATGTCATGACCCGCCAGCGATTCGATGGAACGGTCGCCTCCGGAGTAAAGACAGGCCGAAGCATCAGGCAGAAAGCGGGCGATTTCGGCCTCCCAGTTAAACAACAGCGAAGGGGGCGCAACCACCAGATGCGGTATACCGCCGGAAACGGCGGAACCGATGTCGCCTGACATAATTCCGGCCAACAGCGTTATGGCCTGGACGGTTTTACCAAGTCCCATGTCATCGGCCAGACAGGCGCCAAAGCGATGGTCATACATAAAGGCCAGCCAGCGCCAGGCATCAACCTGATAGTGTCGCAACTGTGCATTGAGACTGGCCGGCAAACTGCGCTCGGGAATACTGGCAAAGTTAAGCAGACTATCCAGAATTGACTCATCTTCCGGTGACAACGTTACCGTTACTCCGTTACGACGAAGCTGCAGCCAATCCAGAATTTGCAAGCGCGGAACGCACACATAAGCGCCGCTTCGCTTCTTATTTCCACCCGACCAGGCACCGGAAAGGAGCGAGAAGACATCTCGTGCAGTATCATCCATCAGCATCACGCTGCCGTCACGACGCAGCAGACCGTTGTCGGCGAAGAGTCCGTTCAACTCTTCGGATGTCAGCAGTACACCGTTGCAGCGAATCTCCGGTTTGAGCTCGAACCAGTCGATGCCGCTGTTGGTGGCATCGAGCGAAAATTCCCACGTAGCGGCATGCACCGGCTCTTGCTGCAGATGCAGCGAAAAACCTTGCGACTGCAGGCGTGACGTCAGCTCCACGACAACCCGGCTGCTCAACGATGACGGCCCATACGCCAGACCTCCCGACGCATCCGTACACAATGCCTCCAGACCAAGAACCTCAAACAGAACCCTCATCAAGCGGGCCTGAATACGAAGATCCTCTTCTACCCGAATCCATCCATCTGACGTTGCAATGAGAAGTGTCTGCGTGTTCCGCCACTCCTCTGCAATGAAGTTGAGTAGCTGGAGAGCTTCGTTCTTTACCTCTGGTGCTGAAAAGTCGGCAGAGTTGCCGAGTGATCGCATAAAGATGTCAGTGGCACTACTACCTTCTTCATCCATCATCGCAAAGACGGACGCCACAACAGCGCGTAACCGTTTCATGGCTTTCAAGCCATGTGTGATAATGCTTGAGCGACGAGCCGGGTTCAGGAGTTTCAATACTGATGTGGAACAGGGGAAGGATTGGCTGGCATATACTCCGAGCGTTTCAAGAGCAATTCTGGCGTGCAGGTAGTGCTCCGCTCGCTCCAGTTCGGGCGGGATATTCAGCAGATACGTTGGGGAAGCTGGTAGCGGTACGCAGACCGGCACACCGTTTAAGAGAAAGATGAACTGTTCAGCGCCACTGTTGAACATCTCGGCTGTGGCCCGGATACAGGCAGAATTGAAGTGCGAACGTGCTACCGAGATGGTGTGAGGAGTGCTGCGCTGTACAACCAATTCGTCCGTGAGCGCTTCCCAGAATTTCCAGGCACTACAGTCGGTAATGGGAGAAATTGTCCCGGCAGACGGATCAAATATCAGGTTTCCCTGCAATACCGCTTCCAGCGGAATCACACGACCGTCTCCCAGTAAACGCGAAATGAGAATCTCCTCACCACGAATATCGAAACTGATCGCGGCAGAGCGACTGCCACCGCTGCAGTACACCAGCGTTGTTTCATGAGCTTCGGCATCACACACGATGATCGGATATTTCCCTCCGGTAACGGCCAGAAATGCTTCAAAATAGCGCGGTGATGATTCGTAGTAATAATGAGACGCCATAAAGCGGGCCAGATCGGTCGGGATTCCGATAGACGTCCAACCATGAACCGTTTCAGTGCCACGCGTGATTCTACCGGTAACGCTGTTGTCGGGCTTTACCTCTATCAGCAGGCGGAAAGGCGTTGCAGCAGCCTGAAGCGTGAGCCGGTTCCGTTCTTCGTTGTTCTGGCGTCTGGCAGCACGCGCGTTACTGTCCGGTTTCGCCGGATCTGGCACAGCGTCCCATACGGCGGGCGGGACCTGTTCCATAAAGCGCTTCATATCCAGCAGCATCTGCCGGTTGATTTTGAACTTCGAAAGTGCTTCCGGAGAAACCGTTCGCTTTAGAAGCGCCCAGACAACAACGACATGCGGACAGTTACGCGCTGGCTGCCATAGTTTGCAGGTGCATTTTGTCAGCAGGCGGGCACCTTCCAGCAGCAGCGTCGTCTGGCTGCCATCGTTACCGCTGACGATCAGCGCAGTTTTATCAGCATTCCAGACAGCGTTGGCTAGTGTGTTACCTTTGCACGCCTCCGCTCCGGCCTCGATATGGATTTTGGCAGCAGCGGAAAAAATATCACCGGGGGAACTGTCGAGAAATTTCTGTAATAGCGGTGGCAGAGAAGGGAGAGATGGTACCGTCATAATTACTTTCTTGTTCTGATTTTTTCAAGATACCGGTCAAACATGAATCCGTGAGTCTTTTTCATTAATCGCCGTATGGCAGGCAACTCCTGCTTTTCAGAAGGGGTACCCGGCAATCTTTCAGCTGATACGAGCATATCGAACCAGATGTGCGCAAGAGAGCAATTCTCGGCAGCAATCAGGTTTTCAAACTCCGCAGCAGTTGTAAATACTGATTCGGAAGCCGACTGAAGAGGAAGTACGAAGACTCCCTGTAGCCATCCCCAGACAGGCAGCCAGGCGGTTTCCTCAGCCACACCAATTTCATCCATGGCATCGAAGTGCAGCGAACTGAGAAGCTCCACAATTTTCCGGCTTTTCATGAAATCCAGATCGACCGTAGTCGGATCTTCATAAAATGCTTTACAGTAGCATCGAAGCCCTTCATTGGTGTTTCCGGCCAGTGTCAAGGCATCACCGCGCCAGGCCAAAAACTTCCCCCGTTCACGTTCCCTGTTTGTCAGTGCGTTACATAAGGAGTCTGCTGCTTCATGGTAACGACCGGCAGCCATCAGCAGCTGCCCAAGATGAAAGCGGGGAGCAATAAAGATCTGTTCCGGATCTGGCAGGTTGCGGATTGCATCAATCAGAACATCAAGCACCACCGTGCGAAGCGCCGGGTGGGAAAGTTTTTGCAGACGGTTCCAGATTATGAGGAGTTGCTCCAGGTCTGCCGCGCTCATTTCAATACCTGCAAGCAGGTCACGCCATTCAGCGACAAGTGTCAACAGAGCAGCGGCGCTTTTGTCGTCGGCAGAATCTGAAAGAATCTGTTCATAGACAGAAATTGCCTGGCCCAGATCTCCGGCCAGAATGCATTCATTGGCTATATTGATCAGTATGCCGGAGCGGTTGTCTTCAAAAAGATCGAGTTGCATGAGATATCATTTTCCCTCGTTCAGATCCCCAGAATATCTGACATACGAATCAGATCCTCATTCAGTTTTTTCTGGCCACCGTTGATAACCATCTCCAGCAGCGTCGAGTTGAGCGAGTTTGCCACCAGCCCGACCATGACACCTTTACTGCCGGTCAGTAACAGTTCAACTGCTTTGCGTCCGAAGCGACTCCCGAGCAGACGGTCGAAAACGCTCGGTGCTCCCCCGCGCTGATAATGTCCCAGAACGGTTACGCGGGTCTCAAAACCGACCGCATCTTTGATACTGTCGGCGATATCCTGCGCGCGCCCCGCCCCTTCGGCCATGATGATCAGGGCGTTGGTGCGCCCCTCCTCGTAGCGATGGTGTAATTGCTGACACATCGTTGATAAATCAAACTCCACTTCCGGCACTATCGCAAATTCGGCGCCGGTTGCAATGGCCGTAGTTGAGGCCAGATAGCCCGAATTGCGGCCCATTACTTCGACAATAAAGGCACGGTCGTGCGAGTTGGCGGTATCCTTGATGCAATCGACCGCATAGATGATGTTATTGAGGGCCGTATCTACGCCAAGAGCCATTTCAGTGTACGCGATGTCATTATCAATACTGGCGGGGATACCGATGACCGGAAAGCCGAGCTTATCCAGCGCCAGTGCTCCATTGAGAGAGCCGTCGCCGCCAATCACGATCAGGCCGTCAACCTTTTCTTTCAGAAGGTTACCGAGTGCTTTCTGCTGCCCCTCCGGAGTACGGAATTCGGCAGAACGCGCCGATTGCAGGAAGGTGCCACCCCGCTGGAGCACACCTGATACGGCTCGCGAATCAAGAACAATATAGTCGTTTTTCAACAGGCCGGAAAACCCCCGGCGATAACCGATCATCTCGATATCATTAGCAATGGCGGTACGGGCGGCGGCACGAATGGTAGCGTTCATACCGGAACAGTCGCCGCCGCTGGTCAAAATGGCAAGTCGTTTCATTGGTATTCCCCCTGATACGGTAGTAATACTGCTTATGGATTCGGAAAGAGAGTTTTCAGTTTTTCGCTGCGATAATCAAAAATCCGTTTCAGGCGCGGAGCTACTATCAGCCGGTTAATCAGCCCCGCCAGCTGGTCATGAAACAGAAGATAATGTACCAGATCGTGCATTTCGACGCCCCCCGCCACCGCGCGAAAACGGTGTTGATGGTGCCAGAATCGGTACGGTCCAAAACGCTGCTCGTCAACAAAGAAATGGGGACGCTCGACGTGGGTTATCTCGGTTGTCCAATTAACAGCCACCCGCAAAAGTGGTCTGACGGTATAGGTGATAATCTGCCCGGCGTAGGTGTCGCTTGCCGGCGGCGAGGTAATACGAAAATCCATACCCGGCGGTGTAATCTGTACCAGATTGCCCGGATTCGAAAAAAAATCCCAGGCTTCCTGAACGCTGATCGGCAGGATTTGTACCCGCTCCAGTGTAAATGGTTTCATTCGGTACCTTTCATCTTCTCTTTCAGCCAGGCCAGGCGCTCGATAATATTCTTCTCGTAACCATGCCCCTTGGGATCGTAATACTTTCGTCCGTTCAGCTGTTCCGGCAGGCAGTCCTGACCGGAAAAACCATCTTCATAATCGTGGGCATACTGATACCCTGTGCCGTATCCCATCTCCTTCATCATTTTAGTCGGAGCGTTCCGAATATGCAGCGGAACCGGCAGGGCGCCGCTTGTACGCACTTCGGCCAGCGCGGCATCTATGCCGACATAGGAAGCGTTCGATTTTGGCGCCGTAGCAAGATAGGTAACGGCCTGCCCCAGAATAATGCGCCCTTCGGGCATCCCGACCAACTGGAATGCCTGCAGTGCAGCGACCGCCACCTGCAGAGCGCGCGGATCGGCATTGCCGACATCTTCAGAGGAGAGCACCACCATGCGACGCAGAATAAAGAGCGGATCTTCACCCGCCTCCAGCATCCGGGCCAGCCAGTACAGGGCCGCATCCGGATCGCTGCCGCGCAGCGATTTGATGAAAGCCGAAATGACGTTGTAATGTTCTTCTCCACCCTTGTCATAGAGAAGCGCCTTCTTTTGCAGCGCCTCCTGAGCGATTTCAAGAGTGATGCAACCCCTGATTTCCCCGGAATCAAGCGCCCCATCGAGAGCAACGTCAAGCGTCCCGCCCTGAACGGAGTCGAAGGTAGATGAAGCAAGGCCAGCCGCCACCTCCAGCGTGTTCAGGGCGATGCGGGCATCGCCGTCAGCCTGCTGAGCCAGAAAATCCAATGCGTTGTCGGATGCAGACAAGCCGAGATTTCCGAGACCGCGCCGACGGTCAGACAATGCCTGAATCAGCAGAGTGCGAACAACTGCCGGCTCAAGCTGCTGCAGCGTCAGAACGCGACAGCGCGAAAGCAACGGCGCGATCACCTCAAAGGAGGGATTTTCCGTCGTGGCGCCGATAACCGTAACAACCCCTTTTTCGATGTAGGGGAGAAAGGCATCCTGCTGAGATTTATTGAATCGGTGAATTTCATCGATAAACAGAATGGTGCGTTGTCCGCGCGCCGTGTAGCCTTCCGCCTCGCGGAATATTTCACGGATCTCTTTGACGCCTGACAGGATGGCGGAGAAGAAAATGAAGTGCGAACTGGTTTCGGCGGCAATAATGTGGGCCAGCGTGGTCTTGCCGCAACCGGGCGGCCCCCAGAGTATTAAAGAGGCCAGCGAGTCGGTTTCGATCATGCGCCGCAGAATGCGACCTTCACCGACCAGATGCTGCTGTCCGACAAACTCGGCCACACAGCGCGGCCTCATCCGTTCAGCCAGTGGCGCATGTGCAGGAGCAGATGCTCCCGGCATTTCAGACTGATCCCATAATCCCGGTGATTCTGATCGTTTGAGACCCATTAACACAAATCTCTTCTGCTGTGACGACTGACCGCCTCCGGCTTGATATCCCAGATTTCGCTGGCATATTCAGCAATCGTCCGATCGCTGGAAAACTTGCCCATACCGGCTGTATTCAGGATCGAGACGCGCGCCCATTCGAAGGGGTGTTGATAGAGCTTGTCAACCTGATCCTGACAGGCGATATAGGAAGCATAATCGGCCATCAGCAGATAGGTATCAATCCCCACCAGAGCATCCACAATCGGCCTGAAAACAGTGTTATCGCCTAAAGAAAACGTTCCGTCATTGATCATGTCAATGGCCTGCTGCAGCTCGCGATTGTGACGATAGTAATCCTGAGGATGATAACCGGCATCTTTGAGTCCGTTGACCTGCTCGGTCGTCAGTCCAAAAATAAAAATGTTATCGCGCCCAACCTCCTCCATAATCTCGATATTGGCACCATCCAGGGTACCGATCGTCAGAGCCCCGTTCAGCGAATACTTCATGTTACCGGTTCCCGAGGCTTCGGTACCGGCTGTGGAAATCTGTTCGGACAGGTCGGCAGCCGGAAAGATCATCTCAGCCAGCGAGACGTTATAGTTGCCGAGAAAAACCACCTTAAGCAGAGCACCGATCGCCGGATCATTGTTAACGACATCACCGACCGAATTGATCAGTTTGATAATCAGTTTGGCCATATAATACGAAGGAGCCGCCTTGCCGCCGAAGATGACCGTACGCGGCACGAGGTTGATGCCGGGATTGGCCTTGATGCGGTTGTAGCGGGTGATGACGTGCAGCACGTTCAGTAACTGACGCTTATATTCATGGATACGTTTTGTCTGGCAATCGAACATGGAATCGCAGGAGACTTCAACGCCGTTTTGCTCGCGGATATAGTCAGCCAGCTTGCGTTTGTTGGCGCGTTTGACCTCCATCCAGAGCTGCTGAAATTCACGTTGTTCCGCCAGCGGTACCAGCTGTTTCAGTTCATCCAGATTTGAAACCCAGCCTTCTCCAATACGGGATGAAATCAGATCCGCCAGCCAGCGATTGCTGTATTTCAGCCACCGCCGCTGGGTGATGCCATTGGTTTTGTTATTGAAACGTTCCGGCCAGAGCTCATAAAAATCGTGGAACAGATCATCTTTCAGGATCTGGCTGTGCAGCGCCGAAACTCCATTGATCGAATGGCTGCCGATAATTGCCAGATAAGCCATGCGCACACTCTTGTCGCCATCTTCAGCTATGATCGACATACGCCGCAAACGGGCTGTATCACCGGGAAAGCGGGCCGAAACCTGCTGTAGAAAGAGTTCATTAATGCGGTAAATAATCTGCAGATGACGCGGCAGAATCCGTTCCATCATCTGCACCGGCCATTTTTCGAGCGCCTCCGGAAGTATGGTGTGATTCGTGTACGCAAACGTCCGGACGGCAAGCTGCCAGGCATCTTCCCAGGCGAGTTGTTTTTGATCAAGCAGTATCCGCATCAACTCAGGGATTGCAAGAGTCGGGTGGGTGTCATTCAGCTGGATGGCTACTTTTTCCGGCAACAGAGCCAGGTTGTCATGCTTTTTGGCAAAGCGGTAAAAAATATCCTGCACCGTGGCGGAGGAGAGAAAATATTCCTGGCGCAGGCGCAGTTCCTTACCTTCGGCCATATGGTCGGCAGGATAGAGCACTTTGGAAATATTTTCGGTGCGCATTTTGGATTCAACGGCACCGATATAGTTGCCCTGGTTAAACGAACCCAATTCAAAATCACGGGTTGATTTGGCGCTCCAGAGGCGCATGGTATTTACCGTCTCGTTGCCGTAGCCCGGCACCGGAAAGTCGTAGGCCAGCGCCATAACGTCGGTCGTATCAACCCAGGCAAAGCGCCGATGTCCCTGCGGGTCTATCTCTTCAACCACCCTCCCCTGAAACTTTATCGGATGCAGGTGTTCCTGACGGTCAAATTCCCAGGGGTTGCCGTAGCGCAGCCAGTTATCCGGATACTCCTGCTGACGCCCATCAATAATCTTCTGATAGAACATGCCATATTCATAGCGGATGCCATACCCGTAAGCCGGCAGGCTCATACTGGCCATCGAATCAAGAAAGCAGGCAGCCAGGCGTCCCAGACCACCATTTCCCAATCCGGCGTCCCACTCCTTTTCCTGAAGTTCTTCAACGTCAATGCCCATCTGCTTGAGCGCCGTCTGCCACTCCTCCATAATACCCAGGTTGATCAGACAGTTACCAAGAGTGCGCCCCATCAAAAATTCCATGGAGATGTAGTAAACCCGTTTGGCATCGTTGATATAGTACGACTGCTGCGTGTCAAGCCAGCGATCAACCAGTACATCGCGAACGGCATAGGCCAGAGCCAGATAAAGATCCGCCTTGGTTGCCGAATACTTGTCCTTGACCAGCGTGTATTGCAAGTGCCTTAGAAAAGAGCGCTGCAGATCGGCAGCGGTAGGTTTTGCCCTGTTGGCGGGAGTAGTATCGACTGACGGCATGGAATTGATCCTTTCACGACAGAGATGAATGCCGGGGAACTATAAAGAACTCCAGGACTGATTGCAAGAAGGTGTTTATTTTTACACGTTTTTTTGGATATTTTTAAAACATGTGATGATTTTGGAGCTATTCGCTCTGCCTGCAGAGTTTCTTTTTGATTTAATCTCTGCTATGGTGCGCGGCATGAGTGAGAAACTGATCTGCAATAACAAGAAGGCGTACCACGATTATTTTATCGAGGAAAAGCTGGAAGCCGGCATAGTCCTGCAGGGCACCGAAGTCAAGTCTTTACGGGCCGGCAAGGCAAGTCTGGGCGATTCGTTCATGCTGGTGCGGGATGGCGAGGCGTATCTGCACAACCTGACTATTTCCGCGTATGAATTCGGCAATCGCCAGAACCACCAACCTGATCGAAATCGTAAATTACTCCTGCATCGCCGTGAGATTGATCGTTTATACAGCAGAATCCGCGAAAAAGGACTTTCGGTCGTTCCACTCAGGCTCTATTTCAAGGATGGTCTCGTCAAGGTAGAGATTGGGCTTGCCAAAGGTAAAAAGCTGTATGACAAACGGGAAGATATGAAAACGAAAGACAGTCAGCGTGAAATGTCGCAGGCGCTGAAGTCAAAAAACCGGTACTGATTCAGGCTGATGGTAAAAATTCAAACGAAATCCATGTCGCATAATGGATCGTAAATACTCCTGGCACGAGGTAGAAAAATGAATCTACGTAATTGTTTCAACATCAGAAAATTTTTATCCGTATCAGCAATTGTACTCGTGTTCTCAAGCCTGTCGTTTGCGGCACACGACAAAAAAATCGCAACCGTTACTATCGCGCCCACACCTGATCAGTACACCGTACAACCACTGCCACTCACCGCAATTCAATGTGCGCAATGTCATACCTCCCCTTTTCAGGGGCTGAAAGAAAATGGTGGCAATCACCAGTTTGAATGCCAGAAATGCCACAACCTCCTGCATGCATATAGCCCGCGCAAGGGTAATTATGATGCGATCATGCCTAAATGTGCATCGTGCCATGATGCGCTGCACGGGGCAAAGATCAACGACTGTCTCGCATGTCACTCCAATCCGCACACTCCCCGGAAGATTGCCGCAACGCCGCTGATCGCCACATTTTGCTACAACTGCCACGCCACCATACGCACGCAGTTGGACACCGTACCGAGCAAACATACGAAGGTTGCCTGTACAATGTGTCATACATCACACGGTTTCAAACCATCCTGTTTCACCTGTCACAAGCCACACGTTGAAGGACAGACCGTGGCACAATGTCTTCAGTGCCACCCAGTTCATCAGCCACGGAACATCGTGTTCCCTACAACAACACCTTCCAACACCTGTAGTACCTGTCACAGCCCGATTGTGACCAAACTGGCAAAGGGAGCCAGTAAACATGCTGCTTTAACCTGCGTAACCTGCCACAAGGGCAAGCATCGCTTCATTCCGCAATGCACCGACTGCCATGGCAAACCGCACAATGCGGCATTCCATGCAAAGGTACCGCGTTGCCTTACCTGTCATATCGACGTTCACGATCTGCCGGTGCTGACGCCAAAATCAAAATAACGCCTATCAAGATTTTAGTTTTGGAGAGTCTGTCGTGAGTCTGCAGGCTTTGAGATTTGATAGATTCGTGTCTGTGGGTTTGCACTCATTCAGGTTATGGGGACGTAAAATGCGACTCTACAAATAGTTTGTCGCGCAGAATATAACCAGCGAAAGACTGACGGGGCTGAACAGAGTCGTGAAATAGACAATTCTGGAAGCATACTCGGATTCATTATTGTACTGGAGTGCCAGGATGGCGGTGTTTACCGCTGTCGGCGTGGCAACGCCGATTACCATGGACTGGGCCATAATCCCCTTTACCCCCAGAGCAAGAACGATCAGATAGCCGAGTAGCGGCGACAGCAGAAGCCGGATGCAACAGGGCAGCAGTACATCGCCAAATCTGAAATCGAGCTTTATTTCGGCCAGTTGGACTCCCAGTGCTATCAAGGCAAACCCGATAAAACCGTCCGATACGTATTTGAGCGGAACCAGGATCTGCTCAGGCACCTCAATGCGGAACAATCGCACGATCAGCACCACGGCAAGTACGTACAGCGTCGGCATCTCCAGCATGTTGCGGATGGATTGCCGACGAGAGGAGTTGGCCGAACTGGCTCGAAAGACCCCAAAGGTGTTGGAAGTGATATTCTGGATCAGCATGATCAACACCTGGATGGTTATAGCATTCGGTAGACCTTTGAACACCAGGTCGGCCAGCGGCAGGCCGTAATTACCGCTGTTGAAGTACATGATCGCATTTCCCAGCGCCACGCTTTTACTGCGGGGATAAGCGAATATGCGCGTACAGAGAGCGGCAATTACCAGCATGAGCACCTGGATTGCCATGATATATGCCAGTATGAACCAGACCTCTTTCAATGGGACACTGGCGTAATAGATTTTGGAGAAAAAGATGGCCGGCACAAAAACATAGATGAACAGCTTGGCAAAGGTCCGGGAATCAAGATTCAGACTTTTGTTGGCAATGAACCCGACCGAGATCAGAATCATGATCGGCAGCATGATTTTCAGTATAATATGGACAAAAATGGTCATCGTAGATCTTTCTGCTTTAACCGGTTGATAACTGGTGACGAGGCCAGTAGTGCTTCAAATGATACTCTCCCGATTGAAGACATGTTACCGCCCGCAATGAATTGCACCATTACCTCCGCTCTTTCCACCTTACGACATCCCATACAAACAGCGGAGCGGAAACACACATACGACGCCAAAGGCGGCGGGGTTCCTGCAGCAGACGCGGGAGCCATTCCAAACCCAAATTTTGGAAAATTGGATGGGAGCGTTGAACGTGTCCCGTGTAGAAATCAAAAACGGCACCGATAGCTCCGATAAATTTAACCTGCAGTCGCTGACGGTTCTGGTAAATCCATTTTTCCTGTTTGGGCGCAGTCATCCCGACCCAGAGCACATCCGGCTTTGCAGCATTGATGGCAGCAACCATTTCATCCAACTCAGCATCACTAAAATCAGGTTTGTACGCGGGTGAGAAGGTGCCAACTACCTCCAGATTTGAATAATCCAGCGCCATATTTTGACTAATTTCCCAAAGGATCTCTTCAGTCGATCCCAGAAAAAAGATCCTGCCGCCACCCTGACGTTCCAGATGTTCATGCAGTCCGTAAAAAATGTCACTCCCGGTAATTCGCTCGTGGACAGGGCATTTCAGATAACGAGCAGCCATCACCACGCCGGACCCGTCCGGTACCAGCCAATCAGCGTCATGCAGGGCTTTGGTAAAAAGAGGATCTTCGTTGGCGATGGCGTAGGAATGAGGGTTCAGACAGGCAAACCAGCGGGGGGTGTCTGACAACGCAATTGCACCGACAATATCTTCAACACATTCAACGATACTGCCGGCGACAATACTGTAACCAAGAATGTGGCATTTTTTCATGAAGTTCCGCCCTGCCCTGTTCGGTTTCTATAGCGTTACGGGCGATATTCATCCCGGTAGAGGCCGATTTTCTCCAGTGGTATCCGTTTAAAGCCCATCATAAACGCAGGTGAATCACCCTTCAATTGAAAGTTCTGGCGGGGATAATCCACAAAGCCAGGGTCGCCGTCAACCAGATTACCGTCCAGCGTCAGATCCTTGCTGGTAAGGTCATTCGCCAGATTAAGCCACGTGCCCCGGAACGAAATATTATTCACAATCACGTTACCATCCGGCTGTGCCGGATTACCATCGTACAAGCCGACCAAACGGGGATAACGTACGCTGTAGGGTGGCTGCAGATGGTTGACCGCATTCAGGTGATCCGTAAGCGTCGTGTTACTGCCGTCAAAAAACTTTCGCGCCCAACCCAGCCCGCGTGCGTCCAAGTGTACCGAATGTTTGCTGCATTCAAGGAAGACGTTATTCCGGACCACATTATCGCGGCCACCGCCGATCAACACACCACGAGCGGCCTTGTAGACCACATTGCCGTACACGGTCGTGCCGCTGGCAAAATCATCCAGATATATCGCCTGAACATCGGCTTTCCCAAGTTCATGAAAATAGTTGAAGCGCACGATATTACCGCGCTCCGAATAATCCCGTCCGATGTAAAAAGCACCAGCGTCGCTGGTATCCATGCAGACGTGATGAATGTCGTTGTATTCGATGATGTGGTCGTTGCCGTGCAGAATAATAGCACTGTGCGGGGCATTGTAGATCTGGTTGTTGGCAATCCGGTTGCCGACACCATTAATTGCGATAGCGGGGTTATAGGTCCGTACCCAGCGGCTGAAGTCATGGATGCGATTATTGACGGCATAGTTACCGGCAGCGGTCAGTGTTTTACGGTCACCACCGGACAGGATAATGCCACCATCGCCACACTGATATATGTCACAGCTCTGCACACCATTACGTGAACCGCCTTCGATTTTAATCGCTTCGTTACCGGTGTTGCGGATGGTACAGCCGAGAATTCGGTTGTCACTTCCACCGGAAATGGTCACAGCTGTACCACGGCACTGTTCGATGGTCATGCCCCGAAATGTAACATGAGAAGTATTACGCAGAGATACAACCGTTGTAAGCAACGAGACGGCTGCTGAATTCCGTTTAAGGGGTGCTGGAGGCCAGAAATACAGAAGACCCGTTCTTCGATCCAGATACCACTCACCAGCTTCATCCAGCTCTTCCAGGATGTTCAACGCATAATAACGTCCACCACTTTTATAGCCATACACGCCATGCGGCTCTTGGGTGGCAATCTCGTGTGCCTGTCTGTTTATCTTCGCAACTTTGACAAACGAATCGGCCCAATCCCAGGTCCAATAGCCATGCAGCCAGATATCATCCGCCTCTGACCAGCATTCCGGTCGGTTGCCGCTGTATTGAAAGCGCCCCCCGGAATGACCGGCAGGAGTAGTCAGTATCTTTTCCCATCCATTATTTGGCCAACGCGCCAGCGTCATAGGCTTGGTATTATAGAACAGCTCCAAGGCAGCATGAATTCCGTATCGGGCAAAACCACGCGGTTTCAATTCACCAAAATCGGTAATGCCCAAAGCTTTAAGATCGACCTGCACAACCGTGCCACGGGCGGCAGCGACCAGTCGTTTCAGAATTTTAGCATCCGTAACGGGAACAAAACCGTTCAGCTCTTTACCGCCGGTCAGATACACATTTTCGTTTTTGTAGGGGCGATAGATGATGGGGGATTTTTCAGTACCGGAATCTTTCTCAGTGAGTTCAAAAGTTTTTGAGAGATTGTAGGTGCCGCCACGGATCAGGACTGTTACGCCACCAGGAGGAAAATTGTTTTTTTGCTTGAGTTCGCGGATTGCATTACGGGCATGTTCAAGCGTGGCTAACGGTTTGTCAAAGGTGCCATGGTTACGATCTGAACCAGACGGAGAAACCACGAATTCGGTATGTTGAGCAGCAGCATATAGCGGCAGCGGAGATAAAAAGATATATAAGAAACATATGAAAATAAAGTTTGACATTGTCCCGCCTCAATCGGTCGTGCACCACACAATAGTAATAAATACCAATAAAATACGACTACAGTACGGTGGCAGCCTTCTGCTGCATTTCAATATCAAATGTTATCAATTCTGCTTTAAACTCTCTGGCTACCTGGACAACAAGAGCATCCATACCACGCAATCCGGTCTTTGTCGCAACCTTGCACGCTTTGGCTGCGGCTCTACTATCAAGCATAACGAACGAAATAGCTGAAATATTTTCTAGGGTTTTCTGGACTTCCACGGCCAGAAGCTCTGAACCTGTCCTTCTTCGTATTGCCGCAACAACTTCTACAAGAACTGAACAAGGCATAACAGCGGGTGTCTCACCACTCAAAACTTTACCCCAGATTAGGCAAGCTTCCTCATGGCGCTTTTCATTTGGAAGTAATGAAGAAATTATTACAGAGCTGTCTATGGTAACTGACTTCACCACTTTTTTTCTCTCTGAGAGGAAATTTCATCGACTGCTGTTATGGTATCCCAAGAATTTGATATTTTTTGGGATAGTGCATTCCAAGCATCCTGATACCGGCGTGTCTTTTTGATATGTTGCATTTTAGAGAGTACCAACTCTTTTTGGATAACCTGAATATCTCCCACCAGTGTCGCAAATTTCTTTTCCAGTGCGATTGCCATACATTCCTCCGTTCATCATCGAATCACCGTGTATTTTATAGATCAAACACACACCGCCTGCAATGAAATCCTGTCATACGCTTTTGTAAAACTGTATGCTCTCATGCCAGATCATTTTAGTCTCTGCTTCATAGCCGCCTCATAAATCCCCATCAGACACTCATAGTTGACATCTTTGTTGTAGAGCGTTTCAAAAGATTTTCGGGCACCCGCGCCCAGTTTTTCTAGCAACCCCGGTTCTTGCCAGGAGCTACAATTGCTAGATGTCTAATAACATCATCTGCGCTGAATCGTGATTTTATAACCTTTGCCGGATTTCCACCAACTATACTGCAAGGCGGAATATCACGTACAACTAGACTCCCAGCCGCAACAATTGAACCACTCCCGATCCTGACGCCAGCTATGATAATTGCACCATGACCAATCCACACATCATCTTCGATTATCGTTTTAAAGTTGTCCCCACGAGGTGAATCCCAAATTTTTGTGCCAACGATATCAGTTCGATGATCATCACGACCAACAAATGCAACGCTTCGAGCAATAACGCAACTTATCTCGGCTCCCTGTCGAATGTAGCGACCGGGAAACAGGTGGGATAACAGCATCGAGTTGAAAAACTTCACACCCGCTCTCCGTACAAAAAGGGGCTGTGCGTTCCCCGACCTTTAAATCATCCAGATGTTCACTTATCTCTCCGGCCAGGTCCTGCACCGGCACCGTTTTCGTTTCTTTGCGGGTGAACTGACTGTTTTTTGCCGCTGTATCATCGTTGGCTCTCAAGATGGTAAGTTTGACCGAACTCCCCTGAAATTCAGCAAAATGGTCAATCTCCGCTTCCGTCACAGAAAGCTTGATGCTGCTCACCCTCTTATCCATCACCTGTTTGATCAGCGTCTGTTCGTAATAATCCTGAATGGAGCGCCGAAACGTCTCCTCCTTGTCAACGCCCTCTTGTTGAGCGGCCTGAATCATGAGCTCCCTTACGACCAGAGAGTTAATAAAATCGCGTTCATCTGACGCATGTACCGAGGCACGCAGCAGATTAAACTCTTCACGGGAGATTTGTTTATCGTTAACAGAAATTGCTACGATTTTTTTGGCAGGCTGACGATCGAACGTCAGAGTGACAATCAGGACGGTAAAACTGGCCACAAATATTATTATGTACCAGATGTATTTCACGACAGTACTCCTTATTATCCGATAATGACAAAAAGCGAATGAACGGTACCAAGATTACCGGAAATTGTCAAAACATCAGCTCATATCTCATTTAGTAACCCGGGCGACAATTGCCGGCAGCGTTATCATTGCAAAGATGGCCGTACAGCCGACACCGAAGTTGGTCGCCCAGCCGATGGAGGCCAGCGCCGGATAATCAGCCAGCGCCAGCGAGCCGAAACCGGCTATTGTTGTCAGTGCCGACAACAGCACGGCGCGACCAGCCTGGACGAAACGCTGCTCCTGTTCCTGCAGAGTTACCTCGGCGATGCGGTGGCGGATATGCAGACCGTAATCACTCCCCATGCCGATGATGGTTACCAGCACCATGGCGTTCATAAAATTGAGCCCCATGCCGCTCATTGCCATGATACCGAGCATCGCCAGTGAACCGGCAACGACCGGAAAGAGTGCATAAAATATCCCTGCCAGAGAATTAAAATGCGCCAGCAGCAGAAACAGTACCACAACGCTACCCAGCACAACGGCCCAGACAAAACCACTGCGAACAGCAGCTGACAGCTGCTCGCTGATCAGATCGACACTGCTGGCCCGGGCGGCAGGATCAATGGCAGCCAGTTCAGAGATAAAAACCGGCAGATTAAATTCCGGGCCGCGATAATGCAGATAAACCAGGGCGTGCCAACCGGCAGCGTCCTTGATCAGGTGCCGGTCCAGAACACCTTTTAATGGCGATGCAGCCAGACCGGCCAGCGCTTCGCTACTGGAGAGCAGCGGCGCGTGTTTCATGGTTTCAGCCACCAGAAGATAGTCATTGAACGGCTCGCGGGTGAAACCGTGACGTTCCAGAGCAGCACTCAGACTGATGGCCAGATCTCCATTTTTTACGACACGACCAAGTGCCGCAATGACCGCACCCTGCATGGCTGGGCTATTGATGATCCGGCCGATCGATGACCAGGCTACGACCTTGCCTTGCTGCTGCAGACCTTCTGCAACCCTTTCAACACGGGCTGTCCGCTCCAGCACCTGATTCAGGTCACTCCCTTCGATCGCAACCAACATCTGTTTGGGTGCCAGACTGAGATGCTTTTCAATCTTCTCCTGCGCAAGAAAGGCCTCTGAATGGCGCGGTTGCAGGTTTTTAAGCTCACCGTCAAACTGAATCCGCAGCGCCTTCACCCCCAGCACAATGACCACAAACACCGAGATCATGATCACCACAACACTCCTACCGGTTGCAAAGCGCCACAGCCTGCCTAGTCCAAAACCGGGCACCGCCCGATAATCGGCCGGAAAATGTCGCTCCATGAAGATCAGGAGCGGCGGCAAAAAGAAGAGCGTTGCGTAGAGCGAAAAGATTACCCCCAGACCGACCAGCAGACCCAGTTCTGACAGTGCCCGAACATCAGAGATCGAGAGTGCCAGAAAAGGGAGCGCAGTTGTAATTGCGGCCGTAAAGACGCCATGTCCGCTATCAACCAGCGCCAGATGCAGCGCATCAGCGGTGGCAACACCGGCGGCCCTCTCACTGTGAAAACGATCGTAGAGGTGAATCGAGTAATCGGTCCCCAGTCCGATAATCAGCGCCATGAACGCAAACGAGATGATATGGATCGAGCCGCTGAACAGCCCGGCAGTGGCGAGCGCCAGCGTTACGCCGCAGATCAGGATCAGCGGTATCAGCAGCGTCGGCAGAATGCGGCGATAGGTCGCGTAAAATATCCCCAGTACCACAACCAGCGAGGAGAGAATGCAGGCCAGGATATTTGATTTCATGGCCGCTTCATCCAGCACGGCACTGATATGAGCACCGGCACAGGAAATCTTCAGCGGGAGATCACGGCGGGCCAGGTTGATAGCCGCCACAAGCTTGCGTGCAAAGGCCATATCCTGAACGCTACGGGCCGGTTCGGCGATCATGACCAACAGACTGCCGTCACGCGAGATGAAATATGAGGAATCCGGATCAAGGTCGAGTGCCTGACTTCCGCTTTTGATGCGCGGCAGTATCAGCTCGCGTACGAAAAGCGGATCGACCGTGGCCAGACCGGTCATGGCACCACCGATCTGACCGGCCAACTCCGACTGCAGACGGAGCAGCAGACTATCCAGACGCGTGGCAGAAAAACGGGCCGCCAGATCAGGTACATCGGTCACGTTGATAAAGAGCTGCGGGCGGGCCACGGCAAATTTAATAAACTCACGAAATGCAGCGGCCTGGCTTTGATCGTAGATCTGCCAGGTGATACGAGTGAAGGCCGGTGTACCATCGACCTGCGCTCTTCGCAGTCGTTCGGCAAAACGAGCCGCTTCCTGCGGCAGAAGCCGGGTGTCACCTTCCAACAGAAAGTAGGCCTCTTTGGCGCTGCCGGTCCACTGCATGGTATCAAGCATCAGGCGCAACGCCGGAAGACGTTTTGGAAAGAGTTGGAAGATATCGCTGTCAAAGCGGGTGGAAAGTAATGAGAGACCGGAGAGCAGGATGGCCACAACAAAGAGCAGCACGACCTGCAGCGGGCGGGTCGTTGTTATCCGGAAAATCCATTCCAGATGGCGCTGCGTGAGCGAATTGACCCTCGTCGAGGCGGCGTTGAACCAGTTTTTTGACATCGGTAGCTATAAACCCTTTATTTCGGAGAGCGGCAGGACCTTCAGCCCATCCAGCAGCGGCAGAAATGCGGCTTCTTCCAACGCAGTATTTACCTCCGGCTCAGCCAGCAGCAGCCGGATCTGATCGTTTGTGCTGCTGCGCAAATCGATCTCGGCCGCCAGTGGAATTCCGTTGATGGCAGTATACCCGGAGTAGTAGACCTGATCGCCGACACCATTTTTCTTGGTCGTAATCAGTCCCTGTTCGTAGCTAACGGTTTCCTGACTCCCATCAGAAGCAAGTCGCACAAGCGTCGTATTCAAGCGATTGTCAGGAGAGGGCGCTGCATCCATGATCCAGCGCATCATGCGCCACCCCCGTAGGCCGCCGCTGGTAGGCAATTCATCAATCGTACCGACGTAAGCGACAGACTTTCCGGGATAGAGCAGTGTAATCAGCTCGCCACGGGCAAATACCTCCATCAGCGTCGTTCCGAAGGGAGAGAGCACGACCAGGTGCAGCTGATCAGGTCGGCGATACACCAGAAAACCGCTGGCCGACATACCGGTTTCAGCCGTTGTGATCGAGATTGAAACCGCAGCCGAGAGAGTTTCCAGCGCCAGTGCCGGATTGTACGTGAGCGGCGGCAGAGCAGCAGCACAGGCCGACAACAGCAGCAGAGGAAGGCATATTTTCAGGAAGCGTAGCAGGAACATTTTTTTCTCACCGAATAAGGGATATTATTTTCCGTTCGCCCTGAGCTTGTCGAAGGGGGCAGCCGTTCATGGTTCGACAAGCTCACCACGAACGGAAAATATAATTGTAGGTCGCGTTAGTCTTTTCAACGCGACATTGCTCTGTTGCGTTACTACGTATTCGGGACATCTTCACATGCACTAAACTCGCTATTAACCTTCATGCTTTCCATGCGCACTTTCAGACTGGTTTCCATAAGCCGCGTTCTACGTTGCTGAGCGGCTACCGTCATATTCATCTGTTCAAGCGCTTTACGAACATATTCGGCACGGGAAAGGTGTAACTGCCGGGCATAATCGTCAACGTCGTGAAGGATCTCGTCAAGAATTCGCAACGATAATGAAGCCATGATGTAACCTCGTTGGGAACTAAATATGTAGTACCTAAATCCTGCAAACCCTACCACAGAGTCACTGAGGGCACAGAGAAAATTCTTAATAAAAAGACATTGGCCTTAGAATCTACTTTGTTTTACCGTTCACCTTCGGGGTGATACGCTCTTTTTTAAATAATCAATGATTCCTCTGTGTTCTCTGTGACACTGTGGTGGAAGTACCGTTTTTGGTAGTACAAAATGAAAACTACTGCACATGTGTCAATTGCATTGCTCGCTCACTCTATCGGAACAAGCTGGAAATCCGTATCAGTCAGCCCGATGTTGCGGCGCAGGTTTTTAAAGGTCATGGTGGCCTTGTCGCCGTTCTGCTCCAGTATGGCCAGACGCCGGATGGTGCCGTCTTTCAAGAAGGTGATCATCACCTCTTTTATCTGCCCCTTAACCTGACCGGAACTGAGTGGCCTGATAACCAACGTGTAGATGTTGTGGGTCAGATCAGCCTGAATATCAATACCTTCCGGCAGCCGGGTGACCGGCGTGGCCAGTTTTGCAAACCAGCGTCCGAGGCCCTGATCAGGCGGCAGGATAATCCTGTTTGGAACTCCGCCCTGTCCGGCCAGCTGCTGAAGCTGGGTATCCTTCAGCACCATGCGACTTGAGTACGGAGGATTAAGTGCCATAAAAAACTGATCCGGTTTTTTGAAACGCACCGTCCCGCTCATGGTCATTGTGCGTCGCATAAGTGCGAGTTTTTTTTCCTGTGTTATTTCAGCACTGAAATCAGAAATGCCGGCAAATCCGGCCCGCAGCGCCTCCAAACCGTCCAGCGCGGCAATCGGACGGGCCTCGGCGAATGCAGGTAGAAGCCACAAAAAAGACAAACACAAAAAACTGAACAAAATATTTGAACCACAGAGCAACAGAGCAACTGAGGTACATGCATGTCGGGTTTCGTGAAAAAGAATATTTTGTCTGAACGTTTTTGACGTCTCTGTTGCACTGGCGCTCTCTGTTTCAGTAACTAAATTTCTTAACCTCATAACTTCCCCACTCCCAGCGTCAGCTGTACCGTCAACAATGTTCGTCCTTCACAACAGACTTCCCCCGCGACCATGAACAGCCTCCCGAATGATTTGATCACCCGCGCGGAAATAGTGAGCATATCACCAACCTGTGGGGTTCCGGAGAACTCGGCCCTGTCAATGGAGGCCAGAAAGCCACCCTCCCCTTCGGTCGTGATCGTCAGAATGCCGGATAGTTGGGCAACCGACTCTACTAACAACATCTGGGCGACTCCATACGACGATGAAACCGCGCGGAGTGCGGTCGCCTGGATACCGTCTTCAAGGGCAATGATCCGATCCAGCAGCAGGAACGGATAGCGATGCGGCAGGTATGTAGCGGGATCAGGGTTGAACAGACGCGCCTCCGCGAAAACGGATGGCGTAGTAGGGCCCTTCCGGAGAAGCGGCCAGATGCAGACCCTGCTGACCGGCAGGCAGGGAGGCCAGCAGAAACGCCATGGCAACACCCCCCATAGCCAGGCTGCGACCGATCAGCGGAGCAATGTCAAGAGTAGGAACGTCCGGTAACTGTTGCATTAACTGCGGGTCAAGGGCTGTCGTCCCGGAAAGCGAGAGCAGATCGCAGCCTTCAGATCCCTCCAGCAATCTGCAAAATCCCTCCGTTTCACTCCCCTTCAGCAGCAGGCCGAGCGTACTGATATGTTCAAGAGTCGCACGTGGTACAACGCCACGCCGGGCGGCATGAGCGGCACTCTCCAGCACCAGCATACCGCTCCCCTCACCAAAGGAGGATGCGTAGCGACGCAACTGCCCGGTAGCAGCGAAGCCGGTTATCATCTGCGGCGTCAGGTCATCGGCGCCACCGGTCAGCATGATATCGGCCCGCCCCTCCTGGATACAGCGGCAGGCCATCATGAAGGCCGCTTCGGCCGAGCAGAAGCGTTGAATCAAGGTGACGTTGGGCCCTTTCAGACCATGTTCAATGGAGGCATTACTGGCGGGGGCATTGGAGACAACATTTGGAAACAGCATCGGATTGAGGCCGTTGACGCCATCCTTGAAGTAACCGGACAGAAAATCAACCGAATTGGCGATACCGCCGAACCCGCAGCCCAAAATGATACCGATCCGCTCGGGCGGCATATCAGCCACCACCACTCCGGCATCCTGCAGGGCCAGAGCACTGGCCGCCACGGCAAACTGACTGCAGCGATCCAGCTTGCGCGCCTTCAAGGGGGGCATATAGTCGGCAATTTTGAACGAAAGTGCCCTGCCCCAGCGCTGCCCCGCACCACCAGGGATATCGGCGGGTACGGCCGAGAGAGCATCGCCGCCGTTGTGCAGCACATCCAGCAACGGCAGAACGCCGATACCGGCGGCAGTCACGGCCGCATACCCGCTGATAACAATATCATTCGACATGCGTGTCATACCCCCAGCACCAGAGAGGTAATATTGCCCCCAAAGGCAAATGAATTCGAGAGCGCCACCGTCGCGGCGCAGGCACGAGGAGCGGCGTGACAGTACTCCAGATCGCATTCCGGATCGCGCCCCCGGAAGTTGAGCGTCTGCGGAATAATACGCAGGTTCAACGCCAGTATGGTTGCCAGCGCCTCAACCGCCCCGGCCGCCCCCAGACAATGCCCGGTCAGAGCCTTGGTGGAAATCAGCGGCACCCCGGCGACCTGTTCACCGAAAACCTGCTTGACGGCCTGTGATTCAATACCGTCATTGAGTGGTGTCCCGGTTCCATGGGCATTTACCCAACCAACCTGATCATTCTGCACCCCGGCCGAAGCGATGGCGGCCTGCATGACGCGGGCAGCCGTGGATCCGCTCGACTCGGGCGCTGTCATATGGTAGGCCTCGCCTGCCAGGGCATACCCGAGGATATATCCGTACAGCTGGGCCCCGCGTGCCAGGGCGTCATCTTCGCGCTCCAGCACCATAAACGCGGCCCCTTCACCCAGCGAGATTCCCTGACGACCAAGACTGAAGGGGGAGCAGGGGCAAGGATCGACGACTTTTAATGCATTAAACCCACAAAACGTCAGCAGCGAGAGCGTATCGACACCGCCGACCAGCATCGCCTTCTGTTGTCCGCCGGCAACCAGGTCGGCGCCCCAGCCGACAGCGGTCGCCGAAGAGGAGCAGGCGGTGGTGATGGTTCCCTGATAACCGGCCAGACCGAAGCGCAGGGCGATTTCTGTGGCGCTCTTGTCCGGCAGCAGACCGCGCAGCAGGACCGGTTCGCTCTTCTCTCCGGCCAGGTGCGACTTCAGCCACTGTTCACTTTGGAACATGCCCCCCGCTCCACCCCCGATTGAAACACCGATATCATAGGGGGAATAGAAAGTCGCAGCACCACTGGCATCGAGAGCCTCACCAGCTGCAATCAACCCGAACTGGTCAGCACGCGAGAGTTTGCGAATGGCACGGCGATCGAAATAATTCAGCGGGTCATAGCCTTTCACCTGACAGCCGATGTGAGAGGGGAAATCCGACGTATCAAACAGGTCAAGCGTTCCGATCGCGCTCGTATTTCCGGACAGCGCCTGACGGAACGATGCTACGTTCGTGGCGGCTCCGCAGAAAATACCAAGGCCGGTTATGGCAACCCGTTGTCTCTTGTCAGACGGAATGTTCGTCAGGGCATTCATCAGAGTATCCCACCGTCAACTACCAGGGTTTGCCCGGTGATATAGGATGCCCGTCCGGAAGCCAGAAACAGAACCGCATCGGCCACCTCCTCCGGTCTACCGATCCTGCCAAGCGCAGAACCTTTCACGATGCCATCGACGAGATCCTGTTTCATGCCTGCGGTCATTTCGGTGGCAATCAACCCCGCCGCAACAGCATTGACGCGGATCCCCATTACGCCAACCTCACGCGCCAATGATTTGGCGAAGCTGATGGCAGCCCCCTTGGAGGCGGCGTAATTGGATTGACCGGCGGTACCGGCAAGAGCCGAAACGGACGAAATCATGATAATACTGCCGCTGCGGCGGGACATCATCTTGCGAAGTCCCCATTTGCTGCAGTGAAACAGTGGATAAAGATTGGTATGGATTACGGCATCCCAGTCATCATCAGCCATCATCGCCAACCAGCCGTCACGGATGATGCCGGCATTATTGACCAGTACATCAATGTAGCCGGCTTCTCTGGCGGCCTGATTGATCAGGAGTTGCGCACCGGCCACCGTACTGACATCGGCTTTAACCGGCGTGATGCTCCCTGCCAGCCCCTCTGCCATGACACATGTCTCGTTCGCGGCGCTCTCATTGGAAAGATAGGCGGCAAAAACGTGCGCCCCGCCGGTTGCAAAAGCCAGCGAGATCGCCCGGCCGATGCCGCGAGTGCCGCCGGTGACAACGATGCGTTTATCATGAAATTCCAATAGGGGCTCCTTTACAAAATCCGTTTACATCGGTTTGACCCGACTCCTGCCCATCCGTTTCATCAGTTTCCAGAGCGGCCCTTTGACCGGGAACATGCGCAGGGCGTCCAGCATGGCATCACTTATGTTGACTTCCAGCCCCGGCACAACCCAATTGGTGCGTTTAACCGCTTCCGTAATAACCAGCTCGGCCAGCTGTTGCCTGACCAGCGCAGAGATATAAAAAACCGGCTGCAATAGATTCGTAGCGGCGGTGACACCCCCTTCAGCCAGCGCCGTCTGATATATTGAGGTGCCGGGATAGATGCGGATACCGGTCATGGTGATGACCGCCGTCGGCTGCAGTTCATCCATCAGGGCAAAGCTTTCCGCTACGGTTTCCTGCGTCTCACCCGGCCCGCCGAAGAGCATGTAATGGGCAAAATCCACACCACGCTGACGGCAGAGCAGTGATGCAGTGCGAACGTCTTCTACCGTAAATGATTTGCCGAGGTTCTTCAACATCTGCGGGGAACCGGATTCGGTGCCGAACTCCACTGCATCGCAACCGGCAGCCAGCATCAGATCGAGCAGCTCAGCTGTTATAAAAGCCGGGTTAATAAAAGCGGTCCAGGCGACCGTAAACGGCGCAGAGATCATGGCACGACACAACTCTTCTGCAAAGGCGGTCGGATAATTAAAAATATCATCAACAAAATAGACGTAGCTGATGGCCTGCTCATCAACCAAAGTCCGCAGTTCGGTGATGATCTCGGTCACCGGCCGCAGCCGCATGGCGCGCCCCTCCAGAAGCGGATAGGTGCAGTAGATACAGCAGAAGGGACAGCCGCGCTTGGTCTGGACATTGGCCATCCCCCCCTCGCGCTGATAGCGTGCCACATTAAAAAGAGTGCGGTCGGGTGTCCCGATCTGCGCCAGTGGCTGCGGTGGCTGAAATACAGAACAGCCCCTGACCAGTAATCCCGGCAATCCCTGCGGATCCAGGCCGTTTTCAATTTTTTCCAGAAGCTGCGGGAGCAGTAATTCCCCCTCCCCCACTATGCCGAAATCGGCCTGCAGATACGCCAGTACCTCCTGCGGCATCAGTGAAAATCCGGAGCCACCGACGACCGTGCGCGCCTGTCGGTGACAGATCGTGACGATCCCTTTGACCCCTTCCAGATAGGAACGCGAGGCGGGCCACGTAACGTTATCGATGTTGCGCAGGGAAATCACGACCAGATCAGGTGCGAACGTTTCCAGCTCTGCAGTGACCGCCCGTTCCGGATCAGCTTCAAAGCAGAGATCAACAACTGCCAGCTGATGACCGGCAGCGGCCAGGGGGCCGGCCAGATAGGCCAATCCTATCGGAAATACCGGATAGGGGGAGCGTTCACGATTGGCGGAGATCAGCAGTACCTTCATGGCGATTCCAACCAGCTTCGCATGCGGGCCAAACGTTTGGCAATCACAGCCGGCAGCTGAAATTGCAGTACACCATTCAGATCCGTCAGGGCGTGTGTTGTCAGTGCCGAGGCCAGCTTTACCCCATCAGCGTCAACGATGACACTCTCAAAGATCAAGGTGGCAGAATCAGTGGGGACGAGACCGGTTTTAACGGTCAACTGATCATTAAATCGAGCCGGACGCAGGTATTTGATTTCGAGGTTCACGACCGGACCGAGATAGCCCAGTTCAGCCAACTGAAAGGCATCCAGACCGAACAGACCGGTCAACCCGAGTCGGCCTGTCTCCAGCCAGGCAACGTAGTGTCCATGCCAGGCCACACGATAGGCATCCACTTCGTTGAAGCGCACCGTGACCGGCGTTTCGTGATACCTCATGGCGCACCTTCGCTATCGATCCAGCGGTTGAATTTTTTGAGTGCATCACCGGCGCCGACTTCACTAAAAACAGTACAGCCCAGGCTACGTGCAGCCTGGTAACTGCGCTGCCACCAGACCGGATGCAGCAGCTCATCCAGCAGAAAGACGGGGATATCTACAGCGGCGAGATGTTTCTGGCTGATATGCTCCAGAAGAGGAACTGCCGGTTCTGCATAATGGTAATCGTCGAAAATTTTACGCAGCTCTGCAGCGGCTTCCGCCATATCCGGCGTATGCAGGGGGGCATCGCATTCAAAGAGTGATACCGAAAAAGCGCCCGCCGCGCTGCACGCTTCCAGTGCCGCCATGACGGCAGCATGTTCTCCGGCCAGCAGAAAATGCCGTGACGTATTGTAGTTGGCCAGATAAACGCCATGCCGTGCGGCAGCTGATCTGGCCGGTTCCTCGGCCAGGCCGACCAGACACCCCAACGCGTAACGCAGTCCGGAAAAGGCTTCTGTCAGGACAACTCCGACCCGGGCGGTCATGGCAAGTGCATCCTGCTCCGAGATCGAGCCACAGACGGCCAGGGCCGGGTAGATACCCATACTATGCTCGATGATCAGATCCGGATTTTGACCGACAGCGCGCAGTTCGCGTGCCCGGCAAAGACTGACGGCGGTGCCGTAAATCTGTAGGCGCACATGTTCACTCAAGGTAACATCGCTCTCCTGACAGCTCAGCGGATTAAAACCGGTGACGGAGCGGGCGAGCGTACCAATCTGCTCCCCATGTTGTTCGGGAAAGAGATACTCATGGCGCATCGGTTGTCCCGGAAACATCCAGCAGTTCATAGCAGTTACCTTTCATCCTGAATCCTGCAAACCCTACCACAGAGTCACAGTGGGCACAGAGAAAATTCTTAATACTAAAAAGATATTCGCCTTAGAATCTCTTTGTTGTGCCGTTAACCTTTGAGGTAGTACGTTCTTTTTGAAAAAATCAACCTGGAAAAAGCATTTGAAACACAGAGCAACTGAGCAACTGAGCAAAAACAAAGAAATTTTCAGAATAAAACGACAAAAAATCATTCACCATTTTGGTTATGTCAGTTGTTGATGTTACTGCCTGATTTCTCTGTTTCTCAGTTGCTCTGTGGTTCATGAACTGCCGTTTTTAGGATCAATGATTCCTCTGTGCTCTCTGTGACTCTGTGGTGGAAGTTTTCAGGTTCATTGCGCTGCCTACTTACGGCGCAGCGCAGCCCGGAACCCGAAATTCATCGGGGCAAAAACCTGTAGAGAGCGATGGAGCTTGAAGAGACGCCGATACATGGAGGGGAGCGAATAAAAACTGTTGTTCAGCCAGTTGTAGCCTTCCTGCAGCTGTTCAACCGTCATGCCGATCGGCCGGAAATTGACATGCTCCATGTCATAATCCTGCCAGTTATTGGAGATGATTCTTCCTTCGGCTTCCAGGCGCTGCCGCACGGCAGTACCGGGATAGGGGGTCAGCAGCGGGAAAATGGCGGATTCAAGGCGGGCATCCTCGCAGAAGCGCAGCAGCGGTTCGAAAATCGCCGGGGTATCGCCGTCGTAGCCAAGTACAAATGACCCCAGGATGCCGATACCGTTATCATGAAAGGATTTGGCATAATCACGATAGGAGGAGGCCAGGTTGGTGACCTTGCCCATGGCGGTCAACGCCTCCTGATTGAGCGATTCAAAGCCGACAAACATGCCGTAACAGCCGGACTCACCGGCAGCTTTCATCAGTTCGGTATCGGCGGCAAAATCAATCGGAGAGTGCGAGAGCCACTTGAAATCCATCCCTTTCATACCGGTAAACAGCTCCAGGGCATACTTTCGATCGGCCACCAGATTGTCATCAACAAAAAAGATGAATGAATTAGATTTTCGGAGCTGGACCAGCTCCTCGAGGATATTTTTTATCGGCCGTTTGCGGTATTTACGGCCATAAAAAGCGGTTACCGAGCAGAACTCACAATCAAAGGGGCAACCGCGCGTCGTCTGGATCGTGTTGCTCAACAGGTAGCGCTTGCCTTTAAAAATTTCACGACGAGCGGTTGGAATGACATCCATCGGCATCTGCTCACGGGATTGATAACGAGGCAGAAGCTGTTTACGGTGAAAATCCTGCAGCAGCTGCGGCCAGGCCAGCTCGCCCTCCCCCACCACAACGGCATCGACATGCGTCAGTGCTTCATCCGGCAGATTGCTGGCATGGAAACCGCCCATTACGACCGTTTTTCCTCGGCGACGGAACTCATCTGCAATCCGGTAGGCGCGCGGTGCCTGGGGAGTCATGGCGGTCAGGGCAATGATATCAGCGTCACAGGAATAATTGATCTTTTCAAAATTATCATCCAACAGCTCAACGTCCCACTCAGGCGGGGTCACCGCTGCCAGGGCTGCCAATGACAAAGTCGGAAATTTAAAGGCCAGCTCACCCCATAATCGTCCCTTTTCCCAACCGGGAGCGATGAAGAGAATTTTCATTGTGCATGTTCTGCAATATAGCCGGCCATACTGCGAACCGAGGCAAATACCACCGTCCCGGTAGCCGCGTCCGGCACGACTACGCCGAACTCTTTCTCCATAGCCACCACCAGCTGTAGTGCATCGATTGAATCCAGACCCAAACCGTCACCAAACAGCGGCGCATCGGTGTCAATTTCATCAGCCGACATCCCCTCGATACGCAGGCTGTCAATAATCATCTGTTTTACCTTTGAAATCAGCTCTTCTGACATATAAAACCTCTCGTAAAAACGATTATTTTTCTTTTGTACCCCAATAATCAAATAAATTGAACCATTGGTCCGGATACGCCTTGATGTACTGTTCAAAAACGGCCGCCAGGCGCTGCATGCCGCTGCGGATCGACTGACTGTGCTGGCCATGCCCACCGGTGATGTAGATGGCTTCATCCATCAGCGTCGAATAGCGGCCATTTTCCAGAGGTACGAAAACCGGGATGATCGGCGCGCCGCTGGCCAGGGCCAGATAGGCGGCTCCCACCGGAAACGAGGTCGGCCGACCGAAAAAATCTAGTTCGATACTATGTGACGAACCGTCCCGTTCTCCCAGCAGACAGATAATTTCGTTGCGTCGCAGGGCATTGACCGCTTCGATGATCGCCAGCGGAGAGCTATCCTCACGATCAACGTAGATGATGCCGATGCCCCGTTCGCCACGCACCTTTTCCCGCAAGTCGTTGACCTTCTGATCCGGTTCGCGAAAGGTCAGCATGTTGATCGTATAACCCAGATCAGCCAGCCCCAGACCGCCCAGTTCCCAATTGCCGAGATGAGCGGAAACCAGAATCGCACCGTTACCGGCTGCCAGGGCCTGATCAAGCGCTGCACTGCTGCTGCGCCTTCCGATCAGAGCCTGTAGCTGCCTGCCCCGCAGCCGGATCATCAGCATCACGTCACACCAGTTCTGGCTGAACAGGATGAACGTGGAAAAAACCAGTCGCTCCACTTTTTTCCTGCTGGTGACAACCTGAAGATTGGCACGCACCCCCCGCCGGGTTTCTGTCAGCAGCAGATAGAACAGGCCACCCCAGAAAAAAGCAGCCGGGGGAAACAGTCGGCGCGGCACCAGCATAGTAAAAAGTTTGATAAAGAACAGATTGAGATTACTGTAAAATTTCAACGAATGTATCCGTATTTTAAATAGTTATAAACAGTTATTTTACGCTTTACTTCCACGTTTAGCCACGGTTCGCGGCAGTTCTTTAAATTCCTCTTCCCAGGCCGGATCGGCGATCTCGGAATAGGCTTTAGCGTAGTCATCCATACTGTCGGCCAAACCGGTAAAGATCTCGTCAGCTCCGGCGTGCGTCGCATGGGCACCTTCCGAGGCGAACAGTTCCCGACCGGCTTGCGGTTGGTCGATCAGCATGCAGGGGCGCAGCAGGTTTTCATGCTCGCCCTGCTTTGCGCGGATTTTGCTGAAAAAGGGTGAGGCCAACGCCTGATGGATGCTGCTGGTGCGGATGTTGTCGACGGCAAAGTGGCAGAAAACGCACGGTTCGATGTCGCCGTTGGCGTTGATGTGAAAGTATTTGCGACCGCCGGCCAGGCAGCCGGAGATCATCGGGCCGTCGTTCCAGAAATCGATGAAGAGCATCGGTTTATTGGCGCGATAGTCGGCTACGGTGCGGCGCAGTTCGTCGCGCTGTTCGGGGGTCGGCATCAGGTCGACTTCGGGTTTGCGGCCGACCGGGACGTAGGAGAAGAGCCACATGGCAAAGACACCTTTTTTGACGAGCATGTCGATGTAGTCGCCGTTGGTGATGATGGCAGAGTTCTTGCGCGAGTGGGTAAAGGAGCCACAAAAGGAGAGTCCACCGGCTTTCATGAGGTCCATGGCGTGCATGACTTTCTCAAAATGACCGGCGCCGCGCCGTTCGTCAGTCTCCTTTTGGTAACCTTCCAGTGAGAAGGCGGGCATGACGTTGCCGACGTCGGTCAGCTTTTGTACCATCTGCTCGTCAATCAGGCCGCCATGCGTGAAGACCAGGAAGGCCATGTCGCTGTGCTTTGTGAATATCTCGAAGATGCCTTCCATATAAAAGGGTTCGCCGCCGGAGATGACGGCAAAGTAGACCCCCATCTCTTTCATCTGCATCAGGATCGAGTCGACTTCAGCGAGGGAGAGTTCCAGTGATTTGTCGTAGTCACCAGCGTAGCAGCCGTAGCAGCTCAGGTTGCAGCGCATGGTCGGACTGATAACGACGGTCGAGGGGGGATAGTAGCCGTGCGTGTCACTCCACTCTTTACGTGTGTTGGTGCCGTTTAAGAGGTGATTGACGAGCAGGTTGCTGATCCATTTGTCACGCTGGTTGGGATGCAGGTCGCGCAGTATCCGGCGCGGGAATTCGATGCCGGGGTGTTTGTCGCGCACCAGACCGCGAATCCAGCGGATACGCTCCTTGTAATAATCCTTCTTGGGAATCATCTCCATCAGGTGCGTCATCTTGATGAGGGTTTCATCGGATGAACTGGTCGCCAGTGAGAGCAGGTAGGAAAGTACTTTTTCTTTGGTGTAGGTTTTAAGCGATTGCAGCATGATATCTCCGTCACATATAGCGTAAAAAAGTCATACTGATACGAAACGTATCTTTCACCGGCTGATAATGGCTGGTGGCACGACCATCGGCAACCCGGGCGGCAATCGGCAGAGAACCGATTGTAAAGCCGCTCTTCCAGGCTTTCAACATAACTTCCATCTCCAGAGCATAGCCGTCCGACGTTAATGAGACACGCTGCAGCAGCTCCTTTGTATAGTAACGAAAACCGGATTGACTGTCGGTAATTTCGAAACCGGTCCGTTTCCAGATACACCAGACGCCAAAGCGATTCCAGAACTTGCGCAGTCCGGCCATCTGAATAAACTGGGTGTGGCGGGAGGCAATCAAAAGATCCCACGTTCCGCGCTGCGCAGCGGCAATTAACCGGGGAATCGCCGACACATCGTGCTGTCCATCGGCATCGATTGAGACCACCGCATCAAAGCCGGCCTCGATCACCCAGACAAAACCGGTTTTCAGTGCGGCACCTTTGCCACGGTTGTGCGGATGCCGGAGCAGCGTGAGTGGCATGTCTGACACGAGAGCTGCAGTACCATCAATGGACCCGTCATCTACGACAACCAGTGGCAGGCCCTGTTCAAGACATTCACGGACCACGGGCACAATCGTTTTTTCAGCATTATACGCTGGAATCAGGATACAGACTGCCACTCTTCCACCAGTTCCTTGAGGGTCACACATTGATAGCGACGAAGCAGCTCGACCAGTCGCGGTGCCGCATCGTTTCTAGATCCATATGACGCAAATCTTTTCACGATCGGCAGCTCGAGCCGGGGACCATCAGGGTCCAGCTCACGCGGGTGAAGATAGATAACTGCCGGATGTCCGCTGTCGTTAAGCGTGTCAATACTGCTGCAGATCATCCGCAGCGGAAAAAACCGAAAACCCCAGCCGCCACCGCTTGGCAGATTACCAAACCGTGATTTGGTAACCAGTGGCGGGAACTCCCAGAGACCTTCGCCTTCAGCGCCCAGGCGGTAGGGGATGCGACTGCCGCGCGGATTGCCAACCAATGGCAACGGATTTAGACTGGAATCGTAGCGGTAACCTGAATCTTTTAAAATAGCGAACGCCCAGCCTCTCAGCTCCGATAAAGACCATTGCGGAGCCCGGTAACCGATCGGTTTCTGTCCGGTCTGCTCGAACAGGATCCGCTCGGTTGCCAGTAACTCATCACGAAACTGCTGCGCAGTCATGCCAGACACCAGACGGTGTGAATAGCCGTGGGAGGCGAGTTCATGACCAGCCGAACAGATCATGGCAGCCAAGGACGGATCACTTTCCGCTACGGATCCGAGCATAAAAAAAGTCGCTTTCTGAGAATATCCGTCAAGCAGTGCCAGAATTTTTTCGATATTTTGCCGCACACGCCAGGTTTCACGTGGCAGAATCAGCGTGTCACGCCCTGTACCGCACACATGAAACCAATCCTCTACATCAACTGTCAAAATCAGCTGTTTCAGTCGAGGCGCTCCGATACCTGACGTTTAAATTGTGAAGAGTACATAACAAATCATATCAAGTCAATATTCCCGTCCAGATTCATCAGGATATCGTTGAAATTGTTACAGCGAAGGCAAACGGTCATTAGGACCTTTACGCAGCAGGTTGTAGGCCAGATTAGTGAAGCGCCGCCCGGGATTGTTCCAGACACGCGAGAGGATGGAGGGTATCGTATAGGCCGTCTTACGCGCTTCCAGCCAGCCACGGTAGAGTTGCTCGGGAGTCATCAAGAGCGGCTTGAAGACGACCTCCGAGTGGTTGTAACGACTCCAGTCCTGATGCAGGAGTCGCCCCTCCTGCAGGTATTGCTGAAAAAGTTTAGTTCCGGGATACGGGGTCAGGATATTGAAGGTCGGAACACTCGGAACGCACTCCTCGACGAAACGGAGCGTCTTTTCAAAGATGCTCTGATCATGATCATCAAAGCCGAAGATCAGCGACGTTTCAAGGATTATCCCGGCACCCCGGACACGTTTCATGAGCTCGGCCTGTGGTGATTTTCCCGACGATTTTGACAGCTGCGAGTAGTTTCCCGTGACAGATTCAATGCCGACGAACAGACCGATACAACCGGAGCGGGCGACCAGTTTGAGCAGTTCCCGGTCCTCTGCAAAGCGTAGACTGGTTTGCGACCCCCAGCGGATGCCCATTTCAGCCATCCCTTCCAGTATCGGCCGCGCCTTGGCGGGGTCTCCCAGCAGATTATCATCCAGAAAAATAACCAGCTTTCGCGGAAAAGAGCGAATTTCAGCCAGAATGTCGGCCGCTTCCCGGTAGCGAAAACGATTACCAAAATAGTGCGTGACTGTACAAAAATCGCAATCGTAGGGACAGCCGCGACTGGCCTGGACCGTCTGGGTCGTC
Source organism: Desulfuromonadales bacterium (assembly GCA_013349325.1). Lineage (GTDB taxonomy): Bacteria > Desulfobacterota > Desulfuromonadia > Geobacterales > Pseudopelobacteraceae > JACRCG01. The sequence continues at coordinate 121,433 of DUZX01000004.1, forward strand.
AGATAACGTTTACCGCTCAGGATCTCACGACGCGGCCTGGGAATGTCGAGCCGGTCATCCTGTGCTATCGGAGCACGGTATATCTTCTGCAGTCTGCCACCCAGAAAGTCTTTAAGGAGTTGTCCCAGAATAGGTTCCGCTTCGCCGATAACAACCGCATCGGCGTGTGTCAGCGCCTCCTCCGGCATCACCGTCGGGTGCATGCCCCCCATAATAACCGGCACTCCGTTACGTCTGAACTGATCCGCTATTTCGTAGGCCCGCATCGCCTGATGCGTCATGGCGGTGATACCGACCAGATCATAGCCTCTGCCATCAGGGATTGAGTCCTGACTTTCATCGACGAGCGTAACCTGCCAGTGAGCGGGAGTTACTGCGGCAACCTGCTGAAGGGAGAGCGACGGCAATTGGAAATATTTGACCCAGCCGAGTTTGTGCGTTGCCGGATAAATCAGTAGAAGTCGTGGGACTATTCGTCGATTGAGGGCATCAGTCCGCATACGCCCCACCAGATGCAATCAGCTCATAACGTCCCATACCGAATGCCGCTCCTTTTCCGGCATTACAATACGACCCGAGAGCCAAAAAGGGGAGCAGACCACTGAAGTTTCCGAAAAAAGTACCATATCCGCTGACTCCACTCATACGTTTATTTCCGCCGGACAGAGTTTCGTAGCGGAAATGATCGTCCGTACAGATTATTTCATCGCACTGTTGTGACAGTGATTTAAAGCCATACTCGAACTCATGTTCACCATAATAGTACGCCAAAGACGAAACACGCCGCAGAAGCGAGCGGGTAAAAAGCTGGAAATCGAATTTTTTCATATACCTCCCATCACGTCGTAACGTGAGAGGAAAACCGAGGCGAATGTCAACCTGGGAGCACTCCCATGGTTGACATTCCATGATGGCAGCAGCAGATAACACGACCAGATTTTCCATGGCGGAAACAGCGTTCAGTGCTTGAGGCACACCCTGATAATCCCGCGAAGTTCGTTCGAGAATGTGAAAACGCCCGTGACACTCATGCGAGCTCAGTACCGCATCAACACCATCAAGCAACATGGCAAGTTGTGGGATTGCGCGACCGATAACCACCAGTCTGCACTCAATTTCCTGGCACTCCGGTTTATTATCACCGGTCGGAGAAAACGAAAAGACAAACGGCAGGGAAGGTTTTTGATGACAGCGAAGCGCTTCCGGATCAGTTGAGAGCTCCTGACCAAAAACACGATACCAGGCACACGAGACTCGCGATGAACAACAGGAACAGTCGCGAGTAGTCCAGCGACAGACACTTGCCCGACAGACAGATGAAAATTCGCGGACAAACAGAGCTATCAGTTCAGCGATAGCGGTATTTGTGTCACTTCTGATCCGGAGAGAGAGATCAACAAGATTGAAATCCATGAAAAAACTTCCTCTACGACAGAGGAGCAAAGAAAAGGGCGACCCAAAAGTCGCCCGATTCTTCGTTCATATCAAAAAACAAGGTACTGATTATGCAAACTGGGCCTTGATGAATTCGCGGTTCATACGGGCGATGAATTTGACGTTGATCCCCTTCGGACAGGCAGCCATACACTCATAATGATTGGTACAGTTACCAAAACCACATTGAGACATGGCTGCTGTCATATTCTTTACACGGGTTGCTGCTTCTGCGCGCCCCTGAGGCAACAGTGCCAATTGAGAAACTTTGGCACTGGTAAAGAGCATTGCTGCACCATTGGGGCAACCTGCGACGCAAGCGCCACAACCGATGCATTCTGCGGCATCCGTTGCTTCTTCAGCAATCGGTTTTGGAATCAGGATTGCGTTACCGTCTGGCACCCCACCGGTATGACAGGAGGTGTAACCACCAGCCTGGATGATGGTGTCAAGAGCGGCACGATCAACAATCAGATCCTTGATAATCGGGAATGCGCGGGCTCTCCACGGCTCAATATAAATTGTATCGCCGTCCTTGAATTTACGCATATGAAGCTGACAGACAGTGGTGCGATCCTGCCCGCCATGTGGTGCGCCGTTGATAACCTGTGAGCACATACCACAGATCCCTTCGCGGCAGTCGTGGTCAAACACGATCGGCTCCTTGCCGGCGGCAATCAGGTCTTCGTTGACACAGTCAAGCATTTCCAGAAAGGAGTGATGGGAGGTAATGTTTTTAGCCGTATAGGTTTCGAATTTTCCAGGAACGGTGGCATTTTTCTGGCGCCACACGATCAGTGTCAATGTCATGGTCTTGTGATCGCTCATTATTTATAGCTCCTTACCGCGAGATGAATAGTCTCGAATTTCAAAGGTTCCTTGTGCAATTCAGGTTCCTTGTCATTCCCCTTGAACTCCCAGGCGCCTACATATGAGAAATCAGCGTCATTTCGTTTAGCTTCGCCGTCCGGCAACTGGTGTTCAACACGGAAGTGACCGCCGCATGACTCTTCACGATGCAGGGCATCCTTAGCCAACAATTCACCGAATTCAAGGAAGTCTGCCACACGTCCGGCACCCTCAAGCTGCTGGTTGAGTTCTGCTCCGCTGCCAGTAACCTTGACATTCTGCCAGAATTCTTCACGAATGGCAGGGATTTTTTTAATGGCATCGGTAAGACTTTCTTTGGAACGGGCCATACCAACGTCATTCCACATGACCTTACCCAATTCACGATGGAATTCAGTAATTGTTTTTTTACCATTAATGTTGAGGAATTTATTGGTCCGCGCTTTGACGTCTTCCACTGATTTTTTGAATTCAGGGTGATCGTTTTTCACATCACCAGGTTTGACAGTAACCAGATAACCACCGATGGTGTATGGAATAACAAAATAGCCGTCGGAGAGGCCCTGCATAAGCGCTGAAGCACCAAGTCGGTTAGCACCGTGAACGGAGAAGTTTGCTTCGCCGAGAACAAACAAACCAGGTATATTGCTCATTAGATTGTAGTCAACCCAGAGTCCGCCCATGGCGTAGTGCGGCGCCGGGTAGATACGCATCGGACGCTTGTAGCCGTTTTCGTCGGTAATTTTCTCATACATCTCAAAAAGATTGCCGTACCGTTCACGGATGGTATCTTCGCTCAAACGCTTGATTGAATCGGCAAAATCAAGGTACACACCTCGTCCGCCCGGTCCAACTCCCAGACCGTTATCACATGCTTCTTTTGCGTTACGCGATGCAATGTCACGCGGTGCAAGGTTACCGAAGGATGGATATTTGCGTTCCAGATAATAATCGCGATCTGCTTCTGGAACATCGGCAGGAAGCTTGCCGATGTCTGCCTTGTTTTTTGGAACCCAGATACGGCCGTCATTACGGAGTGATTCGGACATGAGGGTCAGCTTGGACTGATATTCACCAGCCTGTGGAATGCAGGTTGGATGAATTTGTGTGTAGCAAGGGTTGGCAAAAAAAGCTCCCTTCTTGGCAGCGCTCCAGTTAGCCGTTACCGAGCAGCCTTTTGCGTTGGTGGAAAGATAGAATACATTTACATAGCCACCGGAAGCCAGACATACAGCATCAGCAGCATGTGTTTCAATTTCACCGGTAACAAGGTTACGCACTGTAATACCACGTGCGACGCCGTCTACAACAACCAGATCAAGCATTTCACGACGGGTATGCATTTTAACTGTACCAGCTTTGATCTGGCGGGAAAGGGCTGAATAAGCTCCAAGGAGAAGCTGCTGACCAGTCAGGCCGCGTGAGTAAAAAGTACGGGAAACCTGTGCACCGCCAAAAGAGCGGTTGTCAAGATAGCCGGCGTAGTCACGGGCAAAAGGAACGCCTTGTGCGACGCATTGGTCGATGATGTTGTTAGACACCTGTGCCAGACGCCATACATCATGTTCACGGGCACGGAAGTCGCCACCCTTGATGGTGTCGTACATGAGGCGGAGAATGGAGTCGCCGTCACTCGGATAGTTTTTAGCCGCGTTGATGCCCCCCTGTGCGGCGATGGAATGGGCACGACGCGGGCTGTCCTGATAGCAGAATGCCTGTACGTTATAGCCAAGTTCGCCAAGAGATGCAGCGGCAGCGCCACCGGCAAGACCGGTACCTACCATTATGATGTTGTATTTGCGTTTATTTGCAGGATTAACCAGCTTCAAATCAAAGCGGTGCTTGTCCCACGTTTTTTCAATAGGTCCGGTTGGACATTTTCCGTCTAGTATCACAATAACCCCCTTAACCTTTCAGAATGCCGGCAATAATTGTCAGCGGGATGGTAACATAACCAAGAAAAAGAACGAGCGCGACAAGTGAGCCGAATTTGACAAGCAGCGGCTGACTTTTGTCACAACTCCATCCCATGGTCTGGAAGAAACTCTGGATGCCGTGTGAAAGATGCAGAAACAGGGCAACCATCGCGCCGGAATAAATCAACGTTACGAGAATGTTTTTGAAGCCTGCCACAACCATTCCGAGTACGTTCGGCACCATTGCATCATGGAGCGGCACAAGATTCTTAAGCGCGGCCGTTTCAGGACTTATCACCTGGAACGTAAAATGTGCCAGATGGTAGAGCAGGAAAAGACCGAGCAGCGTTCCGGTCCAGATCATGTTTTCGCTGGCAAACGAAGCTTTCTGGGTAAATTTGACCGCATAGTCACTGGGGCGACCGCCACGGTTTTCAAGGGTCAGCTGGATACCAAACCAGATATGAACACAGACCATAGCCAAAAGGACCAGGCGGAAACCGATGATAATAGGCAGTGGCATACTGTGCAGGTGCTCTGCATAGGCATTAATGCCACCATTGAGCCATCCGAAGATGGAGCTGTTACCAAGCAGATGGATAATAGCGAACAGAACCATTGCCTGGCCCGTGACCGCCATCAGGATCTTTCTGCCGATGGATGACGAGATAAATTGCATAGCGTTCCTTCCTTTTCAAGTTGTTAGTACATTTCAGATAACTTCGTGGTTACAAATAATCGGGGATACTGTGTGAGGATTAAACGTTAGAAGGGGGGACCTCGCCAACATGATCTGGAGACATCTTTCATCTTGTTACCTCCTTGAGAGAATATGTTGAGCGTCATCTTGGAACGTGGGCGCACACATTTTTTAGTGACCGGGCTATAATCGCGCTGATACTAAACATCGTTCTGAGAAAATGCAACCCTTTTATTGTATACAAGTTCGCTTTTCCATAAGCGTAAATGGCACCAATGTGATGCACGATTTGCATTTATGACAACTCTCTGCTACTAAAGTAGGATTGTGAAAAATTTGTGTTTTTAAAAATATGTCCAAATGTGGAGTTACCATGGAATTTGCGTTACTGAAAAAAGACCCGCACAGTTCCGCACGTCGCGGCAGAGTCACAACTCCACACGGCGAAATACAGACGCCTGTTTTTATGCCGGTAGCTACGCACGGCGCCATGAAGCCGCTCACCCCGGCCCAGATCGTGGAAACCGGATCGCAGATCATACTTTCCAACACCTACCATCTTCATTTGCAGCCGGGAGAAGGATTGGTAAAAAAAGCGGGCGGCCTCCACAAGTTCATGGCCTGGGATCGCCCTATACTGACCGATTCCGGTGGCTTTCAGGTATTTTCGCTCCCCAACAAACGCATCACTGAAGACGGAGTTTTTTTCAAGCATGAACTGACCGGTGACGAGATTTATCTTGATCCGGCATCGGCAACCCGTATTCAGCAGGATCTGGGAGCCGACATTATTATGGCTTTTGACGAGTGCATCCCCTACCCCTGCGAAAAGACATACGCCGAGCAGTCCACCAGGAAAACCATCCACTGGCTCAAAGAGTGCCAAAAAGCCATGACCAGCGGTGATCAGGCACTGTTCGGGATTGTGCAGGGGAGTGTCTTTCAGAACCTGCGGGAGATGTGTGCCAAAGAGATGTGTAAACTGGATCTGCCGGGATACGCAATCGGTGGCGTCAGCGTTGGCGAAGGACTGGAGCTGCTGAAAAAAATTGTCGGCTTTACCGCGCCGCACCTGCCAGAAAACAAACCGCGCTACCTGATGGGGGTCGGTCTTCCGGAGGATATCTTGGAAAGCGTTGAGCGTGGCATCGATATGTTCGACTGCGTCATACCGACCCGCTACGCCAGAAGTGCAACACTCTTCACGCGTCGAGGCAGGATCCGGGTGACCAATAAAAATTACAAGCGCGATTTCTACCCGATAGACCGTAGCTGCAGCTGTTATACCTGCAGCCACTTCAGCAGAGCCTACCTGCATCACCTCTTTGCCGCCAACGAAGTGCTTTCAGCAGTGTTGTCAGCCATCCACAACGTCTCTTTCTATCAAACCATGATGACAGAAATTCGCGAAGCACTGGAGATCGGCCGATTTATGGAATACAAGAATTTATTCCTGGCGGAATACGGGCAGGGTGAAAAGAAAAAATAGCGGAGAATCGTTATCTTCGGATCTTTTGTTCCAATTCCAGATCAAGGTTTTTCAGGCGCTCGATACTCTGACGCAGCTCTTTGTTATCGCGACTAAGTGACACATTCTGATTCTTCAGATTTTTAATTTGCTGGTTGCGGGCTTTTACAGCGGCCGCTCCCCGCAGATACTGAGCCAGTGGAGCTGCCTGTTTTGACCAGATACTGGCAGGGTAGTAACGAATCAGCTGATCAAGCAGTTCTCTGGCTCGCGCTTCGCCTCCACCGCTGTCGCCCGGCAACTCCAGGAGCGCCAGCCGAAACAGGGCTTCATCAGTGACACCCGGCAGTGATGCAGAGTTGACCACACGATCCAGCAGCTCAGCGGCGGCAGCCTCGTTTCCTGCCCGCAGCTGTTGAAGCGCTGCAGCGAAGGAGCGTTCAACAGGTGCGACGCCCTGGGCTGACAGCACGTTATTCCTGCCCGGCAGATGACTGCAGCCACTGGTTGCCATAAGCACCACAGACAGCGCGATGAGTATAAAGTATCTTTCAGGCTTCACGACGAACAGCCTCCCTGATAATGACATAATTACTACCGGCGGACTCTTTGACGCGGTCCTTAACAGCTGCCGCAGCAGTCGCTATTTCAGATGCGTAGGCATAGTCACCCGGCTTGCACAGCAATGCAGCAATGGATATGGAAATCAGCGGAAATGTCCGTTGCACGCCATAGCGATCAACACCTTCAATGGCCCCAGTTGTACGATCCTCTTCGGAATAATAGGATGGTACGACCGTATCAATGGCCGTTATAACCGCCTGGCAGGCGGCTTCAGCCTTCTCCGCATTTATGATGACAACAAAATCATCACCACCGATATGACCGACAAAAGCATCCGGATCATCAAGTTGTTTGACAGCATCGTAAATTATTCTTCCGACCTCTTTCAGAATCTCGCTGGCTTTAATATAGCCATAATGATCGTTGTATGACTTGAAGTTATCAAGATCCAGATAGCACATGGCAAACGTAATCTTCTCACGCAGGTTACGGTTGAGAACACGTTCGATGGCTATGTTGCCCGGCAATCTGGTCAAAGGACTCGCGTCCAGACTAAGCTGTTCGAGCTCCTTAAGCCTGATGGTCATTTGACGGAAATCTTCTGATAGGGCGCCGATCTCATCGCCGGGCGGGATCTGAGGGTCATGATCGAAATTTCCTGCAGCGATCAGGTGAGTTGCGTGCTGAAGTTTGCCGATCGAGCGGGCAAATGAATAGACCATCCAGGCTGCTATGAGAAACGAGCAAAAAACTCCGCCGAACGCCAGACCGAGTGACCTGGTAACTGTGTGTGCTTCCAGTTTTTCTGATACGGCCAGTTTATTCGAGAGCGATACTCTTTGCTCAGCACTCATAGTATCTATATGTTTAAGAATCTGTTCTCCAATAACCTTCATCCTCTGCGGATCGGACGGTACACCACCAAACAGACGCGCTACCTCAGCAGAATAATCGCGATACTGTTTTTCAAGGTCATTCATGGTCGGGCTTGCATACAATTTCTTCAATTGAGCCATCTCCCGACGAAATTCATCTGCATTTTGTTCGTAGATGGTACGATATTGCGCCTCCTGCAGGATCCGGTAACGACCGGTAATACGCTCCTGAGCAGCCATCAATTCCCGTAATCTGAGCGTAATTGTCGTAGATCTAATGTCAGTCAACGCAATATCCTGCTCTATCCGCTGCATGACCCCCATACCGGTAATCGAATAGGTCAAGGCCGCCATCAGACAGACACCTGACATCGCGAAGCTGAGTATCATTTTCTGCACCAGGGTCAACCGGAACGGCATCATAAAGCCACTTTCCTCCAGGTAGAGTTAAACCGCCGACATAGTAATACAGTCATCCATCAATTGCAATCAAGCAGACGGTGTCTATTTGTCCCGTTTTATCGACATTCCAGTAGCGAGAGCACAACGAAACAGGTACATTAATTAGCTCACATATAACAATTCAATTGAAATCTACCGTTAAAATGGTACAGTTCCAGCGCACGTTGCGACACTCAACAGTGCTCGACTTTCTCATTTTCCGGAGGTGTCATGGCAGGCTATGAACAAACATTCCTTGAACAGATTACCAACATCCACGGAGTTGATTTTTCCACCTGGGCTGGTTGGGAGCAATTGATGGCATGGACCAAGAGGCAACCGTGGGCTAAAGATTTTTTTGGCGATGAAAAAATTCCTGCGCGGTTTCTGCACCCGACAACACTGGCTGAAGAGTTGAGTAAATATCTTGGTGGCTGATTAACTTCGTCATTAAGACATTTCAGGCATAAAACAAGGGATTACGTCATAAACGTAATCCCTTGTTTTATATTTCCTGATCTCATCTGTCAAACTCACTACCCTTCTTTCAAAAACTCCCGCAGAAGCGAAGTAGCATAACTACCGCGCGGCAGGGTAAATTCCAGACAGAGGGTGTCACCTTCCAGAGTGTATGACGCATCCTCCAGCGGCACCCTTAACGGGCGCCGTTCTCCCTCCATCCGCAGACCACCCGGCAGATCAAAGTCGTTCAGTTCCAGACCGGCATTCTGAAGAATTCGGTTTTCAAGATACAGAGTCTCTCCTTCCGGCTCTTTCATACGACAGCCAAACAGCGGTCCGCTGGGTGATATTTCAAAAGCCTCCGCCCTGCCCTGTTCCGCCGCCTGATCAGCAACCAGAAAACAGGCACCGTTGATATGCTTACAGGCCAGGTCGCCAGGGACAATCTGATCGATCTCATCAATACGGGCGGCGACAACCTGATCGAAGAGGAATGACTGCAGTGCCGAAAGGTAGAGCTTCTTCAGACGCGGATGCACAGCGCCGAACGCCCTGTGAAAATCATCGCTGCGAGCGATCAGACGCTGTAAAACGTCACGTTCACTGCGGCAGTGCTGCGGAAACAGCTGCAGGCTGCCAAAAATATCTCCCTGCCGGTAGGCGCTGATTGCGGCACTCCAGGCCGGATCATGAACAGCATCGGGAGCTCCTATCAGATTATCAACCGCCGCCCGCCAGTCGCGCCGCAGCATTTCAGCGCCAATCAGATGCGAATTCCCCTGAGCGCCATAGCGCTGCGGTCCGAAATAATTCGGTACTCCACGTTTCATCAGAACTGCCAGGATAGCCGGAACTGATTTCACGGCCGAATCTGCCGCAATGCCTCGTACAACAATCCGAAAACGGTTACCCTTCAGATGCCCCAGCTTGAGTTTGTTGGAGTGCAGCTCCGCAGAAACAACTCTGATACCGTTAATATCCAGTGCCAGTGCTTTCAAAGTGGTCATGCGCTGAATTGAAATGGTCTGACGGGTAACCCCGACAGCGTCCTTCATGCCGGCATAACCGATATCTCGCTCCGGGACTTTAAGGGCTGCCGCAATCCGGCGGATCGCCTCCAGGGTTGTGATACCCCGTTTTTCGATGGTCAGAAAGCAATGCTCCCCGGAACCGCAGGGGAGATAGGAAGGAATTTCGGTAACCCAAAAATCGTCCGGCGAATTTTTAATGGTTCCGCCGATACCGGGGATGCTGCTGGTCAGCCAGGGGTGTATCAATGTTTACCCCTTCATGCGCATCATACCGGAAATAGCGCCACTTAAAAACGCGATCAGCCAGCAGAAATAAATTGTCAGGCTGACGCGGTGAAAAATCCGGTTGACCGTCTCAGTGCGACAGAGCAGTGCTGCCGACAGAGCCAGCAGAAAATGGAAGGCCATGCCGGCCAATGAAGCGATACCGGTAATGTTATGCCATTCCGGTGCTTTGCCGTAGAGTTGCGCGACAATATTCATCTGCCGTGTTCCCAGGAAATCACAGACCAGACCGATGCCGAAGATCAGTAAGTGCTTGCGATGCAGTCCATGCTTTCTGCCACTGAAAACCGCCCAGGTATAAAAGATCAGCGCCAGGTTCATAAAAATAACCGCACGTGCCAGCATCAGAGCACCCCGCCTGTCTGCCGGAGCGCTTCATACAGAACGATCCCGGCTGAGGTAGAAAGATTGAGGCTGCGCACCTTGCCTGCCGGCATCGGAATAGTAATACAGGAATCGGGATTGGCCTGCAGCAACTCTTCCGGCAGCCCTTTGGTCTCTTTGCCGAAGACGATATAGTCACCCGACTGGAAAGCCGCCTGCAGATAACTGCGTGCCACTTTGGTACTCAGATACAGGAAGCGCCCCTCGCCGTGGGCAGCTTGCAGGGCAGCCAGATCGGGCCATATTTTCAGGGCAACATGCTCCCAGTAATCCAGACCGGCACGTTTAAGATAGCGATCATCAAGTGAAAAACCGAGTGGACCGACCAGGTGCAGAATCGTGCCGGTAGCGGCGCATAAACGGGCAATATTTCCGGTATTGGGGGGGATCTCAGGTTCAATCAGGACAATGTTAAATGGTTTCATAGTCCGTATGTATATCATTACTACAGCGGCCGTGCTTGCATTTTTTTGTGCGGGGGACTATTGTGTGCAGACAAATTTCAAGGAAACTGGAGATATGTAATGAAGATTATTGTAACCGATGAAGTCTCGGCTGAAGGACTGGCACTGCTGACGCAGGAACCTCGCATCCAACTGGATGTCAAACTGGGATTAAAAACAGAAGAATTGCTGGCCGTTATCGGAAATTATGACGTCATTATCACCCGCAGCGGCACGACGGTTGACAAGGCACTGCTGGATGCCGCCACCCGTCTCAAACTGGTTGCCCGCGCCGGTGTTGGCATCGATAATGTTGATGTCGATTATGCCAGTTCAAAAGGTGTCATCGTTGTCAACGCCCCCTTCGGCAACACCAACAGTGCTGCCGAACACACCATGGCGCTGCTGCTCTCCTTCTGCCGCAACGTAACCATAGCCAACAACAGCCTCAAATCGGGTGAATGGAAACGGGCTCCCTTTACCGGCATCGAACTGAAAGGTAAAACCGCCGGCGTGATCGGTCTTGGCAAAGTCGGCGGCCGGGTAGCCACCCGCCTAAAAGCCTTTGAGTGCGACGTACTGGCCTGCGATCCCTTTATTGCCGTCAAACGTGCCAATGATCTGGGAGTCAAGCTGGTTTCGCATGACGAGATCTACAAGAACTGCGACATCATCACCGTGCATACTCCGCTCACCGATGAAACTCGCGGCATGATCGGCACGCGTGAATTCGGCCTGATGAAAACCGGCGTCATCGTTCTGGATGTAGCCCGGGGCGGCATCATTGACGAGCAGGCCTGGCTTGACAATCTTAACTCCGGCAAAGTAACCGGCGGCGCCTGTGATGTCTGGAGCAAAGAACCGCCCGATACCGATACACTGAAAGCCCTGATCGCTCATAATCGGCTGGTGGTGACTCCGCACCTGGGGGCCAACACTTTCGAGGCGCAGGTTAACGTCGCCATCGACGTATCCAAAGAAATCATCAACTACCTTGATGACAAGCCGCTTGAAAACGCACTCAACATTCCCCGTTTCGATATGGCCTTGATGGACCAGATGCGCCCGTTCCTGAATCTGATGAGCGTGATCGCCGATTTCGGTGTTCAGCTGGTCGACACAAATCTGGAAAAGATCACCTTCGGTTTCAGCGGTGCAATTGCCCACTATGACTGCTCACCGCTGGCGGTCTGCGGATTATCAGCCATCCTGAACCATAAACTCGATCAGGATGTCAACATGGTCAACGCCTCGCTGATCGCCGAACAAATGGGCATCGTCGTAGCTGAAACCAAATCGACGCAGTCCGACGCCTTCTCAAATGTGATCACCCTGACCCTGGAAGGGCAGGGAAAACGGAGACTGGTATCCGGTACCCTCTTCGATGGCCAGCCGCGCATCGTCCAGCTGCGTGACTATTCGATGGACTTTACCCCCGATGAACATATGCTGATGCTTAACTATGAAGACCGCCCCGGTATGATCGGAAAGATCGGCACTATCATGGGACAGCATGACATCAACATCGCCTCGATGAACCTGGGTCGCCGACAGAAAAAAGGTGAAGCCATGGTTATTCTGTCGCTGGATTCACCTGTACCGGCACAGGTAGTTGCAGAACTGCAGGGTGCCACTGAAGCCAGCTTTATCAAAGCCCTTAAAATGAGAAGCGGCGCCTGCTCCCGTAACTGCGGCTGCGGCATTCAGAAATCGTAAGCTGATACCCCAAGGAGTACCGCATTATCCATGCACTTTCCGACAATTGATCCCGTTTTTTTGAGCATCGGCCCGCTCCAGTTCCGCTGGTACGGGCTGATGTACGTCATCTCGTTTCTGATTACCTACGTCCTCATTCGCTCCGAAGTTTCGCGCAAAAAGATTCCCCTGACCACAGACGATATCGCCGACCTGGTTTTTTACGGTGCCATGGGGGTCGTGCTGGGGGGGCGCTTCGGCTACATCCTGTTTTACAACCTCGGTTTTTACCTGAACAATCCGCTCAAACTGTTTGCCGTCTGGGAAGGGGGTATGTCGTTCCATGGCGGCGCCCTGGGGGTTCTGCTGGCTTTCGTGCTGTACGCCCGTCGAAAAAAACTGCCCTTTCCGACGCTGATGGACATGGCCTCGCTCTGTGCTCCGGTCGGTCTGGGGCTGGGAAGAATCGGCAACTTCATCAACGGCGAACTCTACGGCAGACCCACCTCAGTAGCCTGGGGTATGATTTTTCCCGGTGGCGACGGACTGCCACGTCACCCGTCACAACTGTATGAAGCCTTTCTGGAGGGGCTGATCCTCTTTTTTATCGTGCGCTTCATGTCACGCCTTTCTCTCGCAGCCGGAGTTCCGACCTGGACGTTCATCGCCGGGTATGGACTGTTCCGCTTCATTGTGGAGTTTTTCCGTCAACCTGATGCCCAGATGGGTCTCTTCTTCGGTCTGATTTCGATGGGACAGATGCTCAGTCTGCCGATGTTCCTGCTGGGAAGTTGCATGGTTTTGAGGCTCACGGTTACATGCAATTCCGGATTGAAAAAGTCCTGAATTAGGGTATACTTCAAAAACATTAAACAAGGAGGTTACAATCATGATCAGCAAAAAAATGTCCGACTCTCTGAACACTCATATGAATCTGGAACTTTTCTCCGCCCACCTGTACCTTGTCATGTCATCCTGTGCCAACGAAATGGGGCTCAAGGGTGCCGCCAACTGGTTCTTTGTTCAGTATCGCGAAGAGATGATTCACTTTATGAAGTTCTACACCTATTTGACCGATCAGGGCGCGGTCATTGCGATGCCGGCCAGTAAGGCGCTCCCCAACAAGTATAAATCTCTGCTGGATATGATGCAGAAAACGCTGGCACATGAAAACCTGATTACCGCCTGTATCAACGAACTGACTGAACAGGCCGTACAGGAGAAGGATCATGCCACACAGATTTTCCTGCAATGGTTCATAACCGAGCAGATCGAGGAAGAGAACAACGACCGTGACCTGATTGCCAAGCTCAAACTGGTCGGCGACACCGGTCATGGTATTCTGATGATTGATAGCGAAATGGCTCAGCGAGTCTTTGTCGCGCCGGTCGGCTCGCCACTGGCGGTGTAGAAATATGGATGCCAAGATTCGATTTTGCGAACACAACAAGGGTAAAGGGAAGGTTGTCAGGCGACTACAGGAAGAGTTTCCCGACCTGAACATCAAGGTAAAGAGCTGTGTCAAACAGTGCGGCAGCTGCCGGGATAAACCGCTGGCAACCGTGGACAAAAAAAAGGTCACCGGCAAAGATGGTGATGAATTATATCAGAACATTGTAACGCTGCTCACAAAGCAGTAGCACTGAGCGCCGGGAACCATCTCCCGGCGTTTTTTTTCTTCCAACCCTTCGACTTCGCTCAGGGCACCGCCCTTCACCCTTCACCAATTGACAGATCACCCGCCGCAATGCTATTCACAACATCACCATTTTCCAAGGAGTACTCTGTGTCCCACCCGCATAGCAGCAGTCTGTTTACCTTTGTCGCCGCTCGACCACGCCTGATTTTGACGGTCGCCATACTGCTCTCAGCTGTTTCTCTCCTCTATACGATGAAGAACATGAGTTTCCTGACCGGGCGTGACGATCTGATGCCGAGAAATGCCCCCTTTCAGGTCGATTACCGCGCCTACCGGGCCGAGTTCGGCGATCAGGAAGAGATCGTGGCCGTGATCGAATCGGAGGATGCCGAACTGTCAACGCGTGCCGCCGACGCTCTGAATGCACGGCTTGGACGTGACAAAGGTGTCTTTCGCGAGGTGTTCTATCCGGGTGGCCTGCCCTTCTTCCGCACCAACGGCCTGCTCTTCATGCCGCTGGATGAGATCAGGACGCTGCGCCGCACGTTGACCATGGCCGCACCGACCCTGACTGAGCTGGCCGCCGCCCCTTCGGTGCAGACACTCTTTACCAGCCTCAGCGGGCAGATAGAACGATATCTGAAGAGTGGTGACCCGTCTGCGCTGCAGAGTTTGGCCTTTATGCTGACAACACTCGACAAAGGCTTTAAAGCATTTGACGGAAAATCAAGCGGCATGACCATGAATACCTTCCTCAAGGGGGGGGGTGACGGTAAGCCGTCTATGCTGGAGAATGCCGGCAAGCAGCAGGTAATTACCATGCTGCCGGTCAAGGTGGAAGGGAGTTTTGTCGCCTCTGAAAAGGCGATCAAAGCCGCTCGTGGTGCGCTGGATGAAATTTTAAAAAAACCGGAATTCAAGGGGATTCAGGGTGGTTTGACCGGGGTGCCGGTGCTGGAATATGAAGAGATGGCCACCAGCCAGCGTGATATCAGTATCGCCACGGCACTTTCGTTGACTTTGACGATAATCCTGCTGCTATTCGCCTTTCGCGGCCTGCTGAACGTGATCGCCGCCATGGTCTCACTGATCGTCGGGATCTGTCTTTCGTTCGGCTTCGCTACGCTGGCGGTCGGCCACCTGAATATCCTCTCGATGGTCTTTGCCATCATGCTGATCGGCCTGGGCATCGAATACGGTATCCAGATCGTGCTGCGCTACCAGGAAGAGCTGAAAGCGGGTGCCGACGGCATGGCGGCCATCGAGATCGGTCTTTCCTCCAATATCCGTTCGATCATCATGGCCGCTGCAACGGTGGCGCTTGCCTTTGCAACCTTTGCTTTCACCGATTTCAAAGGGATCGCCGAACTCGGCATCATCGCAGCCGGCGGGGTCTTTATCTGCGTGATCGCCACCTTCAGCGTACTCCCGGCCATGCTGGTGCTGCTGGAGCCGTATAAAAAATCCACGGCCATACAATCGAACGCCCGTCACGCCACTCGCGAAACAGGTTCATCCCTGTGCTTCCTCTTCAGCAGACCGAAAGGGGTCATCACCGTCACGCTGCTGCTGTCGCTGGTCTGTCTCTACCCGACCCTGACGATGCGCTTTGACTACAACCTGATGAACCTGCAGGCCAAGGGGCTACAGTCGGTCGAGTACGCCTACCGCCTGATGCGCAGCAAGGAAAATTCAGGCTATTTTGCCGTCGTCACCGCCCGTGATAAAACCGAAGCACAGCAACTGACTGCCCGCCTGGAAAAACTGTCGGCGGTGGATCATGTCGTCAGCACACTCTCCTTCGTGCCGGAGCAGCAGACCGAAAAACTGGCCGAACTGACTGCGCTGCGCACGGTCATGGATGCTGTCAAACCGCTCCCCTACGAAGAGAATCTGCAGGTCATGGCGCTGCCGGCAGTTTTCGAAAACTTCCGCACGCAGGTGGATCGGCTTACACAGGCACTTGCGGAACGTAAAGCCCCGGAAGCCGCTCCCGTTGGGGCTTTCCTGAAAACACTGGACGCTTTTTTTGGTAAACTGGAAGCGGAAAAAGATAAGAATGCGCTGGGAATGCTGCGTGAGTTTCAGGGAAGCATGTTTGCCGAACTGCCGGAGAAGCTGAAAATGCTGAAGAGCAGTCTGGCGGCAGCGCCGGTTACGGAGCGGGATGTACCGCCGGAGCTGATGGGGCGTTTCGTCGGTAAAAGCGGCACATTACTGCTACAGGTTGCACCGCGCACGGAGATCTTTGAGCGTGAACCGCTCCAGGAGTTTGTCAGCCAGGTCAAAGGCATTGACAAGCACGCCACCGGCGAGCCGATCATGGTGTTCGAATCGCTCTCAGTGCTGCGTGACGCCTATCTGAAAGCTTTCATCTACGCCTTTTTCGGCATCGCCGCCATCCTGCTGATCAATTTCAAGAGCCTCCGCTATGCCCTGCTCGGCACACTGCCGCTGGCGTCCGGTCTGCTCCTGATGATCGGCGGCATGCGACTGGCCGGGGTCAGCTTCAATTCAGCCAATATCATTGTTCTGCCGCTGATTCTGGGGGTGGGGATCGATTCGGCCATCTACATCATCAACCGCTACCGGCAGGGGAGTGAAACACCGGCGCGGGTGGCGGTCAGCAGCGCCGGTGTCGGCGTCTTCCTGAACGCCTTGACGATCGTATTCAGCTTCGGAGCCTTGATGGTGGCGCATCACCAGGGGGTTTTCAGTATCGGCGCGGTTATGTCACTCGGCATGGCAGCCAGCGTGGCGGTCTTTCTACTCTTTCTGCCGGCGCTTTTGACGCTGTGGGGAAAACGAAAAGCGTAACCGGTTTTAGAAGTAATCTGCCAGACCGACTTCAATTCTCTCAAAACGGGCCAACCGCTCCGGTGGCTGGCCCGCTTCCAATGCTGTTCGTTCCGTCTGCGACAACTTAATTTCCGGCGTCAGCGGCCTCCGCTCAAGATAAAGAGCCCGTCCGGTTTCAAGCGTGATCTTTTCAAAGGGGTGGCGATAGCTCGGGTTCTGTAAGAGCGCTGCATCACAGTAGCGAACACCGCTTTCAGACAGCGTACGCAGATAACCCGGCTCTGTAACCTGCTCGTCAGAATTGCACACGTTCAGGGCTGCACGCCGCCGGGCGGCAGCATGCTGAAAGCGCCGTTTGTAAGGGAATGAACAGTAGTTCACCGGCAGATTGATACCCTGTTCGAGACCGAAACGAACACTCCGCAAGGCAGACAGTTCCGACTCAAGTACCGTAACCTTCTCACCATGAATAAAGGTGTAGCCGCGCTCCGTCAGCGGGCCAAAATTATACGGCGTCAGCCGCATCTGATGCAGATTGAGGTGATTGACACCTGTTTCGGCCATTTCAACCATCTTCTGCCTGAGTAGTCCCTCATCCTCCGGCACCGCCGGAATTTCCACGGTGACAGTCGGAATACACCCCACGGCCAGTCGCAGTTTTTTAAGGTTATAGCGCACTGCGCCGATGTCAAAACGGATTTCGTTCAGCCCGGCATCCCGCAATCGGCGGCAGAGCACGCTGGTCAGCAGCGTTCCGTTGGTGTACATCCAGAGATGAACCTGGTCACCGCAGCGGGCACGAACCGCCTTCAGGTAGTCAAGAGTCAGATCAGCCGTCATCAACGGTTCACCACCACTTATACTGACGCCCGTGAAGCCCAATTGAGCAACATAAGCGGCATAATCATCCGGACTACTGAAAGCCAGGCCGTTGGTTACCGGCAGACCGTCATCATCCTGAGCTGTCGGGCAGTAGAAACAGCGTCCGTTACAGTGACCATTGATGAACAGGCAGGACCAGCTGCCATCACCGCACTGTCGGCACCCGGGAGACAGGTTGTTGCAATCAATCTTGGTAGCGGCGTAGCCGAACTGTGCATGCTGAGACAACCACTGCAGCAGTTCAGCCCGTTCTGCATTGGCGGCGACCAGTCGTTCCGGCGTGGCAAAGGGAAGCAAATCATACAGGCGGCCATATTCGCGGCGATTAGACTCAATCAGTTGTTCTTGATGAGTGGAGCGGATGTCTGGCGGGGGCACGCTGTTATTCCAGCGTTTTTGAGTTAACAGCAAAATATTCCGATTCACCAAAACAGCTGGTCGGTATCCCCTTGTGCTGTTGATATGAAAGTGAAACTTTTTTACCTAACGACGAGTTGATTTTTGCGATAGTGGCATCGTCACGCACCGAGAAAAGGAACTTCTCCGGCACGGAACCGGGAACCGAAATCATCTGCAGCTCCCCTTCCCAGGTTTTACAGAGCCACCCTTTCTGTGAAAACTTCTGCACGTAACCGACCCGCTCACCCTTTGAATAGCTCACGTTTAGCACGGTCATGACATATCCCGCACAGAGTACAATAACCGCTACAACCAGCAGCGCACCAATTTTAATCGCTTTTTTCATTATATCTGAAACCATCTCTCTTCCTCTCCAATGAACAGCAGGCTCAAAACTCGTTCCGTTTTATGTGCGAGCAATGGCATAAACTTTATTCCTCTGCTGGCGGAAGATAACAGTATATGCAGAAATCGTCAATTGGTTGCGCCCATTTCTTAATAATTGTTTGATCTTCAATCGGAGGTGCAATTATGCAGATGGATTTGAAAGCATTTGAAGCGGAAGCAATGACATTGCCGGTATCACAACGTGCTATCGTGGCGCAGCATCTTCTGTCAAGCCTTGATGATATTGTGGAGCAGGAGAATGAACTCCTGTGGCTTGAAGAAGCTGGCAAACGCTATGATTCTTACAAAGCGGGTGCACTTCCTGCGAGGGATGCTTTTGAAGCAATAGTTGATATGCGTAACAGACTGTGAATAAGAATCCCAGACTGCTGTTACCGGCAGAAAATGAGATGTTCGATGCAGCTTGCTACTATGAGAAGACAAGCTCTCGGCTTGGATGCTGATTTCCTGACAAAGATCGAAATTGCCCTTCAGGATATTTCCGAAGCACCGGAACGCTGGCCTGTAGTGCGTAACAATATCAGAAGGCAGCTGATCCAACGATTTCCGTATTCTTTGCTATACCGAATTGATCCTGATGAAATCAACGTCCTGGCGGTGATGCACCAGAAGCGGCACCCGTCATACTTGCTGCCAAGAAGAGGTTTGAATTAGCTACACACAATTATGTCTGAAATATGCCAGTTCGAGTCTTGATTCAGGGTTGACATTGAAAGGGTTGGCGGATAAAGTGAGTCACAGATTGTTATACAAGAGAAAACCTGTTCGTTGCATAGCTTATTGATTTTGCGGATTTTTCAGAAAATGCCTTCTTGTCTCGCCTTCGGCACCAATAAAACAACCGGCATTTAGCCGGTTTTTTTATTTCCGCAATCCGGGTTATCCACCATCATTTTCGACATAAGGGATAAAGAAATTGCCGATTTACCGTTTCACCAGGGCGTATGCCATACGCCCCTACAAAATATGGTATTTCGGTATTTTCAACGCCCCTGATACCACTCTTAAATCAAAGATGGATTCAAGGCGGCGAGGAATCCGGCGATGTAAGCACACCTTGAGTACGTTGAGGAGCCGAAGACGAGCCAACGAAGAAGACGCTTTGATTTGGAATTGGAATAACCAATCCGCCGCGTATCCGGTCCCGCTTCCATGACCCATCTTCCTGTTGATACAATTCTGCCTGACCTGCTTGCTGCACTGCAAATCCATTCTAACGTCATTCTTCACGCGCCGCCCGGCGCCGGCAAAACAACCAGGGTTCCTCTGGCTTTGCTCCCTCTTATTCCAGCTGAAAGCGGACGGATCCTGATGCTCGAGCCGCGCCGCATTGCCGCCGCTTCAGCGGCACGTTGGATGGCTCAATCCTTGGGAGAGCAGGTAGGAGAGACGGTCGGCTATTCCATCCGTTTTGACAGCTGCTGTTCGGAAGCTACCCGTATTGAAGTTGTTACGGAAGGGATTTTGACTCGCCGCATCCAGAGCGATCCGCTGCTGACTGGTGTCGCCATGGTTATTTTTGATGAATTTCATGAACGAAGCATCCATGCCGATCTCGGGATGGCGCTCTGCCGGGACCTGCAGAGGCAGCTGCGCGATGACCTAAAGATTATCGTTATGTCGGCGACTCTGGACGTTACGCCGCTTGTCAATCTCCTGGACAACGCACCGCTCATCAGCTCGACGGGACGATCCTTCCCGGTTGAAGAGATCTATCTGGACGACCGCGTCCAGGGTCGATTGGCGCAACGTATGCTGGCTGCCGTCATGCGGGCTCTGCATGAAACAGAAGGCGATATCCTGGCTTTTCTACCCGGCTCCAGCGAGATCAGAAACTGTGCCCGACTGTTGGCTGATTCCGGAACGGTTACCGGAACCATTGCAATACATCACCTGTACGGCGACCTGCCGTTTGCCGACCAGCAGAAGGCGCTGCAACCCGGGGACCGGCGTAAGGTTGTATTGGCCACCAGCATTGCCGAAACAAGCCTCACGATCGAGGGGGTCAGAACCGTGATCGACTGCGGGGTGTCACGCCGCATGCAGTTTGACCCGGCCAGCGGATTGAACCGCCTGGTAACGGTACGCGAATCACGTGCTTCGGCAGAACAGCGCAAAGGGAGGGCTGGCAGAGTGGCACCCGGCATCTGCTACCGCCTGTTCAGTCGCCACACGTTTAATGCCATGACACCGCACTCACCGGCCGAAATCATGGAAACCGATTTATCAGCGCTGCTGCTGGAGACGGCAGCCTGGGGAATGAACGACCCTCTTCAACTGGAATGGCTTGACAATCCCCCTGACGCCGCTCTGACTGCGGCCGGGCGGCTGCTGATTCTGCTGGGCGCCTGCGATCATGCCGGCCGCATTACCGCTGCCGGACGCGAAATTGTACGCCTGCCACTGCACCCGCGCCTGGGGCGACTGCTGCTCCGCTCCCGTGAATTGAACTGTACCGCGCTGGGATGTGATCTGGCAGCTCTGCTTTCTGAGCGGGATATCCTGCGATTTGATCGTGATACAACAATAAAATCATCCAGTTCGTCAGATCTGGCTGATCGCCTGGACATACTCTGGAGCTGGCGTAAGAACCGCTCCGGCAGTGATCGACTGAACCAGGGCGCGCTCCAGAGTATCGAACGTGTCGTCCGGCAGCTTATGCGTTTGAGGGATACACAACGGCCCGACGCTCCTGCGGGCGACCCGGAAGAGTTGATTGCACGCCTGCTGCTGGCCGCCTACCCAGACCGCCTGGCCCGTCGTCGCACAGGCGACGGCGCGGTTAGCTATCTCCTGCTGACAGGACGGGGAGCCCACCTCTCCGAACGGAGTGCCGTGCGAGGGGCCGAGTTTATTGTTGCCCCGCTGCTGGATGGCGGTTTTCAGGCCGAGGCCAGCATACATCTGGCAAGCACTGTCTCTGAAGCGGTTATTCGTGAGGAGCGGGCCGACTCAATTGTACGGGAAGATCAGGTCACCTGGAATGAGCGCGAGGGGCGAATTGTTGCCGAGCGGCAAGAAAAACTGGGCAGCATACAACTCTCGGCCGTACCGTTTCTACCCGGCTTCGATCTGGTTGTGCCGACGGTTGTGGCAGCGGTGCGTGCGTCCCGTTTGTCACTACTGACGCTGAATGAGTCTCTTCGGCAGCTACAGGGACGCATGTCACATGTCCGAGCAGCCTTCCCTGAACAGAACTGGCCTGACATTTCTGATGCTGCGTTGCTGGATTCACTTGATGAGTGGCTGGCTCCTCACCTTGGCGAGATCAAGAGCGCCAAACGATTGTCACAACTCGATATAACGGCAATCCTGTTTGGCCGTCTTGATTATCGGCAGCAGCGCGACTTGGAGAGATTGGTGCCGACACACCTGACCGTGGCGAGCGGATCACAAATCCGGCTGGATTATTCGGCTGAACAGCCGCTTCTGGCGGTAAAACTGCAGGAATTGTTCGGTACTGCGGATGGCCCGACCGTCTGTGAAGGTCGGGTAGTCGTGTTGTTACACCTGCTCTCGCCTGCCAGGCGACCGGTTCAGGTAACCAGCGACTTAAAGGGTTTTTGGAATGGATCGTATCAGCAGGTTAAAAAAGAGCTCAAAGGGCGCTATCCTAAACACCCCTGGCCGGATGATCCCTGGAGCGCCCTGCCGACGAGGCGCTTGAAACCCAGAGACACCTGAACGCAAAAGAGGCGGAAAATTTCCTCCGCCTCTTTCGTCGCTTTTACATCATCTATCTATTTATTTAATGTTGTAGAAAACATCGTGCCCCTTGAACAGGGCGGTTGAATCAAGTTCATCCTCGATGCGCAGCAGTTGATTGTATTTGGCAACACGATCGGTACGGCAGAGCGAACCGGTCTTGAGCTGTCCTGAATTGACCGCCACAGCCAGGTCGGCCAGCGTAGTATCTTCGGTTTCACCGGAGCGATGCGAGATAACGGTGGTGTATCCGGCCCGCTTGGCCATTTCAATAGCCTCCAGTGTCTCGGTCAGGGTGCCGATCTGATTCAGCTTGATCAGGATCGAGTTGGCAATGCCCTTCTGAATGCCCTCCTTCAAAATCTTCGGGTTGGTAACAAACAGGTCATCACCAACGATCTGAATGCGTTTTCCAAGACGATCTGTCAGCAGTTTCCAGCCATCCCAATCATTTTCGGCCATGCCGTCTTCGATCGAAATGATAGGATACCTGTTGACCAGGTCTTCATAGAAATCAACCAGCTCAAGCGGGGTCTTGACCTTCTGGGCTTCGTTTTCAAGGGTGTATTTTCCATCTTTAAACAGCTCGGAAGAGGCCACATCCAGAGCCAGAAGCACATCTTCGCCCGGCTTGTAACCGGCCTTGACGATCGCTTCCATGATAACTTCCAGCGCCTCTTCATTCGACTTTAAATTTGGAGCAAAGCCGCCTTCGTCACCAACTGCGGTGTTATAGCCCTTACCTTTCAGCACACCCTTCAGAGCGTGAAAAATTTCAGCCCCCATGCGCAACGCTTCCTTGAAGCAGCAGGCGCCGGCCGGCATGATCATGAACTCCTGAATATCGACATTGTTATCGGCGTGGGCACCGCCATTGATGATATTCATCATCGGCAGCGGCAGTTCGCGGGCATTGGCACCACCGATATATTTGTAGAGCGGCTGTCCGGCTTCTTCGGCTGCAGCCTTGGCAACCGCCAGCGATACGCCCAGAATGGCGTTGGCACCCAGGTTGGTTTTAAATTCCGTTCCGTCCAGTTCAATCATCTTCATATCGACGCCGACCTGGTCGTCAGCTTCCATACCGATAACTTCTTCAGCGATGATGTTATTAACGTTATCAACCGCCTGCAACACACCCTTGCCTAGGTAGCGGGATTTGTCGCCATCGCGCAACTCCATAGCTTCACGTTCGCCGGTTGAAGCTCCCGATGGCACTGCGGCACGTCCAAAAGCACCTGATTCCAGAAAAACTTCTACCTCCAATGTAGGATTACCCCGGGAATCCAAAATTTCTCTGGCATAGACATCTACAATCTCACTCATGAACTGCCCCCTTGCATAGAAATAGTGTGGTCTGGAGAAGTAGCCTCCAGTACGGTCTGGTCTGTATATCACAGATAGTATGAAAATAACAGCCACTCAAGAAAAAAAATCAGTATTAATTGTATTTACTTAATCACTATTTCAATGCTTCACAATCGGCACCAAACATGGTATGACAAAAAATGGCACTTACACCAACCCTCACGATAAACGGGTTCATTATGTCACCTGAAACAATCAGTAAACTTGCTATCGACAGAACGCAAGCCACCCCACCCCACAAAGGCGACCGCAACGTGATTCGTTATACGATAATCACGCTCCTGATTGTTGTTAGTGCAGTAACCACATTCTTCTTCTCGCGTAACCGACCAGTCACCGTGGAAACAACTTCGGTCGTCAGTTTTTATCCGACGCAGGCCTTCACCCTCCTGAATTCCAGTGGCTACGTTGTTGCCCAGCGCAAGGCGGCCGTAGCATCGAAATCGACCGGTCGCCTGGAATGGATCGGGGTTGAGGAAGGGAGCCGGGTCTCCGCCGGACAGGTGATTGCCCGATTGGAAAACCGTGATCTGGAGGCGCTTGTCCGCCAGGCCGAAGCTCAGCAGAGCAGTGCAGCGGCAACACGGGAACAGGCTCAGGCTGAGGCAACTGATGCGCAACAGGCGTTCCGGCGCCAGCAGGAACTGCTCCGCCAGGGCATCGTGTCGCAAGCCGAGCATGACACCGCAGAAGCTCGCTTTAAGCGCAGCAGTGCCGCCGTGTCCGCCACAGAAGCCGGAGTACGGAGCGCTTCTGCCGGCTTACAGCTCTCCAGGGTCAACCTCGGTTACAGCATGATTCTCGCGCCCTTTGATGCCGTGGTACTGACCAAGAATGCCGATGTCGGCGATATCATCACGCCGCTTGGCTCAGCCGCCAACGCCAAGGCTGCCGTGGTAACCATCGCAGATTTGGGATCACTCCAGGTTGAGGCCGATGTATCGGAATCGAACGTGTCGCTGATAAAAAAGGGACAGCCCTGCGAGATCACTCTGGATGCCCTGCCCGGCAGCCGTTTTCAGGGGCGTGTTCATACCATCGTTCCAACCGCTGATCGTAGCAAAGCGTCGATTATGGTCAAGATTCGCTTTCTAGAGCGGGATGAACGCGTGCTTCCGGAGATGAGTGCAAAAGTAGCTTTTCTTGAGCGGGAAGCACTGCCTGCTGATAAGCGGGCCCGGATTGCCGTCAATCCGGCCGCCATCGTCACGGTAGGCGGGCGCAGCGGCGTCTACAAGGTGGTTGGAGACAGAGCCGTCTTTACCCCGGTTACCAGTGGCGCCAAACTGGGCGACCTGCGTGAAGTCAGCGGCATTTCATCGGGAAACAAGGTTATTCTTAAACCGCTCAATACCATGAAGGAGGGCATAAAACTATCCCTGCCCGAGAAGAAATAACATGGATGCCAGCCGGGTACATCCTTCTTTAGTCTCCATAAACGCAGTTTCAAAGGCGTATCGGCGTGGCAATCAGCTGGTGCCGGTCCTTGAAGGGATATCTTTTTCTATCGCCAAGGGTGAGTTTCTGGCGCTGATGGGCCCTTCCGGTTCCGGGAAATCAACACTGCTCAATCTGATTGCCGGTATCGACAGCGTTGACAGCGGCTCCATCGTCATTGACGGCGTTGACATCGCCACGCTTACAGATTCAGCCCTGGCGGGATGGCGAGCTGCTCACGTCGGCTTTATCTTTCAGTTCTACAACCTGATTCCGGTATTAACCGCCTTTGAAAATGTTGAGCTGCCGCTTCTGCTGACCTCGCTTTCGCGTCGTGAACGACGCGAACACGTTGAGGCGGCCCTCTCGGTCGTCAGCCTGTCCGACCGCCAGGAGCATTATCCCTCGCAACTTTCAGGCGGACAGCAGCAGCGGGTTGCCATTGCCCGTGCCGTTGTTACCGACCCGGCCATACTTGTTGCCGATGAACCGACCGGGGATCTCGACCGGGTATCGGCTGAAGAGATCTTGCAGTTAATGGCGCAGCTTAACAGCGAGTTTGGCAAGACAATCGTCATGGTAACACACGACCCGCGTGCCGCCGAACGGGCGCATATCATCCGGCATCTTGAAAAAGGCGTGCTGAACGATGTTCTTTCTTAAACTTCTCACACGCAACGCTTTTCGGCATCGGCTGCGCACACTGCTTACGATTTCAGGCATTTCAGTTGCCATTCTGGCGTTCGGACTGCTGCAGACGGTAGTCAGCGCCTGGTATGCGGGCGTCAACGCGTCATCTGCGGGACGCTTGATTACGCGAAATGCGGTTTCGCTGGTATTTTCGCTCCCGATTGCCTACTTGGAGCGCATCCGGCAGGTTGAGGGAGTTTCCTCGGTTTCGTATGCCAACTGGTTCGGTGGCGTGTATATTACTGAAAAGAATTTTTTCCCGAATTTTGCCATTGAACCGAACAGCTATCTGGCGCTCTACCCGGAGTTTGTCCTCGATCCGCCGCAAAAGCGGGCTTTCATAACCGATCGGAGTGGCTGCATTGTCGGCAGAAAACTGGCCGAACGTTTCAACTGGAAAATTGGTGATCATGTCCCCCTGAAAGGGACCATCTTTCCAGGAACATGGGAATTCGTACTGCGCGGCATCTATAACGGTGCCGAAAAATCTACCGACGAATCCCAGTTCTTTTTCCACTGGGATTATTTAAATGAAACTCTCAAAAAGAGCATCCCGCGTCGTGCCGATCAAACCGGAATATATCTGATCGGATTGAAAAACCCGCACTCTGCGGCGGAAGTTTCACTGGCAGTGGATGCCACCTTCAAAAACTCACTGGCTGAGACGCTGACAGAAACCGAAAAGGCATTTCAGCTCAGTTTTGTATCGATGACGGAAGCCATCGTGATTGCGATACAAATAGTATCTTTTGTCGTCATCGCCATTATCATGGTCGTAGTTGCCAATACCATGGCGATGACCGCTCGCGAACGAATCGGCGAGTATGCCATATTTAAATCGATGGGTTTTGGCGGGTACCATATCGCCGCGATGATCTTCGGCGAGTCTCTTTTTATTACGATCTGTGGCGGCCTGATCGGAATCCTGCTGACCTACCCTGTTGCCAGGAGTTTCGGTGAAATGATGGGTAATTTTTTTCCGGTCTTTCAGGTGGCCCGGTCTACGGCATATATAGATCTGTTTTTTTCCGTGCTCGTCGGGGTTATTGCCGGCCTGTTCCCGACCTGGCGTGCGGTCAGGATCAAGATTGCCGAAGGTTTACGACGGATAGGATAACGTTTCACGAGGAGATACCATGAAAATTAAAATTCTGGTTGTTGATGATGAACTCAGTATGCGCGAATTCCTTGCGATCCTGCTGGAGCGCGAGGGTTACCAGGTTGAAGTAGCCGATTCCGCCGAAGAGGCGCTGCGTCTGATGGGCACCTTACTGTTTGATCTGGTCATTTCGGATGTCAACATGCCCGGATTAGGTGGCATAGAACTGCTCTCGCGGATCAAGCTGCTGACACCGGAAACCGGCGTCTTGATGATCACGGCATTTTCAGCAGCAGAGCAGGCGGTAGAAGCGATGAAGCTGGGTGCCTACGATTATATCTGCAAACCGTTTAAAATTGAGGAGATCAAGCAGCTTGTAAAAAACGCATTGGAAAAGCAGGGACTCAAACGGGAAAACAATCTTCTGAAAAAGGATGTTCAGGAGCGGGACCGTTTCTGCGGGATAATCGGCAAAAGCCAGAAGATGCGGGAGCTGTTCGATCTGATCCAGAAGGTTTCCGCAAGCCAAAGCAGCGTGCTGGTACAGGGAGAAAGCGGCACCGGCAAAGAGCTGGCTGCCCGTTCAATCCATACTTGCAGCCCACGCGTAACAAAACCGTTTGTCGCCGTCAACTGCGGCGCTATACCTGAAAATCTGATCGAGAGCGAACTGTTCGGACACAAGAAAGGCTCCTTCACGGGAGCCGTCAGCGATCGCCCCGGACTTTTCGAGCAGGCTGAAGGAGGCACTCTTTTTCTCGATGAAATCGGGGAGCTGCCTCTGCTGCTACAGACCAAACTGCTGCGCGTACTTCAGGAAAGGGAATTCAAACGGGTGGGAGATGCTGTGACCCGTAAGGCGGATATTCGGCTGGTATGTGCCTCCAACCGCGACTTGGAGGCTCAGGTGCAGGAGGGAACATTTCGGGAGGATCTGTATTATCGAATCAATGTTATCCAGCTGGTCATGCCGCCACTGCGCGAGAGGATCGAAGACATCCCACTGCTGGTGGAATTTTTCTGCCGGAAATACAGCGTCGACAAGTCACCGAAACCGATTCCGATAACTACCGGCGCACTGAAAGCGCTGATGAATTATCCGTTTCCCGGCAATATTCGTGAACTTGAAAACTGCATCGAACGAAGTCTGATAATAGACTCACAGCTTGTTTCGGAAGAAAACCTTCCGAAACAGCTGTTAGTCAGCAAACCAGCTGTGCTCGCTGGTGATTGCGAAATACCTGAGGGGGGGCTGCCTCTGGAACAGTTGCTGGAAGAGCTGGAAAAGAAATACCTGTTAAAAGCGCTTGAAATCACCGGCGGGGCCAAAAAGAAAGCCGGCGAACTGTTGGGTATGACGTTCCGTTCGTTCCGTTACCGTCTGGCGAAGTTCGGTCTTGATAGCGGCGATGAATAATGATCCCAAAAACGGTAGTTCACGAGCCACAAAGCAACTGAGCAACAGAGAAACCAAAGTTACATTAACAACAGGATTAGCTGGATTAGTGAATGATTTTCTTTGGTTTTAACCTGCATTCTTCTTTGTTTTCGATCAGTTGCTCTGTGTTTCACATGCTTTTTCCAGGAAAATCCGCGTTGCTAAAATGAGTACCCAAGGTTAACCGTAAATCCACTGGTTGCCTTTGCCGTTATATACGTAACCCCCAGCCGGATATCGGTAAGGATGTTTTTTACCATATCACCCAGATTTTTCCGTTCGACCCGGGTCCTTCCGAACGAAATCCCGAACTCATCATAACTATCAATGAAAAGGGCATCCCCCATATAGCGGGTATCAATTCCGAAAACCTCAAGGCCGGTTTCTTTGAACAGAAATTCTGTTGGAATATAAAGCATGAGTCCATTACGAACGACATAATTTTCGATTTTGGGATCGAAAGAATATTCGCCAATATCAAGAGGAAGCGTCCGATAGTATCCTGCCATATTGCCCATACTGAGCTGATAACTGCTGATGGGAAGTGAATAGCTGCTGGTTAAAGATCCGGATAGTATCTGGCCTGCAGAAGCCATATCTGCTGATCCAGTCGCCGTATAACCCACCGACGGTGTTATCACCCATGATTTACTGATCGGGAAGCTGTAACCGACGCCGAGTCCGATGCTATAACTTTTGGAGCCTTCAATATCAACCATCGTAACCGGCATACTGACGCTTAACGACTCCAGAGGGTCCTGAAAACGGACCGTATATGCCAATGGCAATGTGAAGCTCTGACTGTTGGAACCACCTTGACTGAGCGAACCAAAGCGGGCCGCTAAAGAGATCGTATTGGCATTTGATTCCGGCAATGTGGTACCCGAAGTCGCAGGAGCAGAAGCAGCGTTCGTTTCCCTCAAGCTGGTAGCTGTGTTAAGGAAACCACGTGTAAAATCGGTGGCCACCGACTGTGCCATGGCACTGTTCGGATTTCCGGCAATAGGGTCCGTAGCCGTAGTTTCAGCCAATTTTTTCATAAGCTTATTGATAGTATCGCCACCGTTTTTCTTAAACCAATCTTCAAGCTGAGTCTGGCTATCGTCTCGGGTTGTACCGCTGAACGTCTGATTAACACCAAGAGCCGGTATCTCCAGCTTCATGGAAGCACTTCCTGCAACAGCCGTCACGGTGATAGGAAGTCCACGGAAATTGAGTTTTGCATTTAAGGGGGATGTACTTGTGTAGGTCGGAATAGAGGCTGAAATCTGTTCCTGGGTAAGACCATTGAACATGTCGCTGACATTTGAGTAACTACGGCTCATAGAATCACTCGCGTTTACCGTCAAGTTCAAATCAAACAACTGAGCTGCAAAGACACGACTACACATCACGAGCGTAATGAAACAGACCGCGATCATACGAGAAACAGTTTTCATAAGCAGCCTCCGTTCAGAATCAAAAGAGATGACAGACATTTTTCAGTTCGGAAAATTACCGTATGAAACCACTAATGTCAAATTTATTTAACTCCTCGTTATACATAGATTTTAAACGCAGGAAGCACACATTTGAGAATAAATATTAAAATTACATCGGGCAATCGATTGAAAAGAATGTTGTCACAATGTATTTGTCTGCTTGACATCTTTTAGGTTCGTGTTAAAAGCATCTACAAAATTAAACGTCCTTCTATTTTACAAAAAAGGTACTGGCCTGATGGTTTCTCTACTTGGAAAAAATCGAGACGTCCGGCATAAAACGCTTGACAGCGATATGCCGGTCGGCCATTTTTCGCCACACGACACACGACACACGACACACGCCACACGCCACTCCAATCAATTCCGACCGGCTTTCCGCCGATCAACAATTTCATCGTTAGGGGCGCATCGCATGCGTCCGCAGTTAACAATAGCAGCGCCCCTGAATGCACCCTGCTCCCCTGCAACGGGAGAATCAGGGAAAGCTTCAGGTCCATTTCACAACGCCGTTATTCCGGTTTGAAGCCGGAAAAACGGCGTTTTTGTGTTGCGGGTTCGTAAGACACACTACTCAGAAGATCCGATAACAACAAACTTCATGGGGGGTAGTTATGGCTGAAGAGTTACAGACAACCCAGTATTTGACTTTTACGCTGGCCGACGAAATTTTCGCCGTTGACGTTGCCAGGGTACGAGAAATACTGGAGATGCCCGGCATCACCAAGGTGCCGCAGGTGCCGGATTTCATGCTGGGCGTTATTAACCTGCGCGGTTGTGTTGTGCCGGTGATCGACCTGCGCCAAAAATTCGGCATGCAGAAAACCGACCAGACGGTTAACACCTGCATCATCGTTGTCGAAATAGCAATGGAGGGGGAAAGCACCGTCTTGGGCTCGCTGGCTGACAGCGTGCAGGAGGTAATCGAGATGGAGCCGTCACAGATTGAGGCTGCACCTCATATCGGAACGAATCTTAAAATAGATTTCATCAAGGGGATGGGTAAGCATGACGGGCGCTTTGTCACGATACTTGATATTGACAAGGTTTTTTCATCGTTCGAGCTGGCTACGGTTTAGTGAATAAAGTAACTCCAGACAGAGAATCCATACATCACCACACCAAAGAGGAGGCATTATGAGCTGGTATCAAAATCTAAAAATCAGTGTAAAACTTTTGTCCGCATTCATCGTCGTAGCGTTGATCGCCGCAGCAATCGGTTATATCGGTGTCACAAAATTACATCAGATTGATGACGCCGATACCAAGCTCTATGAAAAAGTAACTATTCCGCTCAGTGATCTGGGGGATATT
This sequence comes from Desulfuromonadales bacterium, assembly GCA_013349325.1. GTDB lineage: Bacteria > Desulfobacterota > Desulfuromonadia > Geobacterales > Pseudopelobacteraceae > JACRCG01. The sequence continues at coordinate 152,639 of DUZX01000004.1, forward strand.
TCCGCTTCATTCCAGAGGCAGCGTGTCAATTCACGCGATATTCTTGACGCTCCCACTCTTGAAGAAAAGCAGAAATTTGCCAATCGCATCAAAGAACTGAGAGAGATTAACAACAAAGCGGTTGAAGATTTTGAAAAATCCATTCTCACCGACGAAGGGCGCAAGTTGTTTGAAGAGTACAAAAAGAATCGTGCCGCCTACGGCACAGAACTGGACAAAGTAATTGCTTTTGCGCTGCAGAATAAACTCGTTGAAGCAACGGAAACACTGAAAGGATCGTGTGCCAGAGCCAACATTGAATTACAGGGAAGTATTGACAAGCTTCAGGAAGCAAAACTGAAACAGGCCAAAATGACCTCGGATGAAAATACCAAGCTCGCAAAAGCGGCTTCACGGTTGATGATTGGACTGGCTATCGCCGGTGCCCTTATAGCGGTCATACTCGGGTTCATCATTTCCAGCATTATCAGTAATCCGCTGCGCAAGGGGGTTACTTTTGCTCAAGCGGTCGCCGCCGGTGACCTGACGCAGAAGATCGATCTGAACCAGAAAGATGAAATCGGACAGTTGGCCTCTGCACTCAACGAAATGGTGAGCAAGCTTGGCGGCATCGTCGGTGAGGTCATGGCTGCCTCCGACAACGTCGCCGCCGGCAGTCAGGAACTCTCAGCTACCGCCCAGCAGATGAGTCAGGGTGCGACAGAACAGGCAGCCTCTGCCGAAGAAATATCTTCATCTATGGAAGAGATGGCTTCCAGCATCCGCCAGAATACCGACAACGCCATGCAGACCGAGAAGATTTCCATTAAGAGCTCGGTTGATGCCAAAGAAGGTGGCAAAGCTGTTACCGAAACCGTGGCTGCCATGAAAGAGATTGCCACCAAGATCAGTATCATTGAGGAGATCGCCCGTCAAACCAACCTTCTGGCACTTAATGCCGCAATCGAGGCTGCCCGCGCCGGCGAGCACGGCAAAGGTTTCGCGGTTGTAGCCTCCGAAGTCCGCAAACTGGCCGAGCGCAGCCAGTCTGCAGCAGGTGAAATCTCCGGTCTTTCAACCCGCAGCGTTGCAATTGCCGAGCAGGCTGGCGAGATGCTGACTCGTATGGTACCGGATATTCAGAAGACCGCCGAATTGGTTCAGGAAATAACCGCCTCCAGCAAAGAGCAGGATACCGGAGCCGAACAGATTAACAAGGCTATCCAGCAACTTGACCAGGTTATACAGCAGAACGCATCCGCTTCGGAAGAGATGGCTTCCACCTCGGAAGAGCTCTCCAGCCAGGCTGAACAGCTGCAGCACAGCATAAGCTTCTTCGACATCGGCACCGCTGGACGGCGCAGTGCATCTGCGCCACTCACCCGTAAACCGGCCCACAAGGTTCAGATAGCCCACAGCAAAAGCTCTGCGCATACGACAGCACCGGCAAAACGCAACCCAACCGACGGTATCAATCTGCAACTCGGCCATGCCGGTCCGGATCATTTAGATGACGAGTTTGAGAAATTTTGAAAAACAGACCTTGCGTCATTTCTAACTCGGTAGGCAGAAGCTTCTAAAGAGCAGGTGGCACTAATCTGGTACAAAGGACATAATTTCCATGTCATTTCAAACAGACTGCCAACTTTTCTCCAACGGACATGGATCAGAAGCTGAATACCTCTGCGCCTGGCGGGGTTCCCTCTCTCCGGTAATAGACACCTTACGACGGATGGCCGGAACCACCGAAGACGAATTTCTGTAGATTGGTGTTGAGGTACAGGGCTTTTATCAAAGGTCTGTAGATATTACCCGGGCATCGGAGCAGTTACTTGAGGTCGTTTCCGGTGAACAGGTTCAGGCTCTGACCGGACGTCTGCAGCAGATGATTACTGACATGGAATCCTATCTGACGGAGGCCCGTACCCGTAGCAGCACGAGTTGTCATACACTGGAGCAGGTACAAGTTCTCCTTGATATGCTTTCAGAACCGTTGGCAGGATTCCAGAAGATGTATAAAACACTCCGGATGCTGGGTATCTCAACAAAGATTGAAAGCGCCCGTCTTGGTGAGATGGGGAGCGGCTTCGTTAATCTGGCTCTGGACTTTGAAAAGCTTTCCCACCAGGTCAACGAACGTTGTACGCAATTCGGCACCACGGTTTCAACCATCTCCGCCGGGGTTACCAGCAGTATCAGCGAGGTGGTTTCCTCACAACAGATGCATGACATGACGCGTCAACAATGAAAAAAGTCGCACAAACAATCTGTGATATTGCCATCTTTGTCACGGACATCGAAACGATCGGCTCCGAAATCGACCTAATCGCGCTTAATGCCCAGATCATGGCCGCCCATACCGGTTCCGAAGGCGCCGCGCTCTGTGTTCTGGCCGAGGCGATCAAGCGGCTTTCGGATGAAGCGATTCATCAAACCGACTCAGTTGCGAGCATCCTGAAAAAGATACATTCCGCCACGGAACTTTTATCTGTCGGCGCTGATGAAAAACAGCATGGTGGTCGACTTACATTCATGCAAGAAGATGCGTCCGAAATAGTGGGGGCGCACCCGCATGAACACGGAACTTTTATCACTGATAGCCGACCTGAGTGACCGAGTTGCATCCCTTACTGATGATGTAGAACGTTCGGTATCGGACTTACATGTTCACGAACGGACCAAAGCCATGTCAGACGGTGTGTTCGCAGAACTTGAGCAGATAGTAGTGCAGTCGCGCCAGATTGTGCCGGCCAGCACCGAGTTCAAACAGAACCTGCGTTACATGGAGGAGCGCTACACCATGGAGAGTGAGCGCTGCATTCATGAGGCACTTGCCCGAAAGCAGAGCGGACAGTCGGCTGTTGTCGAACAGTATGCAGCAAAACCCGATTCCGGCAATGATTCAGAATTCGGGGATAACGTAGATCTTTTTTAAAAGTAGGAGTCAGAAGACAGGAGTAAGAAGTCTTTAACTTTAAGTCCTTATTCTGACACCTAAATTCTGTGTTCTGTCCTCCCAAGGAGTTAACCATGCCAATCAACAGTTCTAGCCGCGAAAATGGCGACATCGTCATCACCAGCGGAGATAGGCTGACGATTGAAAACGCAGCCGAATTTTCACGAATCGCGCGCGAGGCCCTCACGACCGCACATGTTGTAACCGTAGAGTTTGAACCTGATGTTGCAATCGATATTACCGGTATTCAGCTTATCTGCTCAGCCTGCAGGAGTGCCTCTGCCGTCGGGAAGGTTTTTACGTGTCGAGGCTCACAGCCGCACTCTTTGGCTGAAATTATCAGCAGCAGTGGAGCTGAGCGCAACGTTGCCTGCAAGTATAACAACGATTCAAGCTGTTTCTGGTTCGGAGGAGTCCCGTAATGGCTAAACTGATCATGTCTACTGATGATTCGGCCAGTATCCGTCAGATGGTAGTGTTCATTCTCAAACAGAATAGCTATGACGTAATCAAGACTGTTGACGGAAGGGATGCTCCGAGCAAGCTGAATAGCCAGAAAGTCGATATGCTTCTGACCGACCTCAACATGCCCAACATGGACGGCATCGACCTCATCTAAGCGGCTCGCGCCGGAACATTGAACAAGTTTATACCGATAGTCATGCTGACAACGGAATCAAAACGACACCAGGAAAGCAGACGGCAAAGCGGTCGGCGCCTCCGGTTGGATCGTCAAGCCTTTCAAGCCGGAACAACTGATAGCTGTCATAAAATAAGTGTTGGGGTGAACTCTATGATAGAACAAGCAATTGCTACCTATCGCGAGGAAGCTGGTGAACTTCTGGCCGAACTTGAGACATCCCTGCTTGATCTGGAAGAAACACCTGATGACAACGATCTGATCAACCGTGTATTCCGTGCCATGCACACTATCAAGGGTTCAGGCGCCATGTTCGGTTTTGACGAGATCGCCACGTTTACGCACGAAGTCGAGACCGTCTTCGACATGGTACGCAACGGCAAGATGACCGTCACCAAGCGCCTGCTGGACTTGACTCTCCAGTCTCGCGACCATATCACCTATCTGCTCAGCTGTGCCATCGGCATGGAAGTCGATCGCCGCGCCGGAGATGAAATTATCGCTGGCCTGCGTCAGCTTGTACCGCAACCGGAAAGGCCGCACAAAGGCTCAACCGAAATACCATCCATCTCACTTCCGACAGTATCAGAGGAAGATCTGGCCAATGAAAACACCTGGCGCATCCGTTTCCGGCCCGCCCCCAACATCCTGATGTGTGGTACCAACCCGATAATTCTGATCAATGAGCTGCGCGCTCTCGGTACGGCTCATGTTGTTGCCCAAATGGACGCCATCCCGCAGCTTTCCGGCATTGTGCCTGAAAACCTCTACATCTACTGGGACATCATTCTGACCACTTCCAGAGGGGAAGATGCCATCAAGGATGTCTTCATCTTTGTCGAGGACGACAGTGACATCAAGATTGAGCTGATCGATAAAAGCGGGCTGATTGACAGAGAAGAAGGTTACAAGAAATTGGGCGAAATCCTCGTTGAGCGTGGCGACCTTTCTCCGGTTGAAATGCAGAAGATCCTGATGCAGCAGAAGAGGTTCGGTGAACTGCTGGTTGAGCAGGGCATCGTAACTCCAGAAAAAGTTCAGGCCGCTCTGGTAGAGCAGCAGCATGTAAAGAGTGTCCGCAAAGAACGCAGCGAAACGCCACACGCAGAGACTACCGCCAGCATCCGTGTTCCTGCTGAACGCCTTGATCAACTGATCAACCTGGTCGGAGAAATGGTGACCGTACAGGCCCACCTGGCGCAGGTCTCACTGGCTGGCGGCGATGCTACTTTCATCGCCATATCTGAAGAGGTGGAACGCCTGACAAACGAGCTGCGGGATACCGCTCTCAATATCCGCATGCTTCCGATCGGCAGTACCTTCAGCAAATTCAAACGTTTGGTACGCGATCTCTCAAATGAACTCGGCAAAGAGATTGAAATGGAAACATTCGGTGCCGAAACCGAGGTTGACAAGACCGTTATCGAAAAACTGAATGATCCGCTGGTACATATTATCCGTAACAGCATTGATCATGGCATTGAAATGCCGGAAGTACGCAGAGCAGCGGGTAAATCACCCGTCGGTAAAATATACCTGGGCGCTGAACACTCGGGAGACTCTGTTCTGGTAACTATCAGGGACGACGGTGCTGGCCTGGACCGCAACACCATTCGAAACAAAGCTGTTGAAAAGGGCCTGCTCTCAGCCACAGCTGAACTATCCGACCGTGATATATACTCCCAGATATTCGCCCCCGGGTTTTCGACCGCCTCTAAAATCACCAGTGTCTCCGGACGCGGGGTCGGAATGGACGTTGTCAAACGCAGTATTGAGGGGCTGCGTGGATCAATCGGTGTAGACAGCGTTCGCGGTAGCGGCACCACCATCACCCTGAAAATTCCGTTGACGCTGGCGATAATCGACAGCCTGCTGGTCAAGATCGGGAAGGATCATTTTGTTTTGCCACTGGCAGCAGTAGAGGAATGCATCGAACTGACCCGAAATGATGTAAAACATTCGCACGGTCGGAATCTTGTCAATGTGAGAGGTGCAATCGTCCCCTACATACCGCTACGAGAACATTTTAATAGTTTCGGCAGCCGTCCGGAGATTGAACAGATCGTAATTGCTGATATACACGGGACAAAAGTCGGATTTGTCGTGGACAGCGTTGTTGGTGAACACCAAACCGTCATAAAATCCCTGGGCAAAGTGTACCGTGATGTGAAGGGCATTTCCGGGGCGACAATCCTTGGTGATGGAACAGTTGCCCTGATACTTGATATGAACGTCCTGTTGCAGAATAGAGAACAGCTGGTAAACGGTTGAAGGAGTCCACCCATGGCATCATCACTCGACGAAGCGCTGCAGCGCACCAATCTTTCCCAGTCAAATCAGATGGAAATGCTGACGTTCCGTCTGACTGATAACCAGCTTTACGGCATCAATGTTTTCAAGATCATAGAAATCATCGAGTGCCCAAGCCGAATTGACCGGATGCCTAATTCGCATCCGGCAGTCAAGGGTGCTCTTGATTTTCGCGGTAATGCTCTGGCCGTCATCGACCTGTCTGACGCGGTCGGCCTTGCTACCAAAAATTATAGGGATGAGTTGGCTTATATCATTATCTGCGAATATAACCGAGCGCTTACGGCTTTTATAGTCCATGCCCCTGATACTCTTCTGACACGCAGTTGGGCGGATATTCACAAACCGGAAGGCGTCAATGCTCGGTCACTGGTTGCTATTGCCTACAACGATAGCGGCGAAGCGATCATGCTACTGGATATTGAATCGATACTCTCCAACGTAGTCGGTATTGATAGCGACCTCTCAACTGCTGCCATGACCGATGTTGAGGAAAAAGGAAATGGACGACATGTGCTTGTAGTTGATGATTCACGTACGGCAATCATGCTCCTGCAATCAGTATTGGATAAAATGTGCTTTACCAACACTGCAGTAATGTCGGCTGACAAAGCACTGGAATATCTTGAAAAAAATTATACAAAAGTTGATCTGGTAATATCGGATATTGAAATGCCCGGCATGGATGGATTCACCTTCACTCGTACCCTGCGTGAGCATTGTAATTATAAGAATTTGAAAGTAATCCTGCACAGTTCGATGAGTAACCCGTCAAATCAACAAAAAGCCGAACAGTCCGGTGCCAATAAGTTTGTTGCCAAATTCGACCCTGATTCTCTTTCGGAGGAGATTTTCAGTCTGATCGGACTAAATAGATAGACGGAGAAGAGTCCCGCATGTAACCGTCAACAGTAGAGCATCGCGGGAAGATCGGTGGGAAGATAGATGGTGCTCGGTTGACGGTTACATTTCCATGGTGTTACGATTAAACGCAGAAGAGCCCCGCACATCTGATGATATGCGGGGCTCTTTAATTTATTCCCGGCGGCGACCTACTCTCCCACACAGCTAC
>DUZX01000005.1 GCA_013349325.1 Desulfuromonadales bacterium
ATCAAGGTTACAGACGAAGAGTTTACTGCTATCTGTATTGTGCGAGATGATTTTCATGGTGAGTGGAACTACTCAATTATGCCATCTAATCAAAATATGAGTATGTAATTATTTTACAGCTCCAAAGTCGCTTACATCAAGGTTTCACGCCCTGATGAAGGTCGGCCCGTTATCCAGTTTAAGGAGAAATAAAGCCATGAGCAAATCCGTTCAATGCACGAGCTGCGGCAATTTCGGCATGATTCACAACGAAAACCGTACCGAAATAATTACACATAACGGCGAATCAATTACTTTGACTGGCCTTTCCGGCTGGTTTTGCCCGTCCTGTGGCGACGGATGGTTCGACAACGAGAGCAGTATTCGTGTCAGTGAAGCCGGTGACGGCCTGGTGCTGAAAACACGCGAACTGCGAAGTCAGGAGATACGCCGGATCCGCAAAAAACTTGGGTTGACTCAGAAAGAAGCGGCCGCCATTTTCGGTGGCGGCCCCAACGCTTTTTCTCTTTACGAACGAGGTAAAATTGAGCCGCATACGTCCACCCTCAAGCTACTTCACTTGCTGGACCGTAACCCGAATCTGGTTAATGAAGTGAAAAAGAATCAGCACATCGTCGTGTAAAAAACATGTTGGCATACCCCACGTCACCTATTTCCAGTAGGTGGCACTGCCGATCTGAACTAGAGTGTTTCTGGATAATCGAGCGGATTCTAAGCGTGAGCGGTAGTTGTAGATAATCCTAATGTTTGATAGATCAAAGAAATTGAACAGCTTCTGGCGGGTGCGGATGTGGAAAAAAAGGGGTTGATTATGAAGATCGTACGGGCGGTGGTGCGGTAATTCTACCGTTTGACGAATTAACGATCAGCGTGTTATTGTTCGGCAGCTTAATTGATTTTCAGGAGGGTGTTATGCCATCGCTGCAACGTATAGAATCACAGATTGCATCACTTCCCGATGCGGAACTCCGCCAATTTCGATCCTGGTTTGACGAGTTTGACGCCCAGCGATGGGATCATTCGCTTGCGGCGGATATCGGCAGCGGAAAGCTCGATTCCCTGGCGGCGGAAGCTCTTGCTCACTTTGGCGCTGGCCACTGCAAACCGCTTTGACTCATCAGGCTTCTCCTCGATATTGGGGTTGATACTCCCGTCTTCCATTGGCAATCCAGCAACGTGCCGATGCCAATTTTGTCTTGTTGAAACAGAACCCCCGCCACCCTTCTTTGCATTTGTAAACAAATCGGCCAGTTTTGGTCTGTCCGAGTCTGTCTCCATTACCGTGCGCTCGGAGTATCCATACCTGATGGAATCGTCTGGTTCTGGATAGGAACTCATAGCGAGTACGACCGCATGATTGACTAAATCCGGGCACATCCGATTTACCCTTATTCAGGCGGAGCGATGAAGATAGAGAAAATAAAACAGCTTCTGTCCGGTGCGGATGAGGAGAAACTCGGATGATTATGAAGATCGTACGGGTGGTGAAGTAGGATCGATGTGAATATGGTAAAAAATTTATCTAAACCAAAGTATCCGAACCGTCCCTTTGGTTCCAAGTGTTTCAAACTCATTATGATCAGAAGTTACAAGTTATGCGTGTAAGGTTACGGCCAAACTAACAGCAAATGCGTCCGCAATGTTAGTGTCAAGTGCTAATTCGAAGTAGAGAGAATTGACCCAGGTCATTTTTTATGATCCGCTCATCGGTTATGTTCGCGCAGAAGTTACAAAAAACGGGCACGACAGGAGAAGAGGCATGTGTGAGTGTGGATCGTCAAAAACAGCAGGAGTAGGGCCGTTTGCTACCGGCAGATCACTGGTTGAATTTGTTCTGAATGCGCATGGCGGCTCTGTTGCGGTATCAAAACTACCCCATAGTCTGGATCACACGTGCCAGGGGTGTGGTGTTCCGTTTGTACAGGAAACCTTTGTGCAGACATGCCCGGCCTGCGGCGGGGTGCACGCCATATCTCCGCCCCGTGCCGGTGATGCGGACGCGATACAGTTTGCCGGCTCTGATTTCGTTATGCCGTAAGCCCGCTTCTGTTACATACTGCCGGCAGGTATGATTTTCAAACATGGTCACTTAAAAAGAGCACAACCAGGGTGACCAGAATATAGAGGACGTACTGTTGCAGGACGCCGTTCTGCATGCGGCGAATGGGTAGAAACCGGTGATAAAGGCGCTCAAGAGCCGGGATGTAGACCCGTTCCAGCACCGTTTCAGGCACATGACTGTGGAAGTGGGTAGCGGCGGGGAAGATGCCGTCTGTAACGTCGGGACGATGTGTGTCCGGCTTGAGAACAAAGGCGAACAGACCGGTCAGTAGTTCGGCAAACGAAGAGGCGTTGTACTGCATGCGCGGATTCGGCCGCTGGTACCCACATCCCCAGGTAGTGCTCTCACTTTGCGGAGCGGTTGCCAGCAGGCGCCGATACCAGAGCGCCAAGAGACCACACAGAGCCAGTAAAATCGCTGCCATGATTGTCACAACCGGTAATGGTACAATATTCGTCAACACAACTCCGCCGACTGTTTCGGACAACGGAAAAGCTGTCCGGCTGGCGCGCTGCAGCAGATCACTCAGCAGTGACGGGGCAAGGCCGACAGCGCCACAGACAATAGCCAGGACCGTCATCGGCACGAGCATCTGCCACCCGGCCTCGTGATGTGCCGCATGCTCTTCTGAGCGCGGCACCCCCAAAAATACAATCCCATAGACCTTGACGAAACAGGCTACCGCCAGTCCACCGACCAGCGCCAATGCCGGAGCAGCCAGGGCCATAGCAGCGGCTGAGACCCCACTCTCCTGAATACCTCGAAAAAACCCGAAGTAAATCAGCAACTCACTGACAAAACCGTTGAGTGGCGGTAGACCGCAGATGGCAACAGCCCCGACACCAAACAGGAGAGCCGTGCAGGGTAACTTTCGTGCCACACCCCCCATCAGATCAATTTCACGGGTGCCGGTTGCATGAATGACCGAACCGGCCCCCAGAAAGAGCAGCGCTTTGAACGTCGCGTGGTTAAGGACATGCAGCAGTGCACCTGCGGTTCCGAGCAGCACCATGGCTGCGGAACCTGTCGTCTGGCCGATGAGCGCGACGCCGAGCCCCATGAAGATGATGCCGATATTTTCGATGCTGTGATAGGCCAAGAGCCGTTTCAGATCATGCTGTCCGATGGCAAAGGCAACGCCGACAACTCCCGAGACGATTCCCAGAACCAGCACCAGTACGCCCCACCAGAGCGGAATAGCGTTAAAAAAGGAAATCGTGCGCATAATGCCGTAGATACCGACCTTGAGAATAACGCCCGACATGGCGGCCGAAACATGACTGGGGGCGTTTGCATGGGCGGAAGGCAGCCAGACGTGCAACGGCATGATACCGGCTTTCAGGCCGAAACCTAACAGGGCTGTCAGAAACAGTGCCGTTGCGATTGGTAACGAGGCGTTCAGCGATCCGGCGGAAGGAAATATCCATGACCCGGTTACCGAAACCAGAATGGGGAAAAAGCCGAATAGTCCCAGCGTACCGATATGGGTTGTAATCATGTAGAGCGTGCCGGCAAGATTGACTTCTGGCTTCTCGTCTTCCGTAGAGATCAGAAAATAGGCCGCCAGCGCCATGATCTCCCAGGCAAACAGGAAGGTTATGCCGTCACGGGCAACTGTTACGGCGCTCATGGTGCCGGCCATCAAACCAAAAAAGAAGGTTATTTTACGAACATTTAACGGGAAATGATCTGCGTGCCAGTAGGTACGGGCGTACAGCGCGGCACATCCGGGTATCAGGAAGATGGGGAGCAGGAACCAGGCCGTGAGAGGGTCGATGCCGATCTCAGGATTGTCAACAAAGGGGAGCGTCCAGGCGATCTGGAATACGACAGAGCGCCCGGAAATCAGCGTCATCAGGGATCCGGCCAATCCAAGAACAGAGCCTGTTAACATGATGATAGTCGCCAATAGTTGGCCGTGCGAGGCGTTTATCAGTCGGGGAACCAGCAGGTGAGCGCCGGAGAGGGCTGACAGCAGCATGGCGGTAAAAATCAGTGTACTCGGGGAGACCAACTCCTGCGACATGATGACGTCACCTCCTGATGCTAGTTTCCTCCAAAGCACGAATCGTTGCCATGATCTCAGCTTCAGGCCCGTAGCGATGCAGGAGGTCCTGGAAGCCATGGTCATGCAGCAGGTATGCAAGTTTAGCCAGCAGAAGCAGATGCGCTTTGACGTTAGGGGTTACGAGAGTAAAAAGAATCGAAACCGGTTTGCCGTCAACGGCATCAAAATCAATCGGATTCTTGAGAAAACAGAGACTGATGGACGATTCACTCGTCTGTCCGACAATCGGGTTGCGAACATGCGGGATGGCGATACCGTTACCAAAAGCGGTCGATCCGAGCGCTTCGCGTGCCAACAGTGTCTGTAACAGGAACTCGGGATCAAGACTGGGGGGAAGCTTGAGACGGTATACGACTTCATGCAGGGCTGTTTCCGGGGTGTCACCCGGTAGATCATAAAAAATACCGCCGTTCAGCAGCGCTTCAGAAACCAAAGGGAGGTCAGGTTTTTCGTTACTGACGGCAAAAATACCGGGAGGCATTGAAATATCGTGGTTGGTGGACCATTCCAGCAGATCGACGCGGTTGATCCGATAGCGTTCATCCTGTTTGTGGGCGGGGAGCCCCTTGTTTTTGATCCAGTCCAGTATCGTCTTTTCTTCAACACCGGCAGCAATGGCAAGATCTGTTATTTTGATAAACATTTCAATGTACTCCACCCGATATGTCAGAAGATCTGCTCCGTCTGAGGAAATTGTAGCTGACGGGAATCAAACAATATGATATTAACGATTAAACGTCAATCCCATTCTCCATGCGGTTTCAGTACGTATTCCAGCGATAAAAAAACAGAAGGTGAAAGTATGGATCCGGAATTACAAACGCAACTCAAACAGGTTCTCAGCTCTTTGCAGCAACTGCTCCCCAAACCGGCGGTAGAAATTGACTGGGCACTTTGTCATGCCTCCAACTGGCGGCGGCACTCATTTTCAGGTTATCTGGAGGCGGTTGACGGCATCGAGCCGATCGCGCTTGAAGATCTGCTGGGTATCGAAAAGCAGAAGCAGACCGTAGAAGAGAATATCCGCCAGTTTCTGGCAGGCTATCCGGCCAATAACATTCTGTTGTGGGGTACGCGTGGTACCGGGAAGTCCTCCCTGATCAGGGCGGTCCTGAACCACTATGCCGCTGACGGGTTGCGTATTGTGCAGGTTGACAAAAATGATCTGATTCACCTGCCCGATATTGTAGACAGCATCAAACGGCTCCCCTACCGCTTCATCATCTTTTCCGATGACGTGTCATTTGAGGTGGGCGAATCGAGCTACAAGATGCTGAAAAGCGCTCTGGATGGCGCTGTTTACGCGCCTCCTGACAACATTCTGATCTGTGTCACCTCCAACCGGCGCCATCTGCTGCCCGAATTTGAAACCGATAACCGTGGCGCCATGCTGGTCAATAACGAGATGCACCACGGTGAGGCCATTGAAGAAAAAATTTCACTTTCCGGACGTTTCTGACTCTGGGTTGGCTTTCATCCATTCTCTCAGGATCAGTACGTCGTCGTTACCCGCCAATGGGTCGATAAACTATTTATAAAACAGGGCTCGCAGCTTCGCTGGACGGAGGATGCGCGCAGCGCAGCCATTCAATGGGCTTATGACAAAGGTGACAACAGCGGCAGAATCGCATATCAGTTTGCCAATCGCTGGGTCGGTGCGCAGTTACTGAAGACAAAGAGCACGACTTGATGAATCCTCGTCTGCACGTGGCCTGCGCCATCATCGAGCACGATGGCCTTATACTGGCTACCCAACGTAGCGCCGCCATGTCACTGCCGCTCTCATGGGAATTTCCCGGGGGGAAGATAGAACCGGGTGAAACTCCCGGACAGTGCCTGATCCGTGAAGTGCGTGAAGAATTGGGTGTCAACGTAATCATTGAAGAATCTTTCCCTGCTACAACCCACAGCTATGCAGATTTTACCGTCACCTTACACCCCTTTACCTGCCGGATAAGCGACGGCACAATCACACTCCACGAACATAATGCCATGCTCTGGATCCGGCCTCAGCAGATGGCGGACCTGGATTGGGCAGCTGCCGACCTGCCGATCATCAGTGCCTACCTCTCCCGCCGCAAACTGTCATCTGCTCCGGAAGCGGCATGAGCGCTTCGACACAACCGGCTGTCAGGCGGGTCTATTTTTTTCTGGTTCTGACCACCTTCTTCTGGGGCGGCAGCTTTCTCTTCACCAAAATCGGTGTTGCTACCGTTCCGCCGCAGATCTTTGTGCTGACCCGTTTTGCGCTGGCATCCGTAATCATGCTGCTCGTCTGTGCGCGTCGGCTCAAACTCCTTACTACTGCAACACTGTATCGGGGATCCATAGTCGGGATCGCGCTGGGGCTTACCAATCTGAGTTTCGTTTTCGGCATTCAGGGAACCAGCATCTCGCGGGCTGGAATCCTCAATAACCTGTTTGTCCTCTTTATTCCACTGGTAACAAAAATCATCTGGCACGATAGGATAGGGCGGGTCAACATTGTCGGCATCGTGCTGGCGGTAGTCGGCATCGCACTGTTGGCCGGCAGCGGCGGTGCCGGATTCAATCGAGGTGACCTGCTTTCAACCTTCTGCGCCTTCATGATCGCCTGCCACATCATAACCGTCTCGAAGGTTTTGAAAGACGATGATGTCTATCTGGTGACGCTGGTTCAATTTACTACCGTAACGATAATCGCCGGTGCTGCTTCACTGCTGCTGCCTCTGCCTGCATTCACATTTACTGCAACCGCTGCGCAGTCGATCATCTACTGTGCCGTTTTCCCGACCGTATTCTGTTTTACGCTGCAAAATATCTACCAGCGCTACGTTACACCCACCCGTGCCGGACTGATCTACACCCTCGACCCGGTCTGGAGCCTGATTGCCGGTTTCTTCGTGCTGGGCGAACGATTGAACAGTCTGGAGTGGGTCGGCTGCGGAATCATCTTTCTGGCAGTACTCCTGCCGCTGCTGTTCCGCCTGAGCCAGGAGAGCAGACTGTGTAATTCCGCAGTAGCGCTATTCAGTAAATATTTCACTACACTCTACCGATCCCCTCGGCTATAGTCGCTCCATGAGCCAGATAGCTTTTACACTGATTGTCATATCTGCCGTCATGCATGCGCTCTGGAACCTGTTGGTCAAGCGCAGTCGCCACAAAACCGTCTTTATATGGTGGATGTTCGTTGCCTCCGGAACTCTCTTCTCACTGATCGTCCCGCTGCTGTCTATCCCGTTTCAGCGCCCGGACAGTCACACATTGCTCATGGTCTCACTGGGCGCGGTCTGCTTTGTCCTCTATCATCTCTTCAATGGCCGTGCCTATCGGGGCGGCGATCTATCAGTCGTCTACCCGCTCTGCCAGACCTCAATGATTTATGTGCCGATATGGGGAATTATTCTGTTGCGTGAGCGGCTGTCGTTACTCGGCATCTGCGGAATTCTGCTCGTAATTTTCGGCACATATTCGATACAGCTTCAACGCCTGACTCTCGCCGAGCTGGTTCGCCCGTTCCGGAACCTGAAAAGTCCCTCTGTGCGTGACGCCCTTTCAGCCGGCTTTATCTACTCCATCGGATCGGTTGCAGAAAAAAGCGGCGTCGGACACTACTCTCCGCTCTACTTCACGTTCATCATGGTGCTGATCATGCTGATCCTGATGTCCTTCAACATACTGCGTAAAAAATATCGACCTCTGATCAGTGCGGAACTGCGTGAACACTGGGGTCTTATCCTCTGCAGCGGACCGATCATGATGGCGTCGTTTTTAAGTTTCCGCTATGGCCTTAACCTGTCACCGGTAAGCTACGCAGTGCCGGTACGTCAAATAAGCATCGTCATCGGCGTACTGATCGGCATTATCTTTCTCCGGGAGTCATTCGGAAAAATCCGCCTGATTTCATCCCTTTTTATCATGGTCGGCGTAATTCTGATCCGACTGGGATGAATTCAATAATGACATGATTGTTGGCCTTATGAAAACCGGTCTTGAAATAGTTCACAATACAGGATATACAGGTTTCCCCTGATGGAGAGGTGTCCGAGTGGTAGATGGTGCCTGACTCGAACTGATCCAGAAAATCCGTGCGGTCTCAAGTTCGACACGATCCAGAATTCCCTCGAAAAGCTCAACCTGGTGCAGGACGGCAGGTTTCTGTAAGCCGCTATGCTCTGTTTTGCTCGCAATCCGGAGAAGTTTTTCCCCAATGCCCGCCTGGACACCACCGTCACCATCACCATGCAGGCCTTCTACGGTGATGTATTTTATCTGATCAAAAAAGCAGAAGAGTACATTCAGGAGCATATCAACATTGGCATGCGCCTGGATGGGCTGTTTCGTTCGGCTGGACAACGAAGTGTCCGGGGCATTGTTACGGAGCTTTGTGTAACTTCATTCTTGTGTGAAAATCATATGGTATCGGCAAAACTACAGACCACATTACCGTTTAGTCCGGACTCTCATCATGCTCCATAGTCTTATCAAACAGAAAAAAACTACCTGGTTATCAACTCAGGATTGCCCTGTTCGCACAGTAGTTGACTACATCCGTCACAAGGGCGAATTGCGCGATGCCCAGATTGAGGCGATCGAAACCTGGTTGTTTCTCAAGGTCTCCGGAGGCAACAAACCTCTCTGGCAGCTTTTTTCGGAAGGCTTTTTCAATTCCGACATTGATCTTTCCAAGCTGCATATAAGCCAGGCTGCTCGCGATTCCTTGCAGGCCGATCCAGCACTTCAGGGACTTTATGAGTTTGCCTGCCAGAAGAATGGCGGGACAAAAAGTCTACTCCCAGAACTGGCAAAGCAGATCATCGATCACCCGGCAGATATAGATGCACTGGCGATATTCAAGCAGATTTTTTACAATGCGGACTACCCGGATTATCTTTTCAGTCTGCCTATGGGGGCGGGGAAGACTTTTCTCATGGCAGCACTGATGTATCTGGATCTCTATTTTGCGGGGCTTGAGCCGAACAATCTGGTCTTTGCACGCAACTTCATCATCCTTGTCCCGTCCGGATTGAAGTCATCCATCATCCCCAGCCTTAAAACCATTGAAAAGTTTGATCCTTCCTGGGTGATTCCCGAACCGGCAGCGTCTACTCTCAAAAAACAGATATCCTTCGAGGTGCTGGACCAGTCCAAATCCGCCAAGAAGAGCAACCGCGCCCGCAACCCAAACGCCCAGAAGATTGCTCGTCACCAGCCCTTTGAAGATCTGGCCGGTCTTATACTGGTGGTGAATGCGGAAAAAGTGATTCTCGATCGGCTTGATCTGGGCGACCAACTGCTGCTGATTGAGCATTCGGATGACGAGAAAGACCGCCAGGCAAATGAATTGCGCAACCTGATCGGCAAAATCCCGAATCTCTCCATCCATATCGACGAGGTTCATCATGCAGCCACCGATGACATCAAGCTTCGCCAGGTGGTAAATCGCTGGAGCGCCAACGGTTCACTTAACAGCATTATCGGCTATTCCGGCACACCGTATCTTTCCAGTGCCGATACTATTTCAATCAGTGCGGATCTTACGCTTAAGTTCGCGCACATCACCAACACGGTTTACTACTACCCGCTGGTGCAGGCTATACAGGGATTCCTCAAAAAACCACGGGTCGAAATTGCCGCACATCTTGAGCCGCTGGCAATTATTGAAAAAGGTGTGCGTGACTTTTACGCTTCCTACTGGAATACCGCCTATGGCAACGGCGCCTGCACCAAGCTTGCAATCTACTGTGGCAGCATTTTACGTCTGGAAGAAGAGGTAATGCCGCTTGTCGGAAAAGTTATTCAGGAGTTGGGAGGAAACCCGGCTACGGACATCTTGAAGTACCACAAGGGTAACAAGGAATACAAACTGCCGAAAGAGAATGAACTTACTTTCAACTCTCTCGATCTTCCCCATTCGAAAGTCAGGATTATCCTGCTGGTTCAGGTCGGCAAAGAGGGGTGGGACTGCCGCTCTCTGACCGGCGTTATTCTGGCCCAAAAGGGCGATAGCCCGGCTAACATGGTGTTGCAGACATCCTGTCGCTGTCTCCGTCAGGTCGATAAAGACATACATGAAAGCGCGGCCATCTGGCTGAACGATTTCAATGCCAAGACCCTTAATGCGCAACTGAAGGAAGAGCAGCAGACCAGTATTGCCGAGCTCAATAATCTTGGCAAAGCCGGGGCTGCTGCGCAGGTGGAGCGTTTTTCCCGTATGTCGCACCTGCAGCTGCCAACCATCGAGTTCCGTCAACTGAGAGTCGAGTACGAAGAAGTGACGGTAGAAGACGATCCGAATACCGGGACAAAACTTAATGCAACCCTCAATGACAAGACATTATATAACCCTGCTGTCATTACCCACCGTGGCCTTAATCCCGATGATCCGGGCATACGGACATATATTGATCCTTCAAGTAATGAGCTGACTGACTTCCGTCAATGGTTATTGCTGATTATCAAGGAAAGCTTTAACACCCTATCTGTCGCCGACGTAATGCCTTTTGAAACGGTGCTTCGTCAACTTTTTGAATTGGTTACGTTTGCGAGAGATGGAGTACGTTTTTACAATGAGTTTTATGATCAGTACGATCTGAGAGCCGCAATTCGCCTGGCCTTCCACAAGAAACGGGAACTGCGGACAAAGAGCGAGGTAGTCTCTGAAAAGGCCAGTCTGCTGATTGTTGAGAAACCGCCGTCCGTGGAGAAGCACGACAAGTTGTATCCTGATGTGACCGCCGTCTCCCAGATACTCAGTTATGACTTCGGAAATGACCCGGAGGCAGCGCTTGAGGGAATTCGCGCCACCTTGAGAAGTCAGGGGTTGGAGATGATGGCCGACAGCATGAAGCTTGCCCACGCGGTTCATGATAGAAACCATACGTTCCATTATCTTCCCTACGATTTTCGGCAGAGCGGTTTTGAGCTGCATTTTCTGCAACAGGCCCTGACGCTTGCTGAGCTGCGGAACAAGGGGCTGGAGCTGTATTACAATGGCGAACGGCACATCACGGCATTCAAAATTCTCTGCTTTTCCAAAACAGCAAAAAGCAACTGGAAGCGCATTGGCTTCTATACCCCGGATTTTCTCCTGATCCAGCGTAAGGAGAACGTCATTCACAAAGCGCTGATTATCGAAACCAAGGGAAGCGGCTTTGCCGATCAGATAAATTTCAAACTCCGCAAGCATTTCATGGAGACGGAGTTCTTGAGCATGAACAATGATTCTTTTGGTTACGACCGGTTTGAGTTTCTGTATTTGGCCGAGGATGATGGCATGTCCAGGAATCTGGCCACATTAAACACGACAATTACAATTTTTTTCAAGGACTGATATATGCCCAAAAAATACGTTCCATACTTTCCCAACACTATTGAAGGTCAAGCTATCCTGGACAATTTTACCCGCTCGCGGCGTGTGCTGCGCTACCGTGACAACACCCGAGTCTACGACAGTATCCGGCGTGGATTGCCGCTGTATGAGGTGGAGAAGATTGAAATAGTCAAAACCTCAACCCCTCCCAGCCTCCCCTTGACAGGGGAGGAGCAAAGGCAATCTTCTGGCCTCCCACCTGATAAGGGGGGATTGAGGGGGGGGCTTCTGACTCTCCGCAAAACCTCCTCATCCGTGGCGAATGCCTGTCTGCTTGCGCCTACCTGAAGGATCAGGGCATTACTGTTGATCTTGTTTACATCGATCCCCCGTTTGCCTCCGGTGCTGACTATGCCAAAAAGGTCTACCTGCGACGCAATCCGCTGCTGGCAGAGAAAATCAAGAAAGCGGAAGAGGCGATGGACCTGGATGAACTGCGGGCTTTTGAGGAAAAGATGTACGGCGACATCTGGAACAAGGAGGATTACCTCAACTGGATGTATGAGAACCTTATGGCGATCAAGAGTGTTATGAGCGACTCGGGTTGCATCTATGTGCATCTGGATTGGCATATTTCTCATTATGTGAAAGTTTTGATGGACGAGGTATTCGGTGAAGATAATTTTTTGAACCATGTTGCTTGGAAGAGGCAGACATCAAGTGGTTTCAAAGGAAAGAATATCATGGGTAAAAACCATGATGACATACTGCTATATGCTAATTCTTCTGAATTCATCTACAACACGATTTATATCCCATACACCGAGGAATATCGAAAACAAAGATTTTGTCATGTTGACGTTATTAATGGTATTGAGCGAACGTTTAAGGATGCATTTTTAGGAACTGCAACGGCGCAAACAACAATTGAGCGTCTAAAACAAGAAAACAAAATTTATTATACGGAAACCGGAGGAATGCGCTTAAAAATCTATGAAGATGAAGCACCTGGCATTCCTCTGGATGATATTTGGACCGATATAAATGCAATCAACTCGCAATCTGATGAACGGGGCGAATACGCCACTCAAAAACCTGAGTCTCTTTTGGAGCGAATTATCATAGCGAGTAGTAATGAAGGCTTAGTTGTAGCCGACTTTTTCGGTGGTAGCGGTGTAACTGCGGCGGTTGCAAACCGCCTTGGCCGTTGCTTTGTTCACGCTGATGTCGGAATCAATTCCATTCAGACAGCACGGGATCGTCTGCTGGCAGCAAAAGCCGATTTCACTATCCTGGACGTGAAAGACGGTGTTTCTCTGTTCCGCAACCCCGTCCAAACTATGGACAAGCTGAAATCACTCATCACCGGCCTGCGTAACGAAGATGCGCTTGACAACTTCTGGGAAGGTGCCATTGCCGACAGCAAGCTGGGAATGGTGCCGGTGTATGTGCCAAACCTGCTGGATCACTCCACCCGCGTGCTGGATATCCCCCTGATGAACCGCATCCTCAACGAAGCCATGCCCGACCTGCCGGATGAGACCAAACAGGTGATTGTCTATTACATTGACATTGATGACGAAGCCGCCGTCAAAGCATTTATCGACGACAACAACCCGACCGAAACAACTGTTGATCTGCGGGATTTGAAGGAACTGCTGAGTGAAGTGGTTGCCGAAGACGTGGCTGAATTCAGTATTGAACAGACGAAAACGGACTGGATTGTCAGTTTCTCCAGCTTCTCCAGTGATCGGTTGTCACAAAAGATCGATGAATACAATCAGAAAAAAGCGTTGAACGGGGCAAAGAAGAATCTGTTGGATTCATATGAAGACGAAACCCACCCTCACCCCGAACCTCTCTCTGAGGGAGAGGGGGAAATTCAGAAATCAAAGAAAAACTTCAAGCCGATCACCATCTCCGAGAGTGGCCTGGAACTGATCGAACTGATCAGCCTGGACTGCACGAATGCCGATGGAGTCTGGTCCAGTGATTATGAAATCAAGATCGACAAAAACGGGTACGTCGTTCGCAACGGTGAAAAAACCAAGACCTTCTGGGATGCCACCATTGCTTGTTCGCGTAAGCCACAGCGTGTCAAGATCAGGAACATTGCCGGGGATGAGGCGATTTTCAACGTATAATAACTTGGAGGCCGTCAATGCCGGTTCTGCACACCTACCGCAGTAAAAGAGGGACGTTATAAAAACCGGTGTTGAATTTATGAACAGAATAGGTTATAAGCTTCAATCGAACATAGTGCATTTTTGACGACGCACTACCGACAAAAGCAGTCGAAAAAATGGAGCGATCATGGTGCACGAGAGTGCCAAAAGCGGCGATAATTGAGAAGCAACAGCAACACATTGCAACACAACTACAGAAAGCTAACGCATTGTAATAAAAGGCTAAATATAGGGTTTAACCAGCACGGAGAGGTGTCCGAGTGGTCGATGGTGCCTGACTCGAAATCAGGTGTACGGCAACGTACCTAGGGTTCGAATCCCTACCTCTCCGCCACAAAAAACAATGGGTTACGGCTTTGCGCTGTAACCCTTTTGTTTTATATTTTAAAAAGTATGGTAGTTAGTATGGTAGATGCAATGCTTGCTAGGGTGAAATGCGGTGGGAAAAAATCTGATACACTGCTGAATTCTTTTATTTCTGAGGTGACACCCGTTACCCTGTAACATTCATGTAAACAGCCCATTCAAGGGAGTCAATTTCAAGACGCTTCAATATTCCGGCGTCAACGTCCAGGATAAGCCGCTGAATGATTTCCTTCCTGCTGACGCCTTCGTGGTGCGCCAGTCGCTTTAATGCCCTGAATGCTTCGTCTGACACCCATGTGTCAATCCGCCTGACGCCGTCGCCATCGTTACGACGTGATCTGTACGCCCGTTGTCTCTCTGCTGTAGTCGCCATCTGTCCACCTCCTGAAATACCGTTACCGTGTAACAGGTGCCGAATGTATCAGTGTTACACGGTAACAATCAACAGAATTTTATTGAGGTGACTTTACCAACACTCTGTTGATCTGGCCAAGTGCCAAGGTTTCGTTACACGCGCGGCCTATGATCTCTTCCGCCAGTTCATAGCCCTGTTCCTTCAGCGAAATGTTGCCGTCAACTGCGTCTACTATCTCTTCCATGCCTACAAGAAAGTGGTGCTTAATCGCTTCAAGCAGCGTACCTAAAAACGCCGCCATTTGTGCGTAGGCTTCATCACGGTACAGCCAACGGTCATCATCTCTTCTGAGTTCGCGTTCTGATTTTTCAACTGCCAGTTCCAGCTTCCGAATTTCCAGCTCTTCTTTTTTGGCCGCGACTCCAACAGGTGCAAAGGCCGATTTGTCAATCGTTCGGGAGTAGTTTATAACCTCCTGTTTTGAAACAGTCCCGTCCTGATTGACAGCCGGGAAACCTGCCAGACAATGTCCGTAAAATGTGGCTTTACCGATTCTAAACCCTGACTCCAGCAACCAGTTAAATGCTGCCTGTCTGTGTTTAAATGTATCGCTGATAAGTGGTTTTTGCATCATCTCGTAACCTCCTGATATTGCGTTCAATTTTCCATGATAAATAATTTTTTATATGGACAGACATGTCGGGGTGCGAACACCCCGCAGCTAACCTATTGTTTCCAAGTACCTTTTTGTTACACCCTGGACGTCTCACACCGTTCCTACCGCAGGGATAGCCGCCATCAGCTCGTCAATCTCCGACTCGATTTGAAAGATTTGTAAATCAATTTCAGCGATCCGCCGGTTTGTTTCATCGGTTAACACTTTAGATTCCATTTCGTTACTGCGTAACGACGCAGACAGTCCATCGAAATAAGCCTCAATTATTTGTTGTGGTTTTATAAGAAAATTCTCCTTTTGTTCTGTTAATGTGAGCCTTCAGCGCCTGCCGCTATTGACTCCAAAATTAGTTGACGTGCGTCATTCTTATTAGCTTTCGGTGATGAAAACGCCGTGGTGATTCGCGTCAAACATGCTGATATTACGGATTGTTTTATCAGTACGCTTGCTGGATTGCTTCTGATACTACCGTTGCTGATTGCTGCTATGATCTTCGGAAGTGTTGAAACACCGTCTGTGAGTCCGACCTTAATGGATTGCCTACCAAGGAATATGCGACCATCAGCCATGTCAGACAGAAACCTTTTCGATGTTACGCCACGGTTACGCGCCACGGTGTCGACAAAAACGCCATACAGATAATCTACCTTACTCTGTATAACCGTCCATTTTGAGACCTAAATCGGTACATTGCTCTCTAAAAGCCTAATAAAATCAGCTTTAGCTCCTTTGAAAACTTTTTGTAGTGCCATAATCTAGATATCTGTGTTGACTTTTTCTTGACAGCCTGATATACACGCACAATGTTCATACGACAAACCAAAACCAGAAGCACAACAACCGGTGAATCCTACACCACCTTTCGCCTGGTGGCTTCGGAGCGTGTTGGTAAACAGGTACGACAGCGGACTCTTTTGAATCTTGGTCGCGGCTTTGCGCTTGTAAAAGATGAGTGGCCTCTGCTCTGTACCCGGATCGAGCAGCTTGTTTCCGGTCAGGGTTCGTTGCTGCCGGAAGCACCTGCTATCGAAGTCCTGGCCGGGCGGTATGCCGCCCGCTTGATTGCAGCGAGTAAAGCGGATTCGTCTGCGCCACTCTCTGGAGCAACTCCGACCGAGTATCAGGAAATAGACGTTAACTCCTTGGAAATGATTAGACCCCGCTCAACAGGTGTTGAACATGCAGGCCTGGCTGCACTTTCCTGGTTGGGAATTGACGATATACTGGAATCAACCGGTATGAATGCCGGTCTGAGAGCATGCGCCATGGGAAGTATTATCGCTCGCATGGCGTGCCCTGGCAGTGAATTGTCCACATGGCGTTGGCTGCAGAGCAGAAGCGCATTTGGAGAACTTGTTGATGTTGATTTTGAAGGGATCCCTTTGATGCGGCTCTATCGTGCTTCCGATCATCTCGTCCGTAACCGGGAGAAGATAGAGAAAGCCCTGTTTAAACGCATCAACGACCTGTTTTCATTTCCGGCGACAGTCACGCTCTACGACCTTACCAATACCTATTTCGAGGGAGATGCGTCCAGCAATAAAAAGGCACAGCGTGGTCACTCACAGGAGAAGCGCAGTGACTGTCCTTTAGTAACGCTTGGCCTGGTACTTGACGGGAGCGGCTTTGTCAGACGCTCCCGGATGTTTGCCGGCAATGTTTCTGAAGGGTCTACCCTGGAAGAGATGCTTACTGGCTTTGATGCTCCCCGGGAGGCCATGGTGATCATGGATCGGGGCATTGCAACGGAAGCAAACATTTCCTGGCTGATTGCACATCACTACCGCTATCTGGTTGTCAGCCGTGAGCATACCCGTCGCTTTGATGCGGAACAGGCAACAGAGACAACCACGGCATCAGATGAGCCCATAAAGATACAGCGGGTACTTTCGGATGATGGCAGTGAAGTCCGCCTGTACTGTTACTCCGAAAAACGCCAAGAGAAGGAGAGTGCCATGACAAGGCGCTTCAGCGAGCGCTTTGAAGAGGGATTGGCAAAACTGGCCGCCGGCCTTGAAAAGCCCCGGGGTAACAAAAAGCGTGATAAATTGCAGGAAAAGATTGGCCGCCTGAAAGAAAAAAGTCACGGCATTGGTCAACACTATACGATCTTCACAGCCTGCGATGAGAGCGGCACCAATGTAACAGCACTCACGTGGGAGAAAACACCGCGTGACGGGACCCAGTTGACCCATCCGGGTGTCTACTGTCTGCGGAGTAACGAGACCAGATGGGATGAAGCCCAACTATGGCAGACTTACACGATGCTGACGGATCTGGAAGCAGTGTTTCGTTGTCTCAAATCAGAATTGGGAATGCGCCCGGTATTTCACCATAAAGAAGAACGAACAGAAGGGCACCTGTTCATTACGGTACTTGCCTATCAGGCGGTACAGGCAATCAGAAAAAAACTGAAGTCACAGGGTATCACGGCAAGTTGGACAACCCTTCGGGAAACGCTGTCGGTACAGCAACGTATAACGACAAGCTTCAAACAGCGTGATGGCAGAACGTTGAATATCCGCAAGGCCACAGTTGCCGAGAAGGGTCTGCATGATATTTACGGCAAGTTGGGTATTTCAGCAACTCCTGGAGGGATTCAAAAACTGACGATGTAGCACAGAATAGCACAAATGTAGTGCCACTCGAGGTTTTTGTGGCCTGTAACTTGCTTATATCACAATAGTTATTTTAGCAGGTGTTAAATACAGGCTAAGGAGATCATGCCATGAAGGATTTTTTGCGTAATCCACCCAAGAACCTCTTCTTCACCGGTAAGGGTGGGGTGGGTAAAACCACCACCTCGGCGGCAACCGCCATCGCCCTGGCCGACAGCGGTAAACAGGTACTGCTGGTCAGCACCGATCCCGCTTCCAATCTGGATGAGGTGCTGGGTCTGGCACTGTCTGCCGAACCGGCTGCGGTGCCGGGCGTCCCGGGCCTGTTCGCCTTGAATGTCGATCCGGTAGAGGCTGCCGCTGCCTATCGGGAACAGCAGGTTGGTCCGTATCGTGGCATTCTGCCGGATGCCGCCGTTCGCAGCATGGAAGAGCAGCTTTCCGGTGCCTGTACCGTTGAAATTGCCGCCTTCAACGAGTTTGCCACCCTGATGGGGAATCCGGCAGCGGTGGAACGTTTTGATCATATCATCTTCGACACCGCCCCGACCGGGCACACCCTGCGTCTGCTCTCGTTGCCGGCTGCCTGGAGCGACTTCATTGATACCACGAGCGGGGGAACATCCTGCCTTGGTCCGCTGGCCGGCTTGAAGGAGCATCAACTCCTGTATGCCACTATCCGTCAGGCACTTGGCGATGCAACCCAAACGCTGGTGGTTGTGGTCAGTCGTCCGGAGACAGCCTCATTGGCGGAAGCGGCCCGCGCCTCGGCTGAACTGCAGGAACTGGGGGTGAGCAACCAGCAGCTCGTGATTAACGGTGTGCTTACCCAGGCCGACCCGGATGACGTTGTCGCTGTTGCACTCAGGGAGCGGAATGTGACCGCTCTGGCTGCCATGCCGGATTCTCTGACACTGTTGACGCGAACAGAGCTGCCGTTGCGCGGTACGGAATTGGTCGGCATACCTGCCCTGCGGGCCTTCTTTTCCTCTGAACGCAGTGCGCCGTCAACCATTACAGCGCCTCAAGCCACCACACTGACGGCGCCCTTGTCAGAGCTTCTCGACCAGCTGGCAGGCGTGCCGGGCGGTGTCATTATGACCATGGGTAAAGGTGGTGTCGGCAAAACCACCCTGGCTGTGACCATTGCGACGGCATTGGCGGGACGGGGTAAAAAGGTTTACCTGACGACGACTGATCCAGCGGCACACATCGCGCTGATGCTGGGTAACGTGCCCGATGGTATGCGAGTCAGCCGGGTTGACCCGAAGGTCGAAACCGAAGCGTATCGAAATGAAGTCCTGGCTACCGTTGGTAACGATCTGGATCACGAGGGGCGGGCCTTGCTGGAGGAGGATCTGCGTTCACCCTGTACCGAAGAGATTGCCGTATTTCGCGCGTTCGCCAAGGTCGTGGCGGATGGTTCAGGCGGTTTTGTCGTTATCGATACCGCACCTACCGGACACACGCTCCTGCTGCTGGACGCCGCCGAAACGTATCATCGTGAAGTCTCCCGCTCCATGAACGAAATCCCTGAGGCCGTGCGTCTGCTGCTGCCGCGTCTGCGGGATCCGGAATTCACCAAAGTATTTCTTGTGACACTGCCGGAGGCGACACCGGTTCATGAAGCGCTGTCGCTGCAAGACGACCTGCGCCGGGCCGGAATCGAACCGTCCGGCTGGATCATCAACCAGAGCCTGGCGCCACTGTCCGTAACCGACCAGGTGTTAGTGCAGCGGCGAGCACGGGAATTCCGGTATATTGATGAAGTTGTTAAACAGGGGGGGGCTACCTTCCTGATTCCCTGGCAAAACCAGATACAAGGAGTGTAACCATGAAAATCGAAATCTATGACCCAGCTATGTGTTGTTCAACCGGAGTTTGTGGCCCAAGTGTAGATCCTGAACTTGTGAGAATTCAGGAAGCGCTGCGCCTGTTACAAAAGCACGTACCGGACGTGGAGGTGCAACGTTATGGCCTCTCCAGTGATCCACAGGCGTTTGTTGCCAACGCTGCTGTTGCCGAACTGTTGAAGAGCGAAGGTCCGGAATGTCTGCCGTTGGTCTACGTTGATGGTATGCTGGTCTGCAAGGGGAGCTATCCGGGCAACGAACAGATTCAGATGGCTCTTAAAATGGTAGGGATAGATGTAGTCCCGGGCGAAAAGAAAGAGACTTCATGCAGTTGTAAATCCGGGTGTTGCTGAAACCACCTGTGGATGAGATGAGAATGAAATTGCGATATTCTTGATATGTGTCAAGGTCTTTTCCTGAACTTCAGATAGTCTGTCACTGTGCTGTCATAGCTGAGAGGCCTGAGGAGGACACCATGGATATGGATATACGTATCGATCAACTGGTCAACAATGCACCGGACGCAATTCTGGTTTCGGACCTTTCAGGGATTATCTGCTTCTGGAATCACGGGGCGGAGCTGATGTTCGGCTACACATCCGCAGAAGCGGTCGGACTGTCTCTTGATCTGATTATTCCCGAAAACCTTCGCGGCCGTCATTGGGACGGCTATCATCGCGTCATGGCCTCAGGCGAAACGAAATATAAGACCGGCCTGCTCTCGTCACCGGGTGTCCGTAAGGACGGCAGCCGGATCTCGCTGGAATTCAGCATGATCCTGTTGCACGACGAAGTCGGTACCATGCTGGGCTGCGGCGCCGTCATGCGGGATGTGAGCGAACGACGGCAGCGGGAGCAGGAGCTGAAGCAGCGCCTGGCTGCCTGTGAAAAATCGGTGGCCGCTGCTGCTCAGAGTACTCTGCAATGATCGATTTCATCAGTAGTACCTGTCTGGTCGGGTGCATAATCCTGCTGTTTCCGCTAGCTGCTCCGGCGATGCCGGCAATCAGCTGCCACTGTTTTACCGAACGTTCTTACGACCCCGTTCGACCGGCTGCCGCTGATCCCTATTTTCTGGCGACGACGCAAAATTCATTCTTTGCGGCATTGTTCAATGTCGATAAAAAGAGCGTCGTTATGAAAAAACAGCTGGGGAGTCATGCCGATGATCTCTGGGTGGCCTATTGGGTGGCTTCGAAAGCGGGAGTGTCGGCGGAGAGTCTGCTACAGTCAAAACAGGGTGGAAAAGGGT
This sequence comes from Desulfuromonadales bacterium, assembly GCA_013349325.1. Classification (GTDB taxonomy): domain Bacteria; phylum Desulfobacterota; class Desulfuromonadia; order Geobacterales; family Pseudopelobacteraceae; genus JACRCG01. The sequence goes on from DUZX01000005.1 coordinate 20,731, forward strand.
GGAGAGAACTGCTGCTGCCGTTACGTCTCTCTCCGCACAGAGTGGGAAGCCGCTTTTGCTCTGCGTTGAATAGCGCTCTCTCTACGGCAAAACTGGCTGAAGCGGTGCTAGATGAGGTTTTCCTGCGCTATAAGTTGCTGCCGGAGAGCGAATTGACGGCTGTGAGGCAGGAGGGAATGAGCAATCAGGAAGTGCTTCTGGCGACGATCATCGCCGCCAGAAGCAGACAGTCGGTCGGGCAGATCTGGCGTGAGGCGCGTGGCGGATCAAAAACGTGGGGCGCTCAGCTGCAGGCCGCCGGTATTGAGCCGAAGGAACTGCAGCGTGAGGTTGACAATCTCCTGAAACTCGCACCTCGCTGATCAGGTAGAATTACTCCGCAACCTGCCAGGTTTCATAGCCACCGGAAAGGTTGCGATTCGTAAAACCATGTGCCGAAAGAATCCGGGCGGCAATATAGCCTCGCAGACCTACCTTGCAGAAAACCACAATCATCCTGTCTTTCGGCAGATCAGCCAGTTTACTCCGCAGAATATCGAGCGGAATATTGACCGCTCCGGTAATTGTTCCGTCGGCGTATTCCAGCGGCGAACGTACGTCAAGCAAGTAGGCCCCTGCGCGTAGCGCTTCTTCCAGTTTGTCGAACGTAATCGATTCTACCAGTTTATCAAGCACATTTTGCGCCACAAAGCCGATCATATTGACCGGATCTTTGGCTGAGGAATAGGGTGGGGCGTAGGCGTGTTCGATTTCGGTCAGATCATCAACCGTCATGCCCGCTTTGATTGCGGTAGCGATCACATCGATGCGCTTGTCGATACCCTCCCTGCCGACAAGTTGTGCTCCAAGCACTGCGCGGCTCTGCGGTGAAAATACGAGTTTGAACGAAAGCATGCTCGCGCCGGGATAATATCCGGCGTGCTGGTTTGAGTGGATTATGACGCTCTGGCAGGGGATGCATTCCGCACGGCAGAATTTTTCCGTTGCGCCGGTTACCCCGACCGCCAGATTAAAAACCTTGGCAATCGCTGTCCCCATGGTGCCATGGTAGCTTTTTACGGCTGTGCCAAGCATGTTGTCGGCTGCCATGCGCCCCTGTTTGTTGGCCGGTCCGGCCAGCGGAACCGCCGTTTTCCTGCCGCTGAAGGGATTTACTACCTCAATGGCATCGCCGGCGGCGAAGATATCCGGCAGATTTGTCCGTAACTGTGCATCCACAATGATGTGGCCGCGAGCGCCCAGCTTTATCCCGGAATCAGCCAAAAATTCAGTATTCGGCTTTACGCCGATTGAGAGCAGCACCAACTCCGCTTCAATACCAGCGCCGCTGACACATTGAACGCGTACGCGCCCTCCGTCGAGCGGCTCAAAGCCGGTTACGGTTTCATTCAGCAGCAGTTCAACGCCATGTGTACGCAGTTCGCGATGAACAATCGCCGCCATCTCCGGATCGATGACATTCATAACCTGTGGTGCCATTTCAACCAGAGTCACTTCCACTCCGCGCTGGTGAAGATTCTCTGCCATCTCCAACCCGATAAAGCCGCCACCTGCGACAACAGCCTTTTTAACCAGACCGCCATCAATGCGTGCCCTGATTTCATCGGTATCCGGGATAGTCCAGAGTGTTTGTACTGCGGGATGATCAATGCCGGGGATAGCCGGGCGCAACGGAGAACCGCCCGGGGCCAGCAGCAGTGAATCGTAGCTCTCCTGATACTGCTCTCCGCTGAGGAGGTTTCTAATCAGCACGGTTTTAAAATCGGGATGGAGCGACAGCACTTGATTCTGAACCCTGACCTCAACATTGAAACGGCTTCTGAAGGATTCCGGCGTCTGCAGCAGGAGGTTGTTACGCTCGCTGATCTCGTTACCGACATAATACGGAAGACCGCAGTTGGCGTAGGAAATATATCCGCCCCGTTCCAGAACGATAATTTCACACTGTTCATCCAGACGTCGCAAACGCGCGGCAGCAGACATACCCGCTGCGACGCCGCCGACAATAAGGTGTTTAGCCATAGTTCCTCCCTTTGAAAATCAAGACACACGTAATTTTGATTATATATAATAATATGAATATAAAAGGAAGAAAAATCAGGCGCTGTGAGATTGATGTTGACTGCGCCGTTTTGACCTACCTGATAGGAAAAGGCTGTGCTATTATCCCGCCATTTCATAATTCAGGTGAAGGGCCGTTCCGTGACATCCATCATTGACGCACTCATTCCGGTACTTGGGCTGATTCTGGTTGGATTCATCATCCAGCGCAGCAGCTTTCTGCCGGCATCATTCTGGCCTTCAGCCGAAAAACTGACCTATTTTCTGCTCATGCCGGCTACGCTGATCCATAACCTGTCCGGCAAACAGATGGGTGCGCTCCCCTGGTTAAAGATTCTGCTGACCGTGGAGGGAGCGGTGCTCGCCAGCGCTGTTCTGGTAACGTTCTGGTGGCTGGTAAACCGGAGCATGGGCGGTCCGGCCTTTACCTCGCTGTTTCAGGGTGGAGTACGCTTCAACACCTTTGTGGCACTGGCTCTGGCCGAGAATCTCTTCGGCAGAGACGGCCTGTTTCTGGCCGCCATGGGGGCCGGGTTCATGATTATATTAATCAACGTGCTCTGCGTCTCGGCCTTTTCACTGGCGGTCAACAACGGAGCGGGGGTGGATCTGAAACGACTGGTGACAGATCTGCTACGTAATCCGCTGATTATCGGCTGTGTCATCGGCGTCGCACTGAATTCGACCGGGCTGAAGCTGCCAACGGCTATCGACGGCATACTGGCGCTGGGAGGGAAAGCGGCATTTCCGGTAGGACTCATGGCGGTAGGCGCAGCTTACAGGGCCGATAATCTGCTGCTGCACTGGCACCCCCTGATTGTATCCAGTCTGGTACAGTTTCTCTGCAAACCGCTGATTGCCTGGGGACTGGCAACGTATCTGGGGCTGACCGGCACGGCGCTAGGTGTATCCGTCCTGCTGTTCAGTGTTCCTACCGCCCCGTCGGCCTATATTCTTTCCCGGCAGATGGGGGGTGACCATGACAGCATGGCTGCCATTATAACCGTACAGACCTGCCTGTCGTTCATTACGTTGCCGCTTACCATCTGGTTGCTGCGGTAATACAACCGAGCTTTCATACAAGAGGGGGAATTCATCATGTTCACTATGTTTATGATACTTCTGACATTGATAGTTCTGCTGGCCTGCAGTGCCGGATTGATGATGTATCGTAGTATGTTTGTGGCGACAAAAGGAAAGAAGATCTCACACTATCCCGAACCGCGCGCCGCACTGGTGGTTCTGGATCTTCAGGAAGGGTATGCAGGTACAAATGCACGTCAACCGGTGACGGCGCCAGCTCCCGGCAGTCTCCTGGCGAAGGTTAACCGCCTGATTGATATGGCGGCAGATTCGAACATGGAGGTTGCTTACATCCGGCAGGTATTCAGTAACAATATTTTTGTCAGGATGCATGGTGGCCGGGGGATGGGGAAAATAATAATTGATCGAAGAATCAAGGTCATCAACTTCAATGACTTTGAGAAGAATCGAACCGATGCCTTCTCGAACCGCCAGTTTGAACAGCTTCTTATCGATCAGCAGGTAAACGAACTCTATCTCGTCGGGGTTGATGCAGCCTATTGCGTCTATTATACGGCGCTGGGCGGATTGCAGCGTGGTTATACCGTGAATGTCGTCAGCGATGCGGTTGCAACCCGCTCCAATATGACGGAGATCCTGGATCGATATAGACGAAAAGGTATTGGGGTTATATCAAGTGCAGAGTTAATTGCTGCCGAACGTCAGCCAACGGTCTGAACACAGCCAGAATACAGTTAATAAAATCGCTGGTGTAGGGGCGTATTGCATACGCCCCAATTGGGCGAACATCAGTTCGCCCCTACGATTCGTATATTTAACCACCGAAGCAATAACACGCCGAGATCCTGCGCCAGCTCTTTTTCGAGCTCCATCATGCTTTTCGCCTTTTTAAGCACGATTGCTCCCGCTCCGGTCGGCAGCAGTACTGAACTGCTCCGGTCGATCAACGAACATCCCTACTGCTCTTCGAGGTGCTGAATTCGCCGGGAAACAGCAGATTGAGTCACATTGAGAGACTCAGCCGCCTTTGAAAAACTTCCCGTGGCTATCGATACGGTAAAGGTATGTAGATAGTTCGATTTCATGTCAGCTTCTTAATTCCCATACCACCCGATTCCGTCCAGTCGATTTCGCCCGGTAGAGCTGTGCATCCGCCTGTGCAACAATATCAACGGCAGAGCCGCCGGCACGGCAGGTTGCCGTGATAACGCCCAGGCTGGCGGTGACGCATCCTGCGACGGGTGACTCCTTGTGAGGTATTCCTAATTCCTGAATACTCCGGCGGATTTTCTCTGCGATGGCATGTGCTCCGACAGAATCCGTCTCCGGCAGAATGCAGATGAATTCTTCACCGCCATAACGGGCCGGGAGATCAGCCGCGCGTACCGCGCAGCCGGCGATTACCTGCCCAATCTGCCGCAGGCACTCATCCCCGGCAATGTGTCCATAACAATCATTAAAGAGCTTGAAGTGATCAATATCCAGCATGATCAACGAGAGTTGACTCCCCGAACGTGCATGCCGGGCATATTCCGGTACCAGTGTATCGTCAAAACAGCGGCGGTTGGCAATGCCGGTCAGGCCATCGGTCATACTGAGGGCTTCAAGCTTGCGGTTTGATTCCTCCAGCGCACCCTCGGCCTTTTTTTGATCGGTGATGTCGTCAAACGACCATACGCGGCCAACGACGGTTGTGCCGATTCGTTGCGGTTGGGAAAAGCGCCTGAAAAAACGCCCATCCGTGAGAGCCAGCGTATCAACACATGATGCTTCCGGGTCGTCATAGAGTTCCATGACTTTGTCGAAAAACTCTTCCGGTCGGGCTACCTGAGCCTTGATATGATTGGTTACCGGATAGGGAACGGTCGTGTTCATGAGCTCTTCCGGGATATGCCACAGGTCGATAAATTTCTGATTCCAGCAGGAAATGTGTCCGTTGTTGTTCGTCACCAGTATGCCGTCGGCCGTAGATTCAAGCGTGGCATTCAGCAGAGACAGAGATGACGACAGATCATCCTCCGACTGTTTCTGGCTGTGGGCGCTGCGAATCAGCTGGCGTGAACCTAATCCGGTCATGCCAAGACCCAGTAACCAGATTAAACCATGCGTAGCCAGGTCGTTATAGATCTGTTCCCTGGTGGTACTGATCAATTGTTGAACCGGCAGCGTAATGCACATTCCGCCACGGATATCACCCGTTTTATACCCTTGTGCCGCATGGCATTTCAGGCATGATTCTTCCGTCACAAAGGCCCGCATCAGGCGCATGTACGGTTTTCCCTCCACCTGTACCATCTCGCTGATCTCACGGCTCCCTTTTTCAAACGATTCGAGTGCCCGTCTTTCCCAGGGGTCGGGTGCGTTTTCCGGACGGATCGGATTGAGGCTGGTAAGATGCCCCGAGGCGACCGACGAGCCATTCTGCTTGGCAAGCTCATAAACCTGGCGGGTCATGTAGGCTGGATTTATCAACGTCAGATGACGGCCGGCAGGGGTGCTGATGTCGCGTTCCGGAATATGTTTCAGATACGGATTCGGCGGGTTGTTCACGGTTACCGGGGCGTACACACCGCCATGCGAAGAGCCCCAACTGCGATAGACTATATCACGGTCGATGGCCGTTCTGGCTTCGGACTGTGCCAGCATGATGAGTGATTCATTGTTGCCTCTGACAGCTAAAACGGCAGAAGCCAGCAGCAGCAGCGTCCAGGCAATGGTGAAGCACCAGGCGTAGGTGCTGATCCGGTGAACCTGATCGTGGGGAGCGCTGCTTTTTTTATTCGGCGGTTGATTCACATATTCTCCGGATCTACCGTGAAGGGGCAATGTAATTCAGAATCCCATGAAACGTAGATCATACTTTAGACCGGCTTTTTTAAACTCTTTCGTTAGTGAAGCCGGCATTTTGGCTTTGAGGCTTTCGATATCACGCATGAACTTTTCGTTTGTTGCGGCGGCTTCCGGTTTACAGTTTGATAATGCTTCGGTTGAAGCAATTAATTTCGTACTGATTTCTCCATAGTTCGCATACATCGTACTGAGTATCTGCCGGGATAGCGCGTACTCAGCAGGAGCTGTTCCGATTTTGGCCACAAGACCGTCCACCTCGATTTTTACCGTCTGCAGATCGGCGATCGCCTGCAGATCAGTTTGGTTACCAGTTGACGAAACGGCGGAATCCCCCCCCTTCCAGGCGTTGTAATCCCCTTCACATACCAGGGTGGTCAGAGAGATGCCGGACTTGATTCCGTAGAGGGCCAGGATGAAGTTTTGTGTATATTGTTTCCTGACAGATCTTTGATACTGCACAAGTGCGAATGCCACCAGCAGAGCGGCGATCAGCGCTCCGGCTACGGCGAGCACCCGGTACCTCAGAGGCAGGGCGCTCAACCGGGAGGTGACGTTTCCGGAGAAGGCAAATGATCGTTTTTTGCGATGATTGTTTCTGCTGCCTGGTGACTTCTTCCGCTTCTGTGAGAGCGGTGACTCCATAATGATGAAACAGGCAAAATCGCATCCACAAAACGTACAACGACGCGAAAATGGCTGCCCTTTGCCGCAGGCCGGGCAATGCATGCCGCCGGAGCGGATATGTGGCGGGACATGCGTGCTTTTCAGCGCTTCCGACCGGTACGCGATTTTCCACGGTATCGTGGCCATCGCTTTGGGAACCCCGATCAACCATGTTCGGCTGCGGGCATGATGTTCTGAAGTCGGCACGTGCGTAGTCCTCCCGGTGTGCATTGCCATCTAGTGCTGTCTGGAATCAGTGCGACCGTCTTCGGAAGACGACGCGAGAAACGAGTTCAGGTCAATTTTGAGGAGTGCCTGCACGACCGCCGGATCAAAATTGCTTCCGGCATGCTCCCGCATATAGGCAATAACGGCGGAAACCTCCCAGCCATTGCGATAGGGACGACTATAATACAGGGCATCGAAAACGTCCGCCACCGCCATGATACGGGCACCCGGCACGATCTCATCACCGGCCAGCCCTTTCGGATATCCGCCGCCGCCAAACTGCTCGTGGTGCTGGCCGACAATCGGGATGATGGCATGATAAGCGCGGATCGGTTTCAGCATTTCGGCACCAATGGCAGGGTGCATCTTGATGCGGTCATATTCCTCGTCCGTCAGGGCGCCCGGTTTATCGAGTATCGCTTCCGGGATTCCTATCTTGCCGATATCATGAAAAAGACCGCTCAACTGCAGCAATTCGAGATCCTCTGCCGGTAACTCCATCTCTGTGCCGATTGCCAGAGCCAGCTTTGTTACGCGCTGCGAGTGACCTGCTGTCCAGGGAGACTTCGCATCGACCGCATTTGCCAGAACGTCGATGGTGCCGCGATTAAGCCAATGCAGTTCATCAACCAGTCGCGCCAGATGATCCGACATATCATTAAAGGAGTGGGCGAGATCCTCAAATTCATCGCCGCTTGCAATCTTGACACGGGAGTCGAAATCACCGCTGCTCAGCCGAGCGGCCCCCTGCTTGAGGATGGCAAGCGGTTCCAGACTCCGGCGGATCAGGACGCTGCTGGCGAAGATGACAACGAACATGGTCAGAAAAATTACCAGTAAAAATGTGGTGATAAAAGAACGTGCCGCTCCCAGTGCGTCACTTTTGGATTGAATGGCCACCACGGCCCAGGCATCAGTCAGCAGGGTTGGTTTCATAAACACCGACCAGCAGATAATCATGAATCTGATTATCAACTCCTCCGATGCGATTGGAGATGCCAACGGCACCATCCGGATTGCACTGACGCAGAAGAATTTAGCAGACAGTCCCGGCGTAATGGACACTTTTGGCTCCATTATTGCGCCGGGGGCGTATGTCAGGCTGGAGGTTGCCGATAGCGGTTGCGGCATGGAGGAAGAAACCAGAAACCGGATCTTTGAGCCGTTTTTTACCACTAAATTCACCGGCCGCGGCCTGGGTATGTCGGCCATACGAGGTATTGTCACGTCGCATGACGCACGCCTGCAGTGCAGCAGTACACCGGGCGTCGGCACGATGTTCACGATCAGTTTTCCGGTTCCTGACCCGCTGGAGGAGATCGTCATGGCTCCGGAGCAGGTGATGTCGTATCAGCAGACTGGCGGCACCGTACTGCTGGTTGATGATGAGGAAATTTTACGTTCTATGGGTGAATCGCTTCTGGAGGCGCTCGGGTTTTCAGCCATAGTTGCCCAACATGGCGCTGAGGCGCTTGAACTCTATCGCTCGCATGGCAGTGAGATCGACATCGTTTTGCTGGATCTGATCATGCCGGTCATGGGAGGTATTGAAACGTACCACGAACTGCGCCGCGTCGCTCCGCTGCTTCCGATTATCATCTGTAGCGGGTACGACGAAGTTTCACTGGAAGAGGCCATTATCGACGACCCGTGTGCCGGTTTTGTACATAAACCCTATAATCCGAAAGAGTTGCAATCTCTCATCATCAGGATGATGAGAGATTGTGGCACGCCAACGAGTGGGATACGATAACGGGGTGTTACGGTAGTTTTACAATAACGCGACCTCTGATTCCACCCTGCAGGATAGCCTGAATCTTTTCTTCCAGACCCTTCAGTGTCACCTCAGTCAGCACGTCACCCAGATGTTCAGGTTTCCACTCTCCGGCAAGTTTTTCCCAGACCTGTAGACGCGTAGCGGCGGGGCAGTTGACCGAATCAACGCCGATCAGGCTTACGCCGCGCAGGATAAAGGGGTACACGTTCAAAGGAAGTTCGATTGCCCCGACCAGACCGCAGCAGGTGACAACGCCTCCGTAGCGGGTTGATTTTATCGCTGCCGCCAGAGTGTCACCGCCGACGACATCCACCACGCCCCCCCAACGCTCTTTTAACATCGGGCGCTCTGATCCGGCAGTCACATCAGTGCGGGCGATAACTTCCGCTGCTCCAAGCGTGCGCAGAAAGGCTTCATCGGTGCTCTTGCCGGTGGCGGCCACAACGCGGTAGCCGGCCCGACTCAAAATGGAGACGGCAATACTGCCGACCCCGCCGGTGGCTCCGGTCACGAGGATCTCGCCGTTATCCGGCCTGACACCGGCCTGCTCCAGCTTCAGCACGGAAAGCGCTGCCGTGAAACCGGCAGTGCCGATTACCATCGCTTCGCGCAGCGTGAGTCCGGCCGGGAGTCGCACGGCCCACTCGGAGGGGATGCGGATGTACTCACCCCAGCCGCCATCTGTCTCCATACCCAGATCATAGCCGGTGATGATGACGCTATCGCCCGCTGCGAAGGCACCGCTCTCGCAGGATACCACCTCTCCGGCAGCATCAATGCCGGGTGTGTGCGGAAATTGGCGTGTCACCCCGGGATGGCCGGTGGCCGAGAGAGCATCCTTGAAGTTGAGCGACGAGTACAGCACCTTCACCAGCAGATCTCCCGGCGGCAGGTCGTTGATGGTCCGCTCCGATAGTGTGCGTACAAACTGCTTTTCAGCTGTTTTATCTACGACGATCGCTTTAAACTGTGTTGGCGTTGTCATGCAAACTCTCCTAAGGGGTTATTTTTTTTGCGTTGTAGCCGGGGCGGACGGTTTTGCCGGTGATGCCGGATCTGCAGGTTTTGTTGGAGCCACCGCAGGTGCCGGTGTTGTAGATGGAGTAGCCGGTTTGGTAGCCGTTGGTGCGGGGAGCAGCGTCTGCTGGACCAGATAATTGGTGACAAAGATAAAGTCGTCACGATAATCACGAACGCCATCCTGGTCGAGATCGTAGAGTGGTTGCGTGTCTGTGCCCCTGTTGTTCTGAAACATTTTCCAGCCGGTTTCATCCAGTTTCAGCGCTGCGCGCAGCGGCGGTGCAACCGTAAGCGGGTATTCAAATCCTTCACTGCCGGCCAGAATAGTCAGGGCCGCCTCAGACGTCATGGAGTCGGGGAGCGCCGTCAGTATCCAGCGCCCCTTTATGGCAGGTTCCTGTTTGTGCGACAGTAATTTGGCGCCGTTCATGGCAAAGTTGGGGGCAGCAGTGATGCGAGCCGGGAGATCAACCGTCAGCGTGACGGTGGTTTTACCATCACTCAGCAGTGGTGACGGCTCCTGATGGATGCTGGTGGAAACTTCACGTTTGAAGAGTTCGCTCAATTTGGCGAGGCTTGTCTCACCTTTATACTGCTTGAAACGCTCAATCACCCCCTTGTACACCAGGTACTGCTCTGTTTCAGTTTCGGTTTCATGTTCCTTTTTTCCGGATGCCGACCTGTCGGCTATCTGTGGCTGCTCAGCTGGTGAACGGCCTGGTTGATCCCAGACCGGTTGTTCTTCTTTGGCTGCGGGGGGTTTTACGTCAGGTTTTGAAGCAAAATCCTGCGGCATCGTCACCGTGCCGAGGTAGGTAGGTGTTGAGCCTGTGCTGCTGGTGGCTGTGGATGTAGTGGTAGTGCCGGTAGTGCCGGTCGAGGTGCCTGAAGTAGATGGTGTGCTTGTTGTTGCCGTCTGCCCGAACGTGCCGGGACCGGAGATGTTCGGATCAGGAGCTGTACTGCCGGTATGTGTCTGGCTTGTCAGCGCTGCTCCTTTACTGTCGATCATACTGTAGTTAACTAATTGAGGGGGTGGCGCAGTTCCACCGCCGGCAGGAAACACAATTTTGGCAATCGGGCCGCTTCCGGAGAAGGGAGACGTGCTGATGATGGCGATCCTGATGGTACCCGGGCTGTTTGGGTTGGCAGCAAAAATCGCTCCGCTGACGCCGCTGACGAGACTTCCGGCGGTCACATCACTCGCTTTCGGGGTGCCTAATGATGCGACAGCGTACGTGATCTGAATTTCAATACCGGCCACGCCGTCCATGGAACTGCCATTGACGATATAGGTGTTGTTTCCGGCAGCTGAGATGGTTATCGGCCCCGCTGCGAACGAGGTACTTGCCAGCAGCAGCGTCAATGTTGTTGTAACGAGAGTGCGTAGTATCATGATAACGGTACCTCCGATTCTGTCATGTAAAAATAAAGCGGAACAATACCCCAGTGGCTTTTCAAATTCAACTGATTAACAAAAAATGCGGTTGAAACACAGAGCAACTTAGCAACTTGAGTAAAAATATACCGTAATTTTAGTTATATCCAGAAACATAACTATTCATGTGGTGATCGATTACTATCGAAACTGTAATCGGTTTAATCTCTGTTGCACAGTTGCTCTGAGTTTCGTGATTGAGTTTTAGGTTTCATGATGAATGTTAACCTAATTGTAAATCTGCGGGTTGACAATCAGTTTTATTATGTGCTATCGAGAAGCCGGAGGTAGCCATGAAACAATTTATCGAAACAACAGTAGAAAAAGTGCTGGCCGGCCATCAGCTGGGAGAAGAAGATGCGCTGCGGCTTTCCGGCTGTGAGGGGAATGACCGTTTTCGTCTCTTTGTTGAGGCGGCTCGCATCCGTGATCATTTTGTCGGTTCTTCGGTGTTCCTCTGCTCGATCATTAATGCCAAATCGGGGCGCTGCGCCGAAAACTGTGCTTTTTGTGCCCAGTCGGCGCACCATGACACCGGCGTGCCGGTCTATTCACTCGTGGATGAAGATGAAATGGTGCGCTGCGCCGCACTGGCGGAACAGAATGGTGCCGGCTGCTACGGTATCGTTACCAGCGGAACCAGCATCAAAAGCGCTGAAGAGCTGGAACGGGTCTGCCGAACGGTAACGCGCATCAAGAATGAAACCGGCATCTCCCCCTCCTGTTCGCTCGGTATCATGGATGAAGTAACTGCGCTGCGGCTGAAAAACGCCGGCATGGAAACCTATCATCATAACCTTGAGACAGCCCGCAGTTTCTTTCCGCAGATCTGTACGACCCACAGCTATGAGGATGATGTCGCTACTATTCGTGCCGCCAAGTCTGTCGGGCTGCGGGTCTGCTGCGGTGGCATCTTCGGGCTGGGTGAATCGTTCGCCCAGCGTATCGAAATGGCTCTGACGCTGCGCGAGCTGGATGTTGATTCGATCCCGCTCAACTTTCTGAATCCGGTGCCCGGAACGCGGCTCGAACATGCCGACTTCCTGACGCCGCTGGAATGCCTGACGATTATTGCGGTCTATCGCTTTCTGCTCCCCGGAAAGCGGTTGTCAGTCTGCGGCGGACGCGAAAAGAACCTACGCGAACTGCAGTCCTGGATGTTTCTGGCGGGAGCCAACGGCACCATGACCGGTAACTATCTGACAACTCCCGGCAGACCGCCGGAGCTTGATCAACAGCTGCTGAAAGATCTGCAGATACCGGTGGAAGGGTGTTGCGGAGCTGATACCTGATGGCAGTCCGTGGAATTTTCGTGACCGGCACCGATACCGGTGTCGGCAAAACTGTCGTTGCCGCTACGCTGGCGCGCCTGCTGCGTCTGCAGGGTGTCAGGGTCGGTATTATGAAGCCGGTCACCAGCGGCTGTACGCTGCAGGGTGGCGAACTGGTGTCGGATGATGCCGTGCTGCTCTGTCAGGCCGCCACTATTCCGTATTCAGTCGATGTTGCGCCGTATTGTCTGACCGAACCGCTGGCGCCTGCCGATGCCGCTGCCATCGATGGCGTGCGGATCGAATTTTCCCGCATCAAGGCCGCCTATGAACGCTTGTCGGCTGTGTCAGATTTTATGATTGTCGAGGGGGTCGGGGGGCTGATGGTGCCGCTGGCCGGTGGTCTGCTGGTAGCCGACCTGGCCCGTGATCTGGGGTTGCCGCTCCTGGTTGTGGCGCGTCCCGGGTTGGGAACGATCAATCACAGCGTACTGACCTGTTTTGCTGCAACTCAGATGGAACTGCCGCTGGCCGGTGTGATCATTAATGGCATGCCGGAGAATCCGGGACTGGCGGAACGGAAGGCACCGCACCAGATCGGCGGCCTCTGCGGCACCGCTGTGCTGGGGGTCTGGCCTCGTCGCGGTGACGCTGAAACCGAGCAGATCGAACTGGTCGAACAGCTGGCGGAATGGCTGGCGGGACAGGCTGAAACCGAGATCGTGCTGAGGGAGTTAGGGGTCGGAAGCTGACGAGCCCCCCGTCAATCTCGGCAATGCCGTATCACCATTTTTGCTTCAACTCAAGTGCCAGTATTGCCGGAAGGTTTTTCAAGAACATCAAGATGCTGCGCGGGGAGCGCCAGAGCATGCTGGTGTAGCCCCAATGGATGCGCGTGCGCCGGTAAAAGCGGCTGATAAACTCGTTGTAGAGCCGCTCCAGCTGCTCCCTGCTCATGCCGTGCGGAATAAATACGAAGTTCATGCAGTTCATCAGCGGCCAGTTTTCATCGAATTCACCCTGCTCACGGATCGATGCGTACACTGGCGCGCCGGGGAAGGGGGTGAACTTGGTGACGTTGATCTCCTCCAGCGGCAGCGAGAGGGCATAGTCGATCGTGCGGCGGATGGCGGCTTCATCCTCGCCCGGCAGTCCGATCATGAAGAGCCCCTTGACCCGCATACCGGCATCTTTGACCATCTTCAGTTTTTGTCCTACCTCATCCAATCCGAAAAATTTACGATGTTTTTTAACAACCTCCGGATCACCTGACTCGATTCCGAAATTGACCTGCCAGCAACCGGAGCGTTTCAGCAGCTCCAGTAGTTCTTGATCGACATGTTCCAGTCGCGCGATGCAGTTATAGGTAACCTTCAGCCCGCGCTGTTCCTTTAATTCGCAGAAGCGGGCCACCCGTTTCCGGTCGAAGGTGAACAGGTCGTCGTAGAAGAAAACGTGGCGTATGCCGTAGCGGCTGCTGAGCATGGCGATATGCTCGATGATGTAATCCGGCGAGTTAAAACGGAAACCGCGCGAGAAGACCGAACGGTCGCAGTACGAGCAGGCGTAGGGACAGCCCCGGCTGGAGATGATGCTGGTGTTGGGCGCGGTCGGGAAGCTGAACAGCGGCAGCGTGTAGCGCTGCGGAAAACCGGGCAGCAGATGATAGGCGGGGAAGGGGAGTTCGTCCAGATCGGCAATCAGCTCGCGCGTTGCAGTCAGTGTTCCGCTGCCGTTCTTGCGGTAGGCGATGCCGGGGATTTGCTCAACATTCTGGCCGCCGCTTTGGGCCAGTTCCAGCATGGTCTGTTCCCCTTCACCGATCACCAGATAATCAAGAGCCGGGAACGAGTCCAGCAGCGCGGGGCCCATCGTACAGGCGTGGGCGCCACCTGCAACGGTAATGATCTCCGGGCAGCGCTCTTTGAGCAGCTCTGCCACCCGGTACCCCTCCAGATACGAAGAGGTCGTGCAGGAAAAACCAACGATATCCGGCTTGATACGGACGACTTCTTCAACAATCGCTTCAGCTGAAAGTGGTGCCGCGTAACAGTCCAGAATCCGGGCCGGAATGCCATGCTGCTCCAGAACGGCGGCGATACTCATGATCCCCAAGGGCGGCATCAGGTTGAAGATCGTGGTGATGTCCCGCATGCCGGGCAGCCAGTTGCTGCCGTGCGGATGGATAAAAAGAACCTTCATGTTTTGGGGACCTGTGTCGGACAGTTTTTTTCGACGGCCTTCGACTCAAGAAATTCGATAAAGTCGATTGAGCGGTAAACGAAGCGCAGGTTGAAGCGGCTTTCGTAGAGCAGCAGCGAGGAGGCGGCAAACAGAAAAAGGCCACCGGTCAAGGCGATCAGCGTCGGAATCCAGGCGGTGGCATTGCTGCCGTAGGCCACATTGACGGCGATTGCCAGGCTGGCGGCTACAAAGCAGAGTGTCGCCGAATAGAGTGATACCATGGCTTTCTGGATCAGGGTTGCCCGCCGTCGCTGTAGTTCAATCTGGCCGCGCAGGTGCTCCATCCGTTTTTCAGGATGTGAAATGCTGCCGGTCACGATGGCTTCAACTTCCCCTTTCATGACGTTAACCCGGTCAAAAATGCGTCCAAGGCGGGCCGACGTAGAGAAAATAAGGGTTCCACAGGCTGAGATCAGAACAGCCGGGGTGATCATTGAGGTCAGGATGCGTGAGCTGGAGAGCGCTTCCAGAATTTCCTTGTCAGGAAGTGTCATGATCAGTCCCGATATCGTTTTACAAGATCACCGTAGGCGTCAATGCGCCGGTCGCGCAGAAACGGCCAGATGCGGCGAACCTGCTCACTGCGCTCCAGATCCAGCGTCACGGCAATTATTTCTTCATCATCACGAGATCCCTCGGCCAGCAGTTCTCCCTGCGGTCCGGCTGCAAAGCTGCTGCCCCAGAACTGTATGCCGCTCTCCGCTTCTGCTGAAACAGTTTCAAGGCCAACCCGGTTGACCGCCAGCAGCGGCAGGCCGTTGGCAATGGCGTGGCCGCGCTGCACGGTTATCCAGGCTTCGCGTTGGCGCTGTTGCTCATCGACCGGATCGGCTGGATCCCAGCCGATGGCGGTTGGGTAGATTAACAGGTCGGCACCGGCCAGCGCCATGAGACGGGCCGCCTCCGGGTACCATTGATCCCAGCAGACCAGCAGTCCCAGCTTGCCGACCGAGGTTTTAATAGGTGTAATGCCAAGATCACCGGGTGTGAAATAGAACTTTTCGTAGAAGCCGGGGTCATCCGGAATATGCATCTTGCGGTAGCTTCCGGCAAGCGAGCCATCTTTTTCCAGTACGATGGCCGTGTTGTGATACAGACCGGCAGCACGGCGCTCGAAGAGGGATGCTACGATCACGATACCCAGTTCGCGAGCCAGATCACCAAACAGCTGGCTGGAAGGGCCGGGAATCGTTTCGGCCAGATCGCACAGGGTCGGGTCTTCAATCTGGCAAAAATAGAGCGAGGTGTGCAACTCCTGCAAGACAACCAGTTCGGCACCGGCAGCGGCCGCCTGGCGGACCATGCCGACAGTTTTATCGATGGTTGTGCGGCGATCACTGCTGCAGCGTTGCTGTATCAGGGCGATCTTGAGCTGTTTCACGCAAGTACCCCCTGCGGCAGGTGCATGGTCACGCAGTGCAGCGAACCATGCTGCTGCAAGAGCGGCAGGCAGTCGATACCGATCACTTCTCGTCCCGGGAAAGCTCCTGCGATCCGTTCCTGGGCGAGGCGGTCATTCTCAGGGTCACGATACGTCGGCACCAGCACGGCGTGATTGATGATCAGAAAGTTGGCGTAGGTGGCCGGCAGTCGGCGTGCATCTTCATCAAAGCGGGCGGTCGGCCAGGGGAGCGGGATTAGCGTGTAGGGAGAGCCATCCGGCGCCGTAAAGCCCTTCAGCTCAGCCTCCATCAGTTTAAGCGGCTGGTAATGCTCGTCAAGCGGGCTGTCGCAGGCCTGGTAGACGATGGTATTGTTCGGACAGATCCGGGCCAGCGTGTCAATATGTGCATCGGTGTCATCGCCGGCCAGCCAGCCGTTTTTAAGCCAGAGCAGTCGCGAGGCGCCCAGCAGCGAGGAGAGCGCCTGCGCGATTTCGTTGGCATCCAGCTGCGGGTTACGGTTGGGAGAGAGCAGGCATTTGGAGGTAGTCAGGATGGTCCCAAGGCCGTCGCTCTCGATGCTGCCCCCCTCCAGAATCATGCCGATACTGTTGAGTTTCGGCAGCAAAGCCCCCTGCTGCTTGAGGTTACGGGTGATCTGATTGTCATGGTTGGCGGGGAATTTGAGCCCCCAGCCGTTGAAGCCGAAATCCATCAGCACCGGCGTGTCGTTGTAGATAACCGTCACTGGACCGAAATCGCGTGCCCAGGTATCGTTGCTGGGTAGTTCGCAGATGGTGACCCTGCTCAGGTCGACAGAGGCCGATTCCAGGTAACGGGTGGCCGAGGCGGCATCGGGTGCCGTTAACAGTACCCGTTCAAAGCGACTGATCTGGCGAATGATTTCGGAAAAAACCGGGCGGACGTCGTCAAGTATGTAAGCCCAGTCGGTTCCCTCATGGGGCCAGGCAAGCAGCACGCCATCCTGTATTTCCCATTCGGCGGGTAGTCGTGGTGTCATTGGTGTCATCTCCTTGGTATTCAGAATCGGCGCAGTATACCGGCAGAGCCCCTCCGCACGCAAGTGCCGCGTTGATAGAACGATTGACCAACAAGTTTTGCCTTGATTTATCCAGCGGCTTGCATTACTTAAAATGTGTCGTTGAACTGTATACAATATCCGTTACAGTACCAATCCCCATCGAAAGGAGAGTATCAATGTCTACCAAGCCGTTTGTGTATCAGGAACCGTTTCCGCTGTCGAAGGACCAGACTGTCTATCGCAAGATCGAGGGGACCGAAAAGTATATTTCTCTGGAAAAATTCGGTGATCAGGAAGTCATCCGGGTCTGCCCCGAATCACTCGCTATTCTGGCTAAAGAGGCCATGCGTGACGTCTCGTTCACCCTGCGTCCCGAACATAATGAAATGGTGGCCAAGATTCTGACCGATCCTGAAGCCTCTCAGAACGACAAGGGTGTTGCTCTGGCGTTTCTGCGCAATGCTGAAATCTCCGCCAATTTCGAGCTGCCGGTCTGTCAGGATACCGGTACCGCCACGATTGTGGGCAAAAAAGGGCAGCAGGTCTGGACCGGCGTGACCGATGAGGAGTGGCTTTCAAAAGGGGTCTACAAGACCTATACGGAAGAGAATCTGCGCTATTCCCAAACCGTTGCGCTGGATATGTACGAAGAGATCAACACCGGCACCAATCTGCCGGCCCAGATTGATCTGTACGCTACTCCCGGCATGGAATACAAATTCCTCTTCGTTGCCAAAGGGGGCGGGTCTGCCAATAAGACCTATCTGTACCAGGAAACCAAAGCGCTTTTGACGCCGGATACGCTCTTTAAATTCCTGGTTGACAAGATGAAGACACTCGGCACAGCCGCCTGTCCTCCCTATCATATCGCCTTTGCTATCGGCGGCACCAGTGCAGAAGCCTGTCTGAAGCATGTTAAAATGGCGTCTGCCAAATATTATGACGGTCTGCCGACTGCCGGCAATGAACATGGCCAGGCCTTCCGCGACATCGAACTGGAAAACAGACTGCTGGAAGCGGCACAGAAACTAGGTATCGGCGCCCAGTTCGGCGGTAAATACTTTGCCCATGATGTGCGTGTCATCCGCCTGCCGCGTCACGGTGCTTCCTGCCCGGTCGGAATGGGTGTTTCCTGTTCCGCCGACCGCAACATCAAGGCCAAGATCACCAAAGATGGCCTTTTTGTCGAGCAGATGGACCGCAATCCGGGTCGCCTGATCCCGGAACAGTATCGTGGCAAACATAGCCATGGTGTCAAGATTGACCTCAATCAGCCGATGGCAAATATCCTGGCGGAATTGAGCAAACATCCGGTTTCCACGCCGCTGCTGTTGACCGGCACGATCGTGGTTGGACGTGACATCGCCCACGCCAAGTTCAAGGAAATTCTGGACAGCGGCAAACCGTTGCCCGATTACCTCAAAAATCACCCCATCTATTACGCCGGTCCCGCTAAAACCCCGGTCGGCAAGGCTTCCGGCTCATTTGGACCGACCACCGCCGGGCGTATGGATTCCTACGTCGGACTGCTGCAGGAGAATGGCGGATCGATGGTCATGATCGCCAAGGGTAACCGCAGCCAGCAGGTAACCGATGCGTGCAAGAAAAATGGCGGTTTCTACCTCGGTTCGATCGGCGGCCCGGCCGCTGTTCTGGCAGAGGAAAATATCAAGAAGGTTGAATGTATCGATTTCCCGGAACTGGGCATGGAGGCGGTCTGGAAGATCGAGGTTGAAGACTTCCCGGCCTTTATCCTGGTTGACGACAAGGGGAACGACTTCTTTAAACAGCTGGGTTTGTAGAGGGTAGCGAAATCGAAAAGCCTCCGGCTGAGAAACAACACTGTGTAAAAATAATTCTATGAGCGCATGAGTGATTAATAGTAAAGGTTTTTTAGTGCGAAAACTAATCGGTCACGGAGAAATCTGTGACCGATTAGTTTATGCTGACCTCCTGTGAGTCCATCAACTTCAGGTCAAAATAGCCGGATAATCCGTGGGAATATAGATGCTGCTCGGATGACGGTTACGGAAAAATTGTCTAATGTCTTTTGGAATTCGCAACCGGAAGTAATCTGTATTTGAAATTTTTGTGAGGTCAGACATAAAAATAGGCTCTCCCGTGTGCTAAAGATTGTGGTGAACACGCGAAAAAGCCTATTTATATAGCAGTAGCTTGCATTATTTCAGCAAGTTTGAGTTTTTGGGGTGGCCAGAGGGATTTGAACCCTCGTATGTACGAGTCACAGTCGTATGTGTTAACCGCTTCACCATGGCCACCATATGCGGAAGGATTCTTTAGCCTGAATGCCACCTTCAAGTCAAGAAAAATTTCTGATACATTTTGATACCCGCAGTTTTTATGTGATTTTATTTTTCCCTGGAAGTCCGATTTGTGCTAGTCTCCCGCCCGTTGTGTACCTTTTTGCACACTGAGAGGGGAAGCGAATGGAAGAGGGATTTTTAGCACAGGTCTCGGATGAATGGCTGGAATCACTTCACAATGACTGGAAGCGCGACCGCAGTTCGGTTCCTCCTGACTGGCATGCTTTTTTCTCCGGTTTTGAACTCGCCTCCACTGCCAACTCTTCCATCGTTCATCAGTTTGATGCGCAGCAAGCTCTGAAACAATCCGGAGTACAGTCACTGATCTACCGCTATCGCACTCTTGGTCATCTGCTGGCCTGCACCGATCCGCTCTCCCCCTGCCAACTGCATCACCCGCTGCTCGAACTTAGCGAATTCGGTCTTGACGAACATGATCTTGATACAACCTTTACCTGCCGCCGCTATATGAAGCAGCAGGCTACCCTGCGAGAAATTCTGACCGTGATGCGTGCCAGTTACTGCCAGGAGATCGGTGTCGAGTTCATGCATATTCAGGACCCGGATGAGCGCCAGTGGCTGATTGACCGGATGGAACCGTGCCGCAATCAACCCGGTTTTTCTGCTGAAGAAAAGACGCAGATCCTGACCAAACTTCATCAGTCGGCTCAATTCGAGTCGTTTCTGCATCGCCGTTTCATCGGGCAAAAACGCTTCTCGCTGGAAGGGGGTGATGTGCTGATTCCGGTTCTGGACCGTGTCGTGCGCATCTGTCCCGAAGCGGGAATCAGCGATCTGGTGCTGGGGATGTCGCATCGCGGTCGGCTGAACGTACTTGCCCACATCTTTAACAAGTCGTACGAGGCGATCTTTGCCGAGTTTCAAGATGTAGACGCATCTGATGTAATCGGTGACGGAGATGTTAAATATCACAAGGGCTATTCGCATGAAACCGTGCGGGATGGCCGTCGTCTGCATCTGACGATCACGGCTAACCCGAGCCACCTGGAAGCGGTCAATGCGGTGGTAGAAGGTAAAAGCCGCGCCCGTCAGGATCGCTATGCTGCTAAATATTCTGATGGCAGCGATGGTGCTGCCTCGGTGCTGCCGGTTCTGATTCATGGTGACGCCGCTTTTTCCGGACAGGGAAGCATCATGGAACTGCTTAACATGTCCCGGCTGGACGGTTACAGCACCGGCGGAACGCTGCATATCGTGCTCAATAATCAGATCGGTTTCACGACGCTCCCGAGAGATTCCCGCTCGACACGCTACGCGACCGATGTCGCCAAGATGCTGGCCTGCCCGGTTTTTCATATTCAGGGTGAAGCCCCCGAGGCGGCACTGCATATCGTCAACCTGGCGATGGAATACCGCCGGACCTATCGCAGCGATGTCGTCATCGAATTGATCTGTTACCGTCGGCACGGTCATAATGAGGGCGATGAACCGGCTTTTACGCAGCCGCTCATGTACCGCCAGATTTCCGAGCGTCCGCCGGTCAATCGTATTTATGCCGAGACGCTGGCAGCAGAAGGTATCGTCACGCAAGAGACGTTGCAGCGGGTACAGCAGCAGGTTACCGACGCGCTGGAAGCGTCGTTCGGGCGTCAGCCTGAGCCGCAGGCCGCCGGTTTTAGCGAGATGTGGAGCGGTATCAGTCGCGAATACTCCGACGTACCGGTCGCAACGGCGATTACGGCAGACAGCCTCGTGAGCGCAGCCCGGCGACTGGCTGAACTGCCCGCCGGTTTCACTGCGCACCCCAAGATAAATACCCTGATGCAGAAACGGTGCGAGGCTGTCGTGACCGGGAGCGGTATCGATTGGGGCAACGCCGAGACACTGGCGTACGCCACACTGCTGGAGCAGGGGATTTCAGTGCGGATCTCCGGCCAGGATTCACGGCGCGGCACCTTTAATCATCGCCATTGTGTTGTGGTTGATACGCATGATGAGCGCAGCTATACGCCGCTGGATAATTTTACGCGTAACGGTTCCAACTTTCAGGTTTGGAACAGTATGCTGTCAGAGTTTGCCGTGCTTGGATTTGAATACGGCTATTCATTGGAAACGCCGTATTGTCTGACCTTGTGGGAGGCCCAGTTTGGTGATTTTGCCAATGGTGCCCAGGTGATCATCGATCAGTTTATTGCAGGTGGTGAGTCAAAGTGGGATCGTGCCAGTGGACTGGTTCTGCTGCTTCCGCATGGGTACGAAGGGCAGGGGGCGGAGCATTCCAGCGCCCGCATCGAGCGTTTTCTGCAGCTCTGTGCCCATGAAAATATGGTAGTTGCCAACCCCTCCACGCCAGCCCAGATGTTTCATCTGCTGCGGCGTCAGATGCTGCAGTTGTTCCGTAAGCCGCTGATCGTCTTTACTCCCAAGAGTCTGCTGCGTCATCAGCGCTGCAGCTCTTCACTTACAGATCTCTCCGCAGGTACGTTTCAGACGGTCATCGCTGACATGCCGGAGCTGGCTGCCGCTGCGCGTGTGCTGCTCTGCAGCGGCAAGGTATATTATGATCTGCTTGAAGAGCGGCAGCGTGGAGGGCGAGGAGATGTGGGGCTGGTCAGGCTGGAGCAGCTTTATCCGCTTGACAGGGATGAAATCAGGCGCGTTCTTACCGCCTGCCGGGCTGACTGTACTCTGGTCTGGGTGCAGGAAGAGCCTGAAAACATGGGGGCTTGGCATTCTGTCTCCCGCGAATTTGCTCGGTTGCAGCTTTCTGTCAGCTATATCGGGAGACCGGCGGATGCCTGCCCGGCGGTTGGCTCGCACCATCTGCATGCCGAACAGCAGGCAGAAATTGTACGGCAGGCATTGTACGAATGATGCGCAGATGCTTTCTGAAAGCGGCGTAAGCGTGCATTGCTGTTGACAATACAGGTTAGGGCGTGTACATAACAGAGCATTTCCATTAAAAGGTTGTTCATGCTTAATATGCTTTTCATATCGGACAGTCCCAAGGCTGTCTATCTCAAGAGCTATCTTCAGCCGAAACTCAAGGTTATCACTGATGTTGTGACCGATTTTGACCAGGGTTTGAAGGATGTCTTTGAAAAGCGTCCCAATACAGTATTTATCCAGGAAAAGATTGGCGGCGTGACCGGTGAGAGTGTTGCCAGTCACATCCAGATGCTGCTTGGTGGCGGGGCTCCCAAGTTTATTCTGATGCATGAAGGGAACGACAAGGTTGGTCCTGTCAAGGGGCTGTTTGAGCATCTGGTAGACCTGAATCAGCCGAATGAGCAGCTGGCGGAGGAAATTCAAAAAAACCTCAAGGAGCTTCTCGGCAGTCAATGGTACAAGATTTATATTCCGCTTGTCTCGACAGAGGATTCGGGAACACTTCCGGAAGCTGCGCCGCCGCTGATTTCTGATGATTCTGACGCTCAGCTGGATGAACTGCTCAAGGATGCCGGGCCGCTTCAGGCGGCAGTTATAAAGGCAGCGTCACCCCCGCAAGAACCGCCCGAAAAGACGTTTGTGCAAAACTCTGCTGAAGAGTGCGCCGATCTGATGCCGAAACCGGTCGCGCAACCTGCGGCCAGCCCGAAACCTCCGGTCAGCGTGATACCGCAGACCACTCCGAAACCTCAGACCAGTCCGACGAGTCCGACGAGTCTGACCGGTCTGAAACCGCAGGCACAACCTTCGCCGGTCAGTGCCTCTGCTTCTGCGCCGGTTGCTCCGGCCGGGTTTCGCATCAACCATGATACTTCGCACGAGGAAGAGCCGATTCCGGATGAACTCCTGCTGGCGTTTGAGCAGAACTACCGCCCCCCGTCAATATTTCTGAAACAAAGTACGATACTGATTGTGGTGGCTCTGCTGGTGTGCGGATGTGCCGGGTGGTACGCTGTGCGGCAGAACCCAAAGTTGATCGCTTCGCTGAAAGCTGGCAGCAAACCCGCAGAGGGACAGCGCGATGTGGCCGTTCCGCCAGTAAAAGCCGCCCCGGCAGGAGCGGTTACGCCACCCCGGTTGCAGACGCCTGCTGTAGTGGCACCGGCTCCGGCACCGGTAGAAAAACCGTCGCCAAAAGCGCAGTTGCCGAAATTTATTCCGCAGGGAGGGCATGACGCTTCCTATGCTGCCGGGCATCCCGGCTGGGAGCGCTACGTCGGCCCGCAGGCCGAATTCCGGGTTTTCAGCAAGAACGGCGAGTTGACAGCGCTGCAGGTACTGGTAGTGAAAGGCTCGATGCTTTCGGAATCGTTCATTCGCGAAGTTACCGGTGAGTTTGTCGGTAGTCCGGAATATACGATCAGTTCCCGTGAAAAGAAGAATGGAATTCTCGTGTTGAGTGGCACTATCCCGCAGAAGGGTGATATCCGTATATACCAGAAAAACGGCAAAGTGCGTGCTTTTGTCGTTTCGCGCAATTGAGCTTCATTGATCTGACTACCGAAATGATGATTTGGAGATCCGATGTTCCAGTGTACCTTCTTCCGTAGCACATTCATAGCAGCGGCTGTTGTCAACGCGCTCCTGTATGTCTCTGCGGTACAGGCTGCCATGGATGCGCAGTACGAAATTGATCCTGCGGCTCTGGCTGATACTCCTGCTAAAGCGAAACGTCCTTCGGCGAAAAAACATCGCCCGGCTGTTGTTCATGGTGTGCATTCCCGCTCATCCCGCACCGGCACCCCCTATACGGTCAAGTCCGGCGATCACCTGTTTAAAATTCTGATGCGCGATTTTGGACTCAGTAATGAGGAAGCCGATGTTTTTATCGATGAAATCCGTCGCGAAAATAATATTTATGACATCAAGCGGCTCAAAATTGGCCAGACGATCCTGATTCCACCGATTCAGCGCGGAATTGATGGCAGACTCAAACTCTCCTCTGCAGCGACTTTACCGCACGCAGCCGAAACGGCTCCGCGCCAGACATTCAGTCTCTCAGCCCCGAGTGCGCCGCTTTCCGAACAGGAAGCGGTAACCAGGTTGCAGGCCGCTTGGGATACCATTATTCCGCGAACAGCCGAGCTGCAGAAACCGCTGTCACTGCAGACCGATACTTTTTCGTTAACGCTCGATCCGTCACGATACCCCGCCTTTGCTGGAATGAACGGCGGTCGTATTCTGCTGGACCAGACCGGTACGATCCCGCCACTGGTCAAGGCACTGATTGAGGAAAAAGATCCCTTAACCAGAATAGTTTCTGCACACCCTCTGGCAACAAACCGTTCACTCTCAACACTGCTGTCAGCGGCCGGTTTTTATTCGGTCGAGGAAAATTTCAGCCTTGATTTTGGCAGCGACCCGACCTTGACGGTGCATGCCGATTTCAAAGTTGAAAAAAAAGCTGATAGTCTCATTGCTCAAGATGTCGTACTGGTGAACAGTGCTGCTGAAGCTGCACCGGCGGCATTGAGCGCCTTTCTCAAAAAAGAGGGTTTTGCGCTTCATGAACCGTTTGCAACTGCACCTGCTCGCAGTGGTCATGTTTCGTCCCGCTCCCTGTCGTTGATAACCGCATCCGGACGCGATTCGCTGATGGATGCCATTCTGGCGTCGCTGTCAGTTACAGCAGACCGCGACCGCCGCCTGGAGGTCTTTGCTGCCGATACGAACGGAATTTCGCTGTCAGTCAAGGCGGAACGCTATTTCGAGAAGGGTGGTCAGCGTTATGTTGTCTCACATTTCGACGGAAATCCGGTTAACTACACGCTCTTCAGAATTCTGGAAACGATGGGTTTTAAAGTTGTTATCCTGAATGCAAAAGATGATTTCCGTGCGGTAACGGAAAAAATCATTGCCCGTATGAAACTGAACGGTGAATACAGCCGTCAGACGTTGCTGAAGGATAAAAACGGAGCCTACGCCATCCATATGTCCGGTTTCAGTGTGGATGAACCTTCCCGGCCCGAGGGAGGGGTTTTTATCACGGATCGTCCGCTGGACCGGATCATTCAGGATCTCTTGACGGCAAATGGATACAGCATAACTATCCAGTGAAACTGTTTTACTTTAGCGGTTTTTCTGCTATAACGCTCGAACTTCGTACCACGGATCGGGCGTTTTTTTTTGACTCGGGGAGTTTGTCATGGGTGTAAAAAGAGTCGGAGAATTGCTGATAGAGCAAGGGCTTATAACTCAGGAACAGCTGAGTGAAGCGCTCGATCTGCAAAAGGTCTTCCCTGATCAACCGGTCGGCCAGTTGCTCTGCAAACTCGGTTTTATCAAGGAGAGTGATCTCAGCTTTGTCCTTGATAACAAGAACAAACGTCCCAAGCTGGCGGATATTCTGCTTGCGGCCGGTGTTCTAGACCAGCAGAAACTCACCCATGCCCGCGAGGTTGCCAAGCAGGGTAACATCACGCTTGAACGGGCGCTGCTCAAGTTGCGGTATGTCGAAGATGAGGCTCTTTCAAAGGCGATCGCCGGGCAGTACGATATGCCCTTCGTACAGGTCAAAGTACCCGACCTTGATCTGGGACTGTCCCGCTATATCAGTGCCGTCTACGCTCAGAAACAGCGTATTGCTCCGATATCAAAAATCGGGAATACACTGACATTGGCGATGGTCCAGCCGCTTAAAGCGCATGATCTACGCGAACTCGAAGACAGCATCAGGCTGAAAATCATCAGCGCCATAGCGACGGAAACCAGTATATCCGAGTCGTTAAAGCGGTTGTACAACATAGATTCGTTCAGTACGGCATCCGCCAGTGATGAAGTCAACCTTGACATCGTTCCTGATAGTATCGTTGATCTGTTAAGTAAAAGTTCAAACGGCGATGAACCGGATATCGAAGAAGAAACCAAGAAGGTTACCGAAAAAGACAGTGTCATCGTCAAGTTGGTCAACAAGATCATTTATGATGCCTACATGAAAAAGGCCTCCGATATTCATATCGAACCGTATCCCGGCAAGAAGGATGTCGTTGTTCGTACCCGTGTTGACGGACACTGCTCCGTGTACCAGAAAATCCCGTACAAGTATAAATTTGCGCTTCCGTCACGAATCAAGATCATGGCTGATCTTGATATAGCCGAACGGCGCAAACCGCAAGATGGCAAGATTGAATTCAAAAAGTTCGGTCCGCTTGATATCGAACTGCGTGTGGCTACCATGCCGACCGTCGGCGGTCTGGAAGACGTGGTCATGCGTCTTCTGGCCAGTGGCGATCCGATCGGTTTTTCCGATCTCGGGCTGACCGAGCGCAATCTGCGTGTTTTCAAAGAATCGCTTAATAGTCCGCATGGTCTGGTGCTAGTCGTCGGTCCGACCGGATCGGGTAAAACGACGACGCTGCATTCCGGTCTGGCTCTGATTAATCAGGCCAGCCGTAAAATCTGGACCGCCGAGGACCCGGTCGAGATCACACAGGCCGGACTGCGACAGGTGCAGGTAAATCCGCGCATCGGCTTTACGTTTGCAGCTGCGTTACGCTCGTTTTTGCGTCTTGACCCGGATGTGATCATGGTCGGCGAGATGCGTGACGAGGAGACCGCCAGCACGGCAGTAGAGGCCTCGCTGACCGGGCATCTGGTCTTTTCGACGCTGCATACCAATTCATCTACCGAGACGATTACCCGTTTGCTTGAGATGGGGCTTGATCCCTACAGTTTTTCGGATTCACTGCTCTGTGTTCTTGCACAGCGACTGGCGCGCCGACTCTGTGCAGATTGCCGGGAGAGCTATTTCCCGTCGGATGAGGAGTTTAACGAACTCATTGATGAGTATGGGCGCGATGAATTCGCCGGTACGGGTCTCGGTATCGCTGACGTCACGCTGTTCAGAGGGGTCGGGTGTGACCGCTGTGGACATACCGGTTATCGCGGCCGTCTTGGTATTTATGAGGTGCTGGAATGTACACCGGCTCTCAAGGCGCTCATCAAGCGCCGTTCCGATTCGGATCATATCAAGAGCCAGGCCGCTCTTGACGGAATGCGTACACTGAAGCAGGACGGTATCCTGAAGGTGCTTCACGGATTGACTGATATTCTGGAAGTACGGCGGGTCTGTATAAAGTAACCTGCAGGTAATTAATAAATCTGCTTGCAATTAACCTGTTAGCGTGGTAGGTATGACAAAATTTATGTTCACTCGAAAGTGAGCTCGCAAAGCTCACTTTTTTTGTTTGTGGAGTTCAAGATGGCCGTGTCGAAAGAAAATACCAGTAGTGCCATTCGTTTGATTGCACT
Source organism: Desulfuromonadales bacterium (assembly GCA_013349325.1). Taxonomy (GTDB): domain Bacteria; phylum Desulfobacterota; class Desulfuromonadia; order Geobacterales; family Pseudopelobacteraceae; genus JACRCG01. The sequence goes on from DUZX01000005.1 coordinate 48,235, forward strand.
GCCGATATTGGAGTCGTTGTCAATTGAACTGGTTGATGTCGAATTCGGCCGGGTAGGACGGGATGCTGTTTTGCGGCTGTTTATCGATAAGGAGGGTGGAGTCATGCTTGACGACTGCGCCACTGTCAGTCGTGAATTGTCGGCAATTCTTGATATTGAGGAAGTCATTCCCGGCGCCTATACGCTGGAGGTTTCGTCACCCGGTCTGGACCGCCCGCTGAAAACACAAGCAGATTATGATCGCTTTGCCGGTCGCCTGATAAAAGTCCGTACCTATCAGCCGCAACCTGATGACAGCGGCAATAAACGTAAAACCTTTCTCGGGACGCTCGACGGGCTTGTGGACGGGGTTGTGAAGATGACGCTTGCCGAAGGGCAGACCGCCTCAATACCTCTGGAACGGGTTGCAAAGGCCAATCTGGAATTTGAATTCTGATCTCTATTATTTTATACACGCCAGTAAGGAGAAGCAATCGTGGATACTGTTATTAATCTCAAACATGCTATTGACCAGCTTGTAAAGGAGAAGGGCATCGACCGCCAGGTAGTTCTGGAGGCGATGGAGCAGGCTGTATTGACGGCTGCCAACAAGAAATACCGCAATACCCGCGATCTGGAAGCTCACTACAATCATGAAACCGGTGAAGTTGAACTGTTCGAGTTTGTGACGGTTGTCGAGGACGTTCAGGATTCCTACAAAGAGATCAGCCTGGATGAAGCTCATGAGATTGATCCTGAAGCTGAATTCGGTGACTCGCTGGGCGAAAAGCTGGACGCCAGCGGCTTCAGCCGTATTGCGGCACAGACTGCCAAGCAGGTTATCATACAGAAGGTTCGTGATGCTGAACGTGAAACTATTTATAACGAATACAGTGACCGAATCTGGGAAGTTATCACCGGCATGGTGCGTCGCTTTGAAAAGGGCGAACTGCTGATCGATTTGGGGCGCGCCGAAGCGGTGCTGCCGGCCAAGGAGCAGATGCCGCGTGAGGTCTACCGTCCCGGCGACCGCATTCGGGCTATTATCACCGAGATTCGTATGACGACCAAAGGTCCTCAGATTATGCTTTCACGTACGCACCCCAGCATGCTGGCCAAGCTTTTCGAAGCAGAGGTGCCGGAAATTGCCGAGGGTATCGTTGAAATTAATGCCATCGTGCGCGATGCCGGTAGTCGTGCCAAGATTGCGGTATCATCAAACGACCGTGATGTTGATCCGGTTGGCGCTTGCGTTGGTATGCGCGGTGCCCGTGTACAGAATGTCGTCTCTGAACTTCGCGGCGAAAAGATTGATATCGTGCCCTGGTCCGAGGATATTGCCCGTTTTGCCTGCAATGCACTCTCGCCTGCCCAGGTTTCAAAGGTCTTTGTCGATGAGGAAAAACGAGCTCTTGAGATTATCGTCGCCGATGATCAGCTCTCGCTGGCGATCGGAAAACGTGGGCAGAACGTCAGTCTTGCTGCCCGTCTGACCGGATGCCGGATCGATATCAAGAGCGAATCAAAAGTAGCTGCAGCGGAACTACAGGAGTTCTCATCCTACGATGCTACCGAGGCTGATGAAGCTGATGAAGAACCGTTGCAGGAAACTGAAACAGCGCAGACGGAAGATGTCGTAACAGATGTGACACCAGAAGAAGTGCTGGAAAAATCTGCCGAAGAAATTGCGGCGTAAGCAGAACCATGGCGCGCTCAGAAAATGCCGTCGCTCCTCAGCGTAGTTGTATTGCCTGTAGAGCGTGCAAAGATAAAAACCTGTTGCTGCGCTTCGTGCTTTCTCCGGAGATGGAAGTCTTGCCTGATCCTGAATTGCGACTTCCCGGAAGGGGAGCCTACACCTGTATGAGTACAGCCTGTCTGGCAAAGGCTGTAGATCAGCGACAATTCAAACGGGCATTCAAGCAGGATGTGACGGTTATGTCGTCCGAAGCCATGGTCTCGCACGTCAGGCAGCAGTTGGCAGATCGGGTTTCCGGATTGATAGGTCTGGCAAACAAGGCCGGCAAGATAGTCGGCGGCGGTTCCATGGTTAGCGATGCCTTGCGCAGCAAACACAAGCCGGGCCTCGTGCTGTTGGCATCCGATGTGTCGCCTGCAATTGGTGAAAAAATTATTATTCTGGCGTCGGTAAAGCATGTGCCGCTGCAGAGAGTGTTGACAAAAGCAGATTTCGGATCAATTTTGGGCAAAGCGCCACGCAGTGCTATTTCGATAACTGCAGGTGGTTTTGTTGTTCCGCTGCGTACGGCGATTGAAAGATATGTGAACTTCCTGGGGGAGGTATAAAGGGTATGGGTACAATCAGTGTGGGCATATTGGCAAAGAAACTGGGCGTAGAGCCTAAAGAAGCCATTGCCAGACTTAAAAAAATCGGTGTTGACGCCAAGACGGCTACATCGCAGGTTGATGAAGATGTCGTTGAGAGGTTGACAGCGCCTCCGGTACGGGAAAACGGGACTGAAGAGGTTCGCGTTGCTTCTAATATAATCCGCCGAAGAGCCGCCAAGGTCGTGGCTCCGGAAGAACCGGCCGTTGTTGAAACGGTAACGGAGATTGTCAAGCCCGAACCGGTAGTCGCTCCTGTACCGGCTGCTTCAGTTGCCACGATCTCTGTTGCCCCGGTTGCCACGACCCCTGTTGCTGCTGTTACGCCGGTAGAATCAGCTCTCGCCGACGCAGCGGTTGAAAAACCGGTGTCGGTTGAAAAGGTAGTCAGCGAGCCTGTAGTCAACGTACCGGACGTCGTTCCAGAGCCGGCCAAAGCCGGGCCGAACCAGGCCAGAATTCTCGGTATGATGGAAATCCCGGGTGTCACCAATCGTCCGACTCGCGTTGTCACCAAAGAGAGTCCGGTTACCGAACGGGTTGCTCCCGCCCGTCCATCCCAGGATGCAGCTCAACAACAGCGCCGACCAGCGCCTGCCGCAGTTGCGGATCAGAGAAGGCCAGCACCTGGCGCTGCTGACACGCGTCGCCCCCCTTCTGCCGGTTATGAACAGAGACGCCCGGCACCCGCTACTCCATCTGCTCCTGCCACCGAACTTGACCGTTCACGTATGAAGCAGGTTCAATTGGGAGCTCCTGCACCCGGAGCGGATAACCGTCGTGCCGGTGCCAAAAAGGACGGGCCTGCGGGTTATGGTGACGCCGGTAAAGGTGCTAAAAAAGGTGCTCCGCCCAAGAAAAAAGAGCAGCCGCGCAAAAACGAAATACTCGAAAAACGCGAACGCGCCTTTGATCCCACCTACAAGGGTTCCAAAAAACGGGGCAGCAAGGAAAAGGTTTCGGATACCCGGAAAACTGAGATCACGGTTCCCAAGGCTATCAAACGTATTATCAAAATTTCCGAGAGTATTTCTGTCGGCGAACTCGCCAAACGTCTCGGTATCAAGGCCAATGATCTGATCAAGTCTCTAATGAAAATGGGGATGATGGTTACGATTAACCATGCCCTCGATTATGATACGGCTGTTATTCTGGCGTCTGAGTACGAATACGAAGTTGAAAACATTGCCGTCGACCTGGACGAAATTCTGGAATCGACACCTGACGCGCCAGACACACTTGTTAAGCGGCCACCGGTCGTTACTATCATGGGGCATGTTGACCATGGTAAAACGTCTCTGCTGGATGCGATTCGTGAGGCCAACGTTATCGCCGGCGAAGCGGGCGGCATTACTCAGCATATCGGCGCCTACGACGTCGAACTTGATGGCCGCAAGATAACCTTCCTCGATACGCCGGGACATGAGGCTTTTACCGCCATGCGTGCTCGTGGTGCCAAAGTTACCGATATCGTAATTCTGGTTGTCGCTGCTGACGATGGTGTCATGCCGCAGACCCGTGAGGCTATCAATCACTCCAAGGCTGCCGAAGTTCCCATTATTGTCGCGATCAACAAGATCGACAAACCGGGAGCCAGACCGGAAAAAGTCAAACAAGAACTGACCGAACAGGGCATCGTTTCTTCGGAGTGGGGCGGTGACGTCACCATGGTTGAAGTGTCCGCCAAACAGCGTCTTAATCTGGAAGGACTGCTTGAAATGGTCCTCCTGCAGGCTGACGTGATGGACCTGAAAGCCAATCCCAACAAACTTGCCAAGGGTACCATTGTTGAAGGCAGGCTTGATAAGGGTCGCGGTCCGGTTGCCACGGTGCTGGTACAGGAAGGAACATTGAAGACAGGCGATTACTGCGTTGTCGGAGTCCATTCCGGACGTGTGCGCGCCATGCAGAACGACCGCGGCGAGAAGGTTTTGGAAGCAGGTCCCTCCATGCCGGTCGAACTAGTCGGTCTGTCCGGAGTTCCGGATGCCGGGGATGTTTTCGTGGCCATGAAAGACGAGAAACAGGCCAAAGAGATTGCTACGCTGCGCCAGATCAAGATGCGCGAAGTCGAATTTGCCAAACACACCAAACTGTCGCTGGAAGATCTGTACAAACGGATTCAGAGCGGTGAGGTCAAGGATCTCAACGTCGTTGTCAAGGGCGACGTACAGGGTTCGGTCGAAGCGGTCAGCGAATCATTACGCAAACTGTCAACGGATGCGGTCCGACTGAACGTCATCCACTCTGCGGTTGGCGCAATTACCGAAACCGACGTCAACCTGGCGGCCGCATCAAATGCCATTATCATCGGATTCAACGTACGTCCCGAAGTCAAGGCTCAGGGACATGCTGAACGCGAAGGGGTTGATATCAGGCTCTACAGCATTATTTATGATGCGGTTGAGGATGTCAAAAAGGCGATGGAAGGGCTTCTGGAGCCGACCTTCAAGGAGAAATTCCTGGGTCGTGCCGAGATCAGGGACGTCTTCTCGGTACCCAAAATCGGTAATGTTGCCGGATCGTACGTACTTGACGGGAAAATGGTCCGTAATGCCCAAGTTCGTCTGCTGCGGGACAATATGGTTATCTACGAAGGTAAAATGTCCTCACTGCGTCGTTTCAAGGATGATGTCAAGGACGTTTCAACCGGTTATGAGTGCGGTATCGGACTTGAAAACTACAACGACATCAAGGTCGGCGATATCATCGAAGCATTCGAGATGGAAAAAATAGCTACAAAACTCTAAGAGCGGTTCAAAGTTCCGGGTTCAAGGTTGCAGTGTTTGAACCTAGAACCCGGAACCTTGAGTCTTGAACAGGTTCCCATGCACAAACGTTCTGAAAAAGTAGCCGAAACAATCCATGAAATAATCTGCAGTATCCTTTCGCGCGGTCTCAACGATCCACGCATCGGATTTGTAACCATTACCGGCGTGGAAGTTACCGATGACCTGAGTCTGGCACGCATTTTTTTCTCTGTTATCGGTGATGATGCTGCAAAAAAAGATACAGAAGCGGGCCTGAACAGTGCCAAGGGTTTTATTCGCCGCGATATCGGTAAAAAACTCACCATCCGGCATACACCGGAACTTGTTTTCAAATATGACAATTCCCTCGATTACGGCAGTCGGATAGAATCTCTTATCAAGGAGATACATACTGAACATGACGGAAATAATCCAGAAAATCGTTGATGTAATCCGCTCGAACTCCTCATTTCTGCTGACAACCCACGAAGGTCCGGACGGTGATGCCGTCGGCTCTTCGCTGGCGCTGGCTTCCTTTCTCCGCTGCATAGGCAAGGATGTCACAGTGCACTACCGTGATCCGGTTCCCGATCTGTATGTCTTTCTGCCGGGCACCGACACCGTTGTACGACACATTCCCGACCGCCATTTCGACGTTTCTTTTGTTCTGGATATCGGTGAGCGCAAACGGGCCGGAAACGAATTCTGCGACTTTGCCCGGGTTACAACAACGGTCAACCTCGACCATCACCTTTCCTGTACTAATTTTGCTGATTTCAATCTGATCGACCCGCAGGCAGCTGCTACCGGGTTGCTCGTGTACCGGGTTGCCACGGCGTACGGTTATACGTTCGATCGTGAAACGGCCCTCTGCATCTACGTTGCCACCATTACCGATACCGGTTCATTCCGTTACTCCAATGCCAATCGCGAGGCTTTTTCGGTTGCCGGCGAAATGATTGAATGTGGTGTCAATGCCTGGGACGTTGCCGAAAAACTCTATGAAAATCAGCCGAGAAAACGACTTGAACTTTTAGCGAAATGCCTGCCGACACTGGAGGTATTTAAAGACGGACTGGCTGCGTCCGTTGCGGTGTCAAGCGAGATGTATGCTGCCAGTGGTGCCGATGCCGAACTGACGGATGGCTTTGTCAATTATCCCCGCTCGATCCGTGGCGTTGAAGTTGCCATTTTCTTCCGCCAATTGGAACCATTGAAATGGAAGGTCGGTTTCCGTTCCAAGGGTAAGGTTAACGTTGCCACGTTTTCGGCAGCTTTTGGCGGCGGAGGGCACCACAATGCCGCCGGATGCACGCTGGATGGATCCCTTGAGCAGGTAAAGGCAGCCATTTATAACATTGTGGAAGCGTCTCTTTGATTAACGGTTTCGTCGTTATTGACAAACCGGCCGGTATCACATCTCATGATGTCGTCAGCCGTGTCCGCCGTATTCTGGGGACACGTAAGGTAGGCCATACCGGCACTCTCGACCCCTTTGCCACGGGTGTCCTGCCGGTGGCGGTTAACGACGGGACCAAAGTGATCCCGTTTCTCGATGAAGGCTGCAAGTGCTATGAAGCCCTGATGCGCCTGGGCGTCACAACCGACACGCTCGACATGACCGGTACCATCCTTTCCGAATCAGATCCTTCCTGTATAACTCGTGAACAGCTTCTCGCCTGCCTCTGCGACTTCACCGGCCCACTATGCCAAATCCCTCCCATGTATTCAGCCATCAAGCAAAATGGACAACCGCTCTACAAGCTTGCTCGTCAGGGACTTGAAGTTGAGCGTCAGGCACGCGATGTCGAAATACTGTCCATTGAGCTGCTTTCGTTTGATCTGCCGCATGCCGCTATCCGGGTTGTCTGTTCGCGCGGGACATATATCCGTACTCTGGCCGACGATATTGGCAGACAGCTCGGATGCGGCTCTGCCCTGCAGGAGTTGCGGCGCACCGCCAGCGGCCCGTTCCGTATAGAAGACGCACTTACGCTGATGGAACTTGAAGCTGCAGCAGAGGCGGGGCGGGTAGAATCTGTAATTTTGTCTCCGCTCCAGTCAATAGCTCATCTGATTGAAATTCCCCTCACCTCCACAGGAGCTGAGGGGCTTCGATTCGGCAGGGCACCCACGTGGGATGCCACTTTGCAGAAAACGCCGGTCGTCTGTACGGAGGAGGCAGTGGTACGATTAACGTTTGAGGGGAATCTTGCAGCCGTCGCACGGTTGGTTCCAGGGCGTGCAGATGACGCCGTCATCGCGCTGAAGCGCGTATTTCTGTGATTGATGTGTAATCAGAAGGTTATTTCCAAGCCGCTCGATCTGAAAGATGTAAAGGCCGCAGTGGGCGAAGTTTTGGCGGGATAAGAGTCTGACGAGTGATCAGTTTATGATCCGGTTCTCTGTCTGGATTTCCTTCTGCTGAGTTGGCGTCGTTGACACAAGCTCTCGAAACGGTTATTGATACAGGCCAGCTGCTTTTTGGCAGCGATGACATTCCTGAATAATCGCTGCTGATGAGGTATCCCTATCTGGTGGGCGTTCCGGACTCGATGTGACAGGACACAACAAGAGGAGAGTGGCACGATGGCGCGTATAGTGGTAATTGACGACGATTCCGGAATATGCCTGCTTTTGCAGGAATACCTCACAGAGCAGGGTTACATGGTTGATACTGCCGAGAATGGCAAAGAGGGCTTGAAGCTGGTTGGACTTCATCACTATGATCTGGTAATCACTGACATTGTCATGCCGGAAATGGACGGATTTGAAGTCATAACCGCAATCAAGAAAAAAAGCCCGCACACCGGCTTGATTGCCATGACAGGCGGGTCGGTAAAACTTCATCAGGATGTACTCCTTACAACCGCCGAATTAATGCGTGCTGACAGAGTGATCTCCAAGCCGATCAACTTAAAAGAGTTGATGTCCGCCGTGACTGAAATACTGGCGGCGTGATCCGGTAATGAGATAACCAGATAAGGCTTTACATGCTGGTAACAATGTGGTAGGTAGTTCAACTCTAAAAAATCGCGTGCGTTTTACTACGCTTTACTAAAAATAATGGAGGAATAAAAAGTGCTGGCAACCGAAAAAAAGCAAGAAATCATCAACACTTTCAAGAAACATGAGAGCGACACAGGTTCACCGGAAGTTCAAATTGCTATTTTAACTGAGCGGATCACGTACCTGACCGAGCATTTCAAAACTCATAAAAAAGATCACCATAGCCGTCGTGGTCTTCTTAAGCTGGTTGGCCAGAGAAGGCGTCTGCTTGATTATTTGAAGGGTAAAGAGATGGGCAGATACAAAACAGTTATCGAACGACTCGGCATCCGCAGGTAGTTATCAGCGGTATACCTGGCGCTGCCGGTATACCGCTGTCTGTTTACGGTGTGCTCATTTCATAAAAGGGCTTTTTGAGCCCTTTTTATTTTTGTTGGGGGCGTGGATAGAGTTCCTTCGGTATTTTTATACCGCAGGGATTGTAGCGACGGCCCCAACGCAACCGAAGAGGAGAACAGAATAATGGAACACAATGTTCAGGTTGAGTTTGGCGGCAGAACGATTACCATTTCTACCGGCAAAATGGCAAAACAGGCTAACGGGGCAGTCATGATCAGCGCCGGCGACACGATGGTGCTGGTGACCGCTGTCGCAGCCAAAGAGGCTAAAGAAGGGCAGGACTTCTTCCCGCTGACTGTCAACTATACTGAAAAAGCGTATGCCGGCGGCAAGATCCCGGGTGGTTTTTTCAAGCGTGAGGCACGTCCTTCCGATCCGGAAACACTGACCTGCCGACTTATCGATCGTCCGATCCGTCCGCTTTTCCCGGAAAACTATTTGAACGATACCCAGATTATTGCAACGGTAGTTTCAGCTGATCAGGACAACGATCCGGCTATCCTGTCAATGCTGGGCGCTTCGGCTGCTCTGATGATTTCCGATATCCCGTTTCTGGGACCGATTGCCGGTGCCAAAGTTGCGCGCGTCGATGGCCAGCTGATCTGTAATCCGACCGCCGAGCAGCTCGAAAAGAGCGACTTTGAGATCGTGGTTGCCGCCAGTGCTGATGCCGTCATCATGGTTGAAGGCGAAGCCAAATTCGTATCCGAAGATGATCTTCTGGAGGCGGTCTTTTTTGCCAAAGAAGCCATGCTGCCGCTGATCAAGGCGCAGATCGAACTGCAGCAGAAGGTCGGCATTGCCAAGCGTGTCATCGCTCCGCCGGTCGTCAACGAAGCCCTGCTTGCGCGGGTACGTGAACTGGCCTACGACCAGATCGGTGAGGCGGTTAAGCTGAAAGACAAGCAGGAACGCCACATCCGGATCGATGCTGTCAAGGTAGAGACCATTGAAGCGCTTAAAGAAGAGTTCGAAGGTTCTGCCAAGCAGATCAAGGCCTTCCTGGGCGATTTTGAATATGAGCGTGTACGTGCAGATATCCTCGATACCGGCATCCGTATCGATGGCCGCACTACAACGACCATCCGTCCGGTCAGCACCGAAGTCGGTCTGTTGCCACGTGTTCATGGTTCGGCGCTCTTCACGCGCGGTGAAACGCAGGCTCTGGTTACTACGACTCTCGGAACCTCAGTTGACGAGCAGCGTATTGATTCACTCTATGGCGCTTCACGTAAACGCTTCCTGTTGCATTACAACTTTCCCCCGTTCTCTGTTGGCGAAACCAGCTTCCGTCTGGGACCCGGTCGTCGTGAGATCGGTCACGGCATGCTGGCTGAACGCGCCATCTCGGCTATCATTCCCAAGCATGAAGATTTCCCCTATACGATCCGTATCGTTTCCGAGACACTGGAAAGTAACGGATCCTCCTCAATGGCGGCTGTCTGCGGCGGCTGTCTGTCGCTGATGGATGCCGGTGTTCCGGTTACCGCTCCGGTAGCCGGTATTGCCATGGGCCTGATCAAGGAAGGCCAAAAGTTTGCCATTCTGTCCGATATTCTGGGTGATGAAGACCATCTCGGCGATATGGACTTTAAGGTTGCCGGAACTGCCGAAGGCGTAACTGCCGTGCAGATGGATATTAAAATCGGCGGCGTTACCAAGGAAATCATGCAGCTGGCCCTCAATCAGGCCCGTGAAGGTCGTCTGCACATTCTGGGCAAGATGGCTGAAAGTCTGACCGTTGCCCGTGCGGAAATGTCCCCCTTTGCACCGCGTATTACGACTATCTACGTCAAGACTGACCGTATCCGCGACGTCATCGGTACCGGTGGCAAGAATATCCGCAACATCACTGAAACAACTGGCGTTACGGTTGATATCGACGATACCGGTCGTATAAATATCGCCAGCACCAATAAGGAAGCCTGCGATCTGGCGATTCAGATGATTCGCGGCCTGACGGACGAAGCTGAAGAAGGGCGCCTCTACATGGGTACCGTCCGCAAGATCATGGATTTTGGCGCATTCGTAGAAATCATGCCCGGTACTGATGGTCTGGTTCATATCTCCGAACTGGATACCGCTCGCGTCAAGGTTGTCACCGATATCCTCAGCGAAGGCGATACGGTTCTGGTTAAATGTATCGGCGTTGATAAGAACGGCAAAATCAAGCTCTCCCGCAAGGAAGCGCTCGGTCTGAACCTCGACGGCAGCAAGATTGCCGCTGAATAGTACCGTCGTATAAAAACCGTTTCAAGATCGAAAAGAAAAGGCGAGGCCCGTAAAGGCTTCGCCTTTTCTTTTGCCGACAGATAAGGCATACTGCGCGGGTCTTTATTCAGGCAGGGAGGGTCCGGATGCAAAAGCGTCGTCTGGCAGCAATCGATATCGGTACCAATTCGATCCGCTGTATTGTGGTTGAGGTGGATCTGCAGGGGCGTTACATGATTCTAGACGACGAGAAAGCGACGGTCCGACTTGGTGAAAACCTGGCGGAGTGCGGTGCAATCTCGGCTGCGGCATTTGCACGGGCGGTTGATGCCATGTCGCGCATTCATAAGTTGATTACCGGTTTGAAGGTCGGTGACGTGGAGGCGGTCGCCACCAGTGCTGTGCGCAGTTCAAGCAACGGCGTTGAACTGATTGAGGTGCTGATCAGAGAACTCGGGCATGAAATCCGGATCATATCGGGTGACGAGGAAGCCGGGTTGGTGGCGCTGTCTGCCCGCCACAATTTTGATATGAGCGGTAAACGCTATGTGATCATCGATATCGGTGGTGGCAGTGTCGAGATTATGAGTGCCGTCGCCAATCACGTCGAAAGCAGTTACTCACTTGAACTGGGTGCGGTTCGTATGACCGACAGATTCCTGAAGTCGGATCCGGTGCGTGACAGTGAGGTTGATGCGCTGCGCCGCTACGTCCGTTCAGAGCTGAAAAAATCATTTCCTGATGATCAGCGCCCGGCCGTACCGGTCTTTATCGGTTCCGGCGGGACGATCACCACGCTGGCCAATATGGCCATGAACATGCGCAAACAGACCTATTCATCCTTGCATGGTTTCGAGGTGCTGCGCTCCGAAGTCGTTCATCTGCTGGCCATGCTGGTGCGTAAAGATATCAAGGCGTTGCGCTCAGTACCGGGCTTAAACCCGGATCGTGCCGATATCATCGTCGCCGGCCTGGTGGTAATTGATGAGATGATGAAGTTTTTTGACGCCAACATGATGCTGGTCAACGAGCGAGGTATCCGCGAAGGGCTGGTCATTCAGTGTATGAAGCGTCTTAACCTGCTCCCGGATACCTCCGCTCAGCGCAACTGGAAGGCCTCCGTACTCGAATTCGCCCGTTCATGCCATTTCGACGAACCTCATTCGCGCCATGTTGCCAAGATATCGCTAAGTATTCTGGATAGTCTTGCTCAGGAGTATGCTCTCAAAAAAGCCGAGCGGCGTATGCTGGAAGCTGCGGCGCTCCTGCATGATGTCGGCTACTTTATCAGCTATAACAGTCACCACAAGCATTCCCACCACCTGATCCGGCATGCCGACCTGTTCGGCTTCTCTGCTCACGAGCGGGAGATGATTGCGCTGATAGCGCGCTATCATCGAAAATCACTCCCCAAAAAGAAGCATGACGAGTATGAGCGTCTGGAAGAGAAGAATAAGCTGATTGTCAGTCGTCTTGGTGGCATTCTGCGACTGGCTGACGGACTTGACCGCCGACGCAGCGGCCTGGTTGATGTTGTGGCACTCAGTCATGCAGGAACGATTTTTACCCTTAAATTGCTGGGAACCGAAGATATCTCGGTCGAGATTTTCGGGGGCAATGCCAAAAAAGACCTATTTGAAAAATCGTTTGCTGGACAGGTTGTCTTCGAAAGTTAGCATGTTATACTAATTAAAATATGACAGGATGGCGCTATGGCACAGAATTCCGAGATCTTACGCACACAGCTTGAATACCGCAAACGCTTGATGGATAAGATCAACGAGATTCATTCTGCCGATAATCTCAATACTATTCTGATCACGATCAAGGACAGCATTGCCGGGCTGTTTAATGCCGAGCGGGTCACCATCTACCTGGCGGATGCCAAGCGCAACATGCTTTTTTCCAAGGTCATGAGCGGAACCGAGATTCGCCAGATTGTGCTTCCGATCAGCGATGCCAGTCTGGCCGGCTATTGCGCGATCAATGGTTCGATTATCAATATTAAAAATGCCTATGACGCTCATGAATTACGGATGATCGGCAGCAACCTGACCTTTGACGACAGTTGGGATAAAAAAAGCGGCTTTGTGACTCGGCAGGTACTCTGCGCACCGATGAAGTTTCAGAAAGTCCTGATCGGTGTTATCCAGATCATTAATAATAAAAATTCGACCCCCTTCAACGAAACCGATATCAGCTATGCAATGGAGTTGGCAACCTCTCTTTCGATTGCGATCCATAACATCTACCGACTCTCAGCTACAACCAAGATCATTCGCCATAAGGCGCGTTACAACTATCTGCTGGATAAAAACCTGATTGATGACAAGGTGCTCGAAAAAGCCGCCGCTCATCCGGATATAGCCAAAATCGGTCTTGACTCTGTTCTGATGCGCGAATTTTCAGTGCCGCGCGATGAAATGGTCAAAAACCTCTCCTTTTATTTCGGTAGCGAATTCATCGGCTACGATCCGGCTGTGCATCCACTTGATGATGAGATTCTGAAACGGGTCAAGCCGGAACGACTCACCAAGGAGTGGTGGGTACCCTACACAATAGAAAACGGAATTCTCAACATCGTGATCGATGACCCGACCGATCTCGGACGTCAGGATATGTTGAAATTTGTCTATCCCGAGTACAAGCGGATCAGCTTTATCGGAGCATTCCGCGAAGACATCCTCAGCTACATCAACCTGTTCTATCATCAGGGTTCGTCTGAGGCTGCTAACAGCAGCATCAACGATATCATCAGCAAGCTGGATACTACTGACGAGCCTGAAATTGAGAACGAATCGCAAAAGGTATCGGAACAGGACAGCGTTATTGTTCAGCTGGTTAACAAGATCATCATGGATGCCGTCAAAAACAGGGTCTCCGATATCCATATCGAACCGTATCCCGGCAAAGAGGATGTGCAGGTCAGGATGAGGGTGGACGGGCGCTGCAAGATCTATCAGCGTATCCCCTACAAGTACAAATATGCCATTCCTTCGCGTATCAAGATCATGTGCGGACTCGATATATCGGAACGGCGAAAGCCGCAGGACGGTAAAATAGATTTCAAAAAATTCGGACCGCTCAACGTCGAGTTGCGCGTTGCCACCGTTCCGACCGCTGGACAGCTTGAGGATGTCGTCATGCGTGTCCTGGCATCCGGAGAGAGCGCCATTCCGTTTAATAAACTGGGGCTTACGGAACGCAACGCAACGGTGCTGGATGCCTGCATCAAACAGCCCTACGGTTTGATACTTGTGGTCGGGCCGACCGGTTCCGGCAAAACAACTACGCTGCACTCTGCCGTTTCGGTCATTAACACACCGGAAACCAAGATCTGGACAGCGGAAGATCCGGTCGAAATCACGCAGCGCGGCCTCCGTCAGGTTCAGGTGCATCCCAAGATCGGCTTTACTTTTGCTGCCGCGCTGCGTTCATTTTTGCGAGCCGATCCGGATGTAATCATGGTTGGCGAGATGCGTGATCAGGAAACCGCCGAAATCGGTGTCGAATCTTCCTTGACCGGGCATCTGGTCTTTTCAACTTTGCACACCAATTCGGCGCCGGAAACGATTACACGTCTGCTTGATATGGAGCTGGATCCGTTTTCATTTTCTGATGCAATCCTCTGCATCCTGGCTCAGCGCCTTGCGCGACGCCTCTGCTCATGTGCGCAGGAATATGTTCCCGAGCAGACCGAGATCGATGAAATTCTGTACGAATATGGCGCGGAAAACTTTGCCGCAACGGGAATTAATCCGGCTGACATCCGGCTTTTCAAGGCGGTTGGTTGCGAGAAGTGCGGAGATACCGGTTACAAGGGGCGTCTGGGACTTCATGAATTGCTGGAAGGAACTGATGCTATCAAATCGTTAATAAAGCGGAAATCAGAAATAGAAGCTATCCGCAATCAGGCTGTACTGGATGGTATGACCACGCTCAAGCAGGATGGGATTTTAAAATGCCTACAGGGATTGACCGACCTCAAAGAGGTGCGTCGGGTCTGTATCAAATAAATGTAAAATTTTATGAGAATCCGTTCGATATCTTTAATTTTCACCCCGCCAGCCTGTAGTTGAGCAAATCCAAACTGATAATCTGTTTATACCAGATGAGCCCATGGGTATGCAGAGTAAGCCCTTCAATATGAAGGAAGTCCTTGGTGCCTCTGAAGTTTGTAGCCAATTGGGCTGACCAGTCAAAATCATCTCGCGTACGCCTCCAGATGTGTAAAATCAGTTGTGAACCTGCACCATACAAGTTCTGCAGTCGGGTTTTTTTTATTTGTAATGCAACGCTAGTAGGTTAGTATGTCGGCACAAACAATTCACAAGGAGCAGAGCAAGCCATGATAGAAAACGACGATCTGGATGAAATTGTTGAGGAAGAAAACGATGGTGAAAGTTTTGCCGAGCTGTTTGCCAAAAGCGGCGACCAGAAGAGCAGATGGCTGGAACCTGGCCAGAAGATCAGCGGACGGGTTCTGAAAGTCAGCAACGAATGGATTTTCATGGATACCGGTCAGAAAGGGGAGGGGGTTATCGACCGAAAGGAATTCCTCGACCTGGATGGAAATGTTACCGTTAATGAAGGTGATATCATTGCTGCTTATTTCCTCTCATCCGATCATGGGGAAATGCGATTTACAACCAGTGTCGGCGGGACCGCATCCGGCAGCGGTCAGCTCGAACAGGCCTGGCAGGCCGGGATTCCGGTTGAAGGTGTCGTGGAAAAAGAGATCAAGGGTGGGTACGAAATCAAGCTGGGCGGCTCTGCCCGGGCTTTTTGCCCCTATTCTCAGATAGCACTGCGTCGTGTTGAAAACCCGGAAGCGCTGATCGGAACGCGCCTGTCGTTTCAGATCAGTGAGTATGGCGAAAACGGACGTAATATCATCGTCTCGCGCCGGTCGCTGCTGGAGGCGGAACAGCGTCTATTGAAGGATGAGGCCCAAGCCGGAATCAGCGAAGGGATGATCGTGACCGGTACGGTTACGTCGCTACAGGAGTATGGCGCCTTTATCAATATCGGCACCCTGGAAGGGCTGCTGCCGATCTCCGAGATCGGCTGGAGCCGGGTCAAGGATGTCAAGGATGTGCTGACGGTCGGACAGCAGCTACAGGTGATGATCAAATCCATTGATCGCGAGAAGGAGCGCATCTCGCTCAGTCTCAAGGATACGCTGGCCGATCCGTGGGAACAGGCGCTGGCTGACTTTCCCGAAGGCTCGTTTCATAGCGGTTGCGTGGCCCGGCTGGATACGTTTGGAGCGTTTGTGACTCTTGCAGAAGGGATTGACGGGCTGATCCATATCTCGAAACTGGGCTCCGGCAAACGCATCAACCATCCGCGTGAGGTGCTGAAGGAGGGGGAGACGATCGAAGTCAAGATTGAAAGTGTCGATCGCGCCGCCCGTCGTATTTCGCTGGCACTTGCCGGTCCGGCGCGAGCCGCTGCCGAGGAGGAGACAACCCTGGCAGACTATCGACGTCAGGCTGAAGGTGAACCGACCGGAATGGGGACGCTTGGAGATCTGCTCAAGGCACGTACGCAGAAAAAGGGTCGGAAGTAAGCGGTGACTGATTCCAGCGTTGAAGATCCCGGCTGGGACAACCTCTGTCAGCAGTGCGGACGCTGCTGTTTTGAAAAGATCGAGGATGAACGGGGCAACATCTTTTACACGCAGACCGCCTGTCGCTATCTGGATATCATCAGTCGCCAGTGCAAGGTCTTTGATCGCCGATTCGAGATCAACCCCAGTTGTGTCAAGCTGACGGCAGAGCTGGTTGAGACCCTGCGCTGGCTACCGCGTGATTGCGGATACCGCCGGCCGGAAGTGACAGAGTTGACGGCGCCGGTACGGTCCCGGAAAAAGCGGGGCAAGAAAGCTGGAGCGTGAAAGGAGTACGGAAATGAAGATCATACCTGACGTTATATGGATATTGCTGGGCGTGGTGATTTTTTTGATCGTCATGATGCCTGGTTATCATCAGCGCGCAGAGGCGGTGCAGCGTGCAGCTCAGATCAAAGTGTATTCGGTTGAAAAGAAAGGGTACGTCATGAGTGAGATCGTTTCAAAAACGAAGGAAGAGTGGAAAAAAACGCTCACGAAAGAACAGTATCATATACTGCGTGAAAAGGGAACCGAACCGGCTTTCAGTGGGAAGTACGCCAACCATCATGAACAGGGGGTCTACCGCTGTGCCGGCTGCGGCCTGGATCTGTTTCGCTCGGAGGATAAATTTGAATCCGGCACCGGATGGCCCAGCTTTACTGCTCCGATCGCAGCGGAAAACGTCCGCAATCAGGCGGATAACTCACTGTTCATGCGGCGGACCGAGGTGCTCTGTCCGCGCTGTGGTGGACATTTGGGGCATGTCTTCGATGACGGCCCGAAACCGACCGGGCAGCGTTACTGCATGAATTCGGCGGCGCTGCAGTTTGCCGCGCTTCCCAAAAAATAGGGTTTATTCCACATCGCAAACGAACTGACATCAAAAAGACCTCCGAGGTTGTAAAAACCTCGGAGGTCTCTCCGTTTGTCAGGGTATCTATGATTGCAAAGTCGAATTACGGCAGCAGCCCGTCGACCAGTTCCAGGACCAATTCGGAGCGATTGAGGGTGTAGATATGCACTCCCGGTACTCCGCTGGCCAGCAGTTCCTGCGCCTGGCGGCGGGCATGCGCCAGCCCGATTTTCTGCACTTCAGCCGAACCTCCGCGTTGGTCAGCTTCTTCAAGAGCCGCCAGAAATTCTGCCGGTATCGAAGCACCGCACAACGACACAATCCGTTTGATGACTTTCAGGCTAACCACTGGCAGGATGCCGGGGATGATCGGTTTCGTGATTCCAGCTGTTGTGGCCCGGGCGACAAAATCGTGATAGAGTTTATTATCGAAAAATAACTGGGTAATTGCAAAATCAGCCCCGTTTTCAAACTTGAGTTTCAGATACTGTAGGTCGGATTCGGGACTCAGCGCTTCCGGGTGCGTTTCGGGATAGCCGGCGGCAGCCAGTCCAAAGCCGGGATGCGAGGAGCGGATAAATGCTGTCAGATCAGACGCATGCTGCAGAGTTGTGGCAGCAGCAGCTTCAGGCGGCATATCGGTAGGTCGGTCTCCGCGCAGCGCCAGTACGTTATCGACACCGGCATCCGCCAGGCGCTCCAGAAACGTCAGCAATTCGTTCGGAGCGGATCCGATGCAGGTCAGATGGGCCATGGCTTCCAGGCCATGTTCGCATTTCAGCCGCGTAACGATATCGAGTGAATTATCGTGGGTGCTTCCGCCGGCACCGTAGGTTACCGAGGCAAACAGTGGCTGCAGTGTGGCAAGCCGTTCAACAGTCTGAAAAAACGAGGGCCAGTCTTCACGCAGCTTGGGCGGGAAGAATTCCAGCGAAATAAATTGCGTATCCGGCTTGATCCTGTCGATAATTTTCATGAAGTCCTCATGCGGTGCTGTCTGGTAGTGGTTCGTAAAGCGACACTCTTAATGATTTTCCGCTGGCGGCATAGAGAGTCCCCGTGACTCTTCTGGAGGTGGGCATATAAAATCGACGTTGTCAAAACGCTGGCTGCGTGAAATATCCTTAGCTGTGAAGAGCGAAATTTCATTTATGTTAAAGGAGTTGCGGCAGTTTAGCGCAAAGTATACTTTAACGTGTCTGATTTCTATAAAAAAGGGTTTACGGAAAACCCGCAAACCCTTTATTTATGGTCGGTGCGACAAGATTTGAACTTGCGACCACTAGACCCCCAGTCTAGTGCGCTACCAGGCTGCGCTACGCACCGAAATACTTTAAAATCAACAGGTTATCTTTGTTTTTCTTTCCCGCCTTAAAACTCGCTGTGCCTACTTTGTGCTAATTCTGATTTGATATCCTTTTTGCTTTGGGGAGGCAACCCTTTTTCTTACGTCAAAGGCGGCATCAAACGGACGGTGACTCTATTACATTTTGATTTCTCTGTCAAGTCAAAGGAGGAGGAGGTTCTACTTTGAATGAAACGACTTTTGGGCGGGTTTGAGGTCATTAGCACATATACCAGGGCACACAGGCTACAGCTCAATTTCCAAATGTTCCATTTCTTGTTGGTGGAACTAACTATCAAGACAACAAAGGGCGTCAAATGCAGCTACATTTATTGTTGGAAAAATTAGTAACAGAAGGTGAACGGTTTG
The DNA here is from genome assembly GCA_013349325.1 of Desulfuromonadales bacterium. GTDB lineage: Bacteria > Desulfobacterota > Desulfuromonadia > Geobacterales > Pseudopelobacteraceae > JACRCG01. Next base: position 67,110 of record DUZX01000005.1, read on the forward strand.
ATATCACACCTGTTTCAGAAGCAGTTTTTGAAAAAGCATCAGGTGTCAGCGGTTGCGTGAAAATGTCGTAAAACCGGCGGAATGAAAATGTACGCATTTTATGCGTCCTCAATCTCAATTTGACGGCTCCTGGAAGGTTTCTTGTCGCCTTTCGTCTTTCATTGCGCTTTTGCGACCTTGCACACCTTTGCGTTAAAGCTTCTGACTTTGAACTTTTGCGTTAGACCTTTCCTCACTTCCTGTCCAGGCTTTCCAACAGGCGTATATAATCTTTCTGGCTTTCCCACACACAGCAGGATATGAAGGCGATGAACGGTTTGTTATCACCCTTATTGGATTCCCGCAGGGCAGAGATATAGTCACCACGGATAATTGGTGTAATTATGGTGATGGGGTAACCTGCCTGAAGCAAGGCTAGATTCATCAAAAGTCGTGCGGTTCTGCCGTTGCCGTCAATGAATGGATGGATGGTAACCAGGTTGAGGTGCAGCATGGCGGCATATTCGACCGGATTAAGCTGCCTCAGAGAAGGCAAGTTGCCCAAGAACTCCTGCATGGCAAGCGGAACTGCGGCAGGTGTCGGTGGTGTGAAGTCGGTTCCTGTGATGATGACGTTGCGCTCCCGGTACTTGCCGGCGGTTTCAGATTCAATCCGGTAATAGAAAAGCCGGTGCAATCCAAGGATGTCGGCTTCCGTAATGTCCCGGCCATCTGACAGTTTATAAAGCAGGTCAAAAGCTTCACTGTGGCCGATAGCCTCAAAGTGGTCTTTCATCGGCTTTCCACCAATGGTGATGCCATCTTCCAGAACCACCTTGGTTTCGCTCTCGGTCAGACTGTTCCCTTCAAGAGCATTACTGGACCATGTGAGGCCGATGCGGTAATACTCCTTCAACTGCTTCACTTCATAAGAGTCAAGCGGTCGGTGTGCCCGTATCTTATCTTGGAGCTTATCGTTGTCGGTTAGTCGATTTTGGTAATTCATGGTGTACTCTTTGCTGACACTCTGACAACCGGGTATTGAGGAAATATTGAAGTCCAGTTTGATTCTGTCAACACAATGCAGTCAGCCAAATAGTTGCGAGACCATGGCTGGTCTGCCTCATGCCGAATTCTTGCAAGCAATCGGTCTTTAAAACCAATCAGTAAAGCAGGGTCAAGAGTGAGCTTGTCAGCCCCAAGCAAGAACGCATAAAGCATTGGACGACTATCTTTTTTCATCAAATGCAAATATGTGTAGCTATCCCTGGCTTTTGGTGTCAGCTCTTGCGAAATCAAAGAATCATTCTCTATCTTCTTCGTAAAATCTGCTCTTGATTTTGCAATCGCTGCTTCGGCTTGTGGAGTTCCTCCCTTTGCGCTGCAAGAAGGGTCTTTTACTTCAATGAGCAGTAGCCTGGCATCGTCTTCTACAACAAAATCAACAAACTGCATCCCCTCAGGGAGCTTCCTTTTGGTGTCATCTAATTTATCCACTGATTTTGCCGCAGTAAAATCAAATTCCAATTCCCCTTCACGATATTTCATTCTTTTGCTCCCTTCAAAGCTCGAGCCATGTCACGTTGATAGAGGTCGGCAAAAGTAACCGCAATAACATTCGGAACTATTGAAAGATATGAATTGGTTGGTTTGGCTGTGACCCCCTCAGACTCATCACGGAACAACGAGACATATTGAATTTGGTCAGTTTTTTTCTTTCGCAGGTCAAATTCTTTTAACAAGACATAATTATGGGTTGTGAGGAAAACTTGTACCCCCATCCTTTGTAGTTCAAGAATAACTTCAACAACTTCTCCCATTAGCGATGGATTAAGATTTGCTTCTGGTTCATCCCAGAAAAGAATAGAGCCATTCAAAAGAATCCCGTTTTGAATCAGCAACCATATCAATGCCAGCTTGCGCATTCCTTCTGCAAGCAGAGTAAACTCTAAATCACCCTGCTTGCTTTTGAGAAAAAAGTGTTCTCCCTTTGTTATCACTCTTCCTTCAATCGCTTTTTGTAAGGCATTTAATAGCCGAGTGCGGTTTTTATCAATTGGTCCCATGAGTTTAGGGAGAAAAGCACGTTTGATAATGTCTATGTAAACTTCTTCAAAGGCGATTTCTCTTTTTGCCGCAGTAGCCAGAAACCCTGGTGCATGTGCAAGCATTTCCTTTACGGGGATATATGCACTTTCAAGTCGTTCTTTTTTCCATGTGGCTTCGCCAGTAGTTTTTACATCTTCAAACTTACTGGTGTGGTTAGAAAATTCGGCTGAAAGTTTTTGCCCACCCTGTCGAGTAACAAGAACTTTTGTTGTAACGCTCTTTTTTAACCGAGAGGATAAACGTCCAATACGGCCTTCATATGGGCTAAAAGCGTTTCTTAGTTTAAGTCCAAATGGTTTCTCTTTGTCTTCACCTACTGTTATCGAACAAGCAGTGTACAGTATCTTTAATAAGTGAGTTTTACCTGAACCATTTGCCCCGATAAATACATTTATCCCGGGCGAAAAGCTCAAATCCAGACTAGAAAATGCGGTCACGTTTTCCAACTTCAATTGGGTTAATTTACTCATGTCATTACCTCCAAAAATTTCATAATACACCCACTATTCTCGTGGCATAAAGCTCAAGCCGCTTCCTGATGAGTGTAGCCATGCGTTTGGCAGTAGCAGGGGATGTCCTCTGCAAGACATTGTCAACAACGATTGCCCGCTGCCATGTCATTTTATCCGGTCCACTCAGTAGAATCCTTGCAATCTCCCTGCTCTCACGTTAAAACAATGAGCCGCCAGTAAGTTCAGCGTGGTAGATTTCTTCTGGGTTCATACGTGACCTATTAGAACAGTTCGGTACATGATTTTGAAGAGCTGTTAATATCACAGTTACCACCTGTCGTGCCATCTAAATGACTTCAAAAAATTATTAGAATCATTGGATAAGGGGGCAAATATCCTTCTAGTTGAAAATGGTTTCAGTAATAACAAAGTCTGTCAAAATTGTCTAAAATCCACTAGTGTCCGGAATAGTTGTATGTAACTATTCAGCACAGATTTTAAAAAGCTCGTCATCCCCGAGGGTTTAATCGGGAATCCAGGCTTTGACTTTTAGTGGATCCCCGATAGAATCACTCGTGGACGACAGGCTTTTTTGCTAGTTTGTTGAAAGTGCTGAATAGGTGCGGCTAAATTACATAAGAAAGGATATACGGAATATGACGAAACGAATATTGATTGCTGAAGATGACCTGATGAGCAGTGAAATGTTGGCCACATTTGCCAGAGGCAAAGGCTATGAGGTTGTTGCCGTCTTAGATGGTGTCGAGCTTTTAACGATGCTTGCGGAGCAGCAGTTTGATGTCATTATCACCGATCTGATGATGGCGACGCTGGATGGTGCCTCAGCCACTGAAATAATGAGGATGCTGGAGATAACAACGCCGGTTATCGCACTAACGGCACTCTCAGCTGATGAGATTGAGCTTGTCAAAGACAAATTTATTAAAGTGTATCAAAAACCGTGTGACTTTAACGCGTTATTTGAGTGTGTGTCGTTGTTGACCGGCGAAGCAGCGTGACCCTCTTCATCCTGGATTTGAGAAATTCCCATGCTGGTTCTGTGGTGTCCGTTTTGGCTTACAATCACAATTTGAAGTTTTTTTTGAAAATATGCAGAACAGCGGCAATAAGAAGCATCAATGAAACAACACCAGCCCCTGCCATTTTGCGTTTCCAAATAGTAGTATCCATCTGGACAAGCGCGTCCCTGATTTTATACAGTTCAGCCTGAATCACGACAGACTCCTTTGTGACTAAATCAACATTCACGTTATGAAAGAGTGAGTGGAAGTGATTCCGTACGGTAAAAAGTTCCTTCTCCAACTTTTCCGTATCAGTGCCGATACTTTTGAAAGCAATGAGCCGCATGTCAAGAGCTACAATCATTGCCTCTGTATTCTGCATGGAGGCGAGGATGGTGCGGGCGCGGTCAAAACTGTGGCAACGACTACAGCTCTTTTCATTGATAAGTTCAAGCGATGCTTTAATGATGTGATGATTTCCGTGACAGGTGACACAGGTCGGTCCCCCTTTGCCAAGCATACGTCCATGAGCACTGGTCAGATAGTCCTTGAGCACGCCAACATGACAACGGCCACAAAAAGCCGGAATGGCAGGTTCTTTGGGTGCTCCCAGGAATCCGCGTGCAGGGCTCATGGCGTTAACGGCATCCTGCGGGTCACCTCCGTGACAGCCGCTACAAAAGATACCATTCTCCGCATGAATACTTGTCCGCCAGAGTGTGACCGGCAGGCTGTACTTTTCGGGTAGCGTGGAGTGACACGTGATGCAAACCGGCTCGGCTGCTCCCTGTGCAGAAACCTGCGTCGATACAAGACAGGCGGTGATTACCAGGAGCAGCGCAGACAGAAGCGTGCGCGTGACATAATGTATTGTGATGAGAGTCCGGTATTTCATGACAAGTGCCCCCAGATACTGAATCCGATCCAGAGCAGCAGCCCCCCGAGGGAGCAGACCATAAAAAGCGGTCGTTTCAACGGATGTCGTTCATTGCCTCGATCGACAAAGGGGAGCAGAGCCAGAAAGGTCATGGCAGCGCCTTGCAACGATAGTCCGATCAACTCATTGGAAAATGTTTTGAGGGTCTGGTAATTGGCCAGAAAGTACCATTCCGGTTTGATATGCGCCGGTGTCACGAAGGGGTTGGCCGGAATAAAAGCATCTTTGGGAAAGAACAGGTATGGGTCGAAAAAAACAACCGCCATAAGACAGGCCATATAGATGGCAATCGATCTCAAATCATCAAGCACGAAGTTGGGGAAAAAAGGAATTCCGCCCGGATGCTCCTCATGTCGGTAACGATCCCCTTGCCAATGGTTGCTGCTGTCCTTTTGTCCGAAAGGTGGCGCCGATATACCGGTTCGTTTGATAAAGAAGAGATGTGCGCCGATCAAAGCGCCGATGACGGCAGGGATGAACGCAACGTGCAGGGCAAAGAAGCGCCCGAGTGTCGGCGGGCCGACCAGTTTACTGCCGCGCAGGAACTCAACCAGATACGGTCCGACGACCGGAATGGCGTTGGCGCTGTTGGTGGCAACGGTTGTAGCCCAGAATGAGAGCTGACTCCAGGGGAGCAGATAGCCGGTCAGCGAGATGGCCTGTACCAGGGCGAGCAGCGTAAAACCGGTCACCCAGTTAAGTTCGCGCGGTTTCTTGTAGCTTCCCATGAACAGTACCGAGAGCATGTGCAGCAACAGTGCCAGCACCATCATGTTGGAACCAACCGCGTGGCACATGCGGATCAGCCAGCCGTAAGGCACATCATTCATGATGGCGGTAACACTTTTAAAGGCCTTGTCAGCATCCGGTACATAGTAGATTAGCAGCAGCATGCCGCTTACTACTTGCAGAACAAAGGCAAACAGCAGGACACTTCCCATCGAGTACCAGGCATTTATGGTGCGAGGCAGGATATACTCGGTCAACTCTTTCTCTGCTACTTCGCGTATTCCGATACGAACATCGATCCAGTCGACTACTTTTTTTATTACTGCCATGTGGCCTCCCAGGGACAGATCAGTTCAGCCTACGATGATATTTCCGCCCGTCACCGTAAAAGGGAGTTTATCCAGCGGTTTAGGAGGAGGACCTGCCGTGACAATGCCATCGGCGGAGTAATGTCCGCCATGACAGGGGCAGAGGAAGTCCTGCTTATCCGACTCCCACTGCACAATACACCCAAGGTGCGTGCAGACAGCCGAAAGAGCGACGAGATCGCCCCCCCGCTTGCGGACCAGAACCGCTGCCGATCCGGCATATTCGATAAATCTGGCATCGCCTTCCCGAATATCAGTTACCGGTATAACGACCTTTCCGGCTGAACCGCTATTCGAGCGGGGTGCCAGGTAACGGAATATTGGCCACGAGACCATGGCAGCAGCGATGATACCCAGGCTGCCGAGGCATACTCCTAGAAACGTCCGTCTACTGTTCATCTTTTCCATAGCTACCCCTGGGTTATTCCTTGAAAGCACGCATCATGAGCTCGTAATCTTCCAGCAGTGACTGCAGATCCTCCTCATGCTCCACTTCCTGTTGCAGTATGGTCAGAACCATGTTGTAGGTAACCGGATCTTTTTCTCGGGTAATGTCCATCAGCCGTTTATACACGCCGATAGCACACTGCTCGCCTTTGATATTCTGCACCAGCAGTGTCTTGACAAACGGATCATCCGGTGCTTCATAACCGCAGTTGGTGAAGTTGTACCATTCCTCCGGTTTTGTAACCGGACTGCCTCCGAGCTGTATGATACGCATGGCGACCATATCGGCATGCAGCAGTTCTTCAGTGGCATGCTGCAGCAATTCGGCACCAACGGCATCTTTCATCGGTCCCTTAACCAGTTTGGCTCCCAGCCAGTACTGGTAGTAAGCCAGCCATTCGTCGCAATAGGCGCTGCGCAACAGACCAAGCAGTTCATTCACGTCCATCCCGATAATTTCGCGTCCTTTTGATCCCATGTGTATTCTCCTTTTTGTGGTGTTATTTCACGTTGGCTTACTTGACGAATGTTCCCTCTCTATACTCATCAAAGGCGACCTTCAATTCATCCTGGGTGTTCATGACAACCGGCCCGTACCAGGCTATCGGTTCCTCCAGCGGTTTCCCGGAAACAAACAGGAAGCGCACCGGTGTATCTACCGTTGTTATCTCAATGGCGTCGCCGGAATGTTCAAAGAGTACGACGGCTTCGGCTCCACAGTGACAGTTACGTTCGGTGTCAGACCAACCGTGACCGACCATTTCATACGCGTACGCATCTCGCTGGTCATCAAAATAACCCTCTCCGGAGAGAATATAGGCAAAAGCGGTATGTCCGGCTGGCAGCGAGTGAGAGAATACTATCCCGGCCGGCACACTGATATCAAGCATCTCCGGTTCGATACAATATCCCCCACCGGACCCTGAATGCCTGCCACGTTGCCGGCAATGATCCTGACGGTAACACCATTTTCAAGTGTTACGTTCGGGATATCAGCTGCTTTGACGTCACGGTAGCGGGGCGCCATCATTTTTTGGGAGGCTGGCAGATTGGCCCAGAACTGGAATCCCCACATGGTGCCGGTCGGGCTGACCTGCGGCATCTCCTGGTGAATGATTCCGCTGCCGGCGGTCATCCACTGCACATCGCCGGCACCGATTGACCCCTTGTTGCCCATACTATCGCCATGCTCAACAAGACCTTCCAGGACATAGGTGATTGTCTCAATTCCCCGGTGAGGGTGCCAGGGAAATCCGGCCAGGTATTCATCCGGATTGGAGGAATGGAAGTCATCCAGCATCAGGAATGGATCGAACAGGGGAACCTGGGAATACCCGAAGGCCCGTTTCAGATGTACCCCCGCACCTTCGATGGTGGGACGGCTTTTGAAAATCTTTGAGATACGGCGCGTAGTCATAGAACATCCCCTTTCTCGCATGTCGTTGGAAGTGCCATTTATGTAGCAATCTTTCCAACCGATATCAATGTGATAATCGAGCAAGTACCGCTCTGAGCAACAATTGTTGCTTATAACTAAACATGCTGATCAAGGGTACCTCACTTTTCTGCATATTCTTTTCGAAGTCGCTCCAGACCTTTTTTGTAACTCTCCGAATCTCCATATTCAAAAAAGGTCGGATAACGTTCATGGGCGGCCTTGATCCGACGGGCATGCTTGATCGGACACCAATATTGCTCTGTTCGCGCGGCAATCTCCCGGCCATAGGCCATGAGGCCGTTACCGTAGGAGCAGTAAAAACAGTTGAATTTTTCAATTATGTTCAGGTAGGGGAGGTCTTGCCGGTCAAAAACCAGATATACCGAACGTTTGACTTTGGGGATGCCGTACACGGGAAAACAGATCGATTGGTAGATCCAGAGAAATATGTCCAGTATAATAAAAGGGACGAAACCGCTATAGATAAGCGGAGCGGTCAGGATATTGAGCGGCCTGGCCTTAACCAGGTATCGGACCCAGCCGGTTTTCAAACGCCTCTGCTGGCGGGCAACCTCTTCGGCAAAACGGACACGTTTCTCTTCAATGATGAATCCGAACTCTTCCCGTTTCTTTTTGAGCTCTTCTTCGAGTTCTTCCTGTAGTCCTTTAATCCTGGTAATGAGATCGTCAATTGATTGGGGCATGTATTTCTCCGGTCACCTTGAATTTTGCGGTCACTCCGCCTGAACCTGAATGGTGACCAGTTGTTGTTTGCCTTCCCTCTGGCTCACATTTCGATACCCTCCCGTTCAGAGTTTGAATTATTACTCACTCCTTATTTCGATCCTCCACTGGATCCCTCAGGCGTAAAGCCGCGTCGCATGGTGTTTTCAGTTGTTACTCGTGGAATCATGAAGTTCAGCAGGTAATCCGGTCCACCGCTCTTGGTTCCTCCGCCAGACAGGGCTGCACCTCCGAATGGCTGTCTGCCGACCATAGCACCCGTGATACCCCGGTTAATGTAGAGGTTGCCGACCCGGAACTCGCGTTGAGCCTGTTTTATATGTTCCGGAAATCGACTGAAAATGCCGCCGGTCAGCGCAAATACCGATTCATTTGCCCATTGCAGAGCCTGATCGAAATCATTGGCCCGCATGATCGACAAAACCGGTCCAAAGATCTCATCCTGAGCAAGGCGGTGCTCGGGTCGGATATCACCAAAAATGGTCAGTGGCACCCAATACCCATCTCCCTGCGGCACAGGACTCTGATAGAGCAGTCGTCCCTCTTGGTTGCCGATCTCGATGTAGTTGCGTATCTTCTCCATCGCCGCCTTTTCCGCTACGGCGCCCATATTATAAGCCGGGTTCTCGGCCGGACCGATGTTCCAGGCACGGGCGGCCTGTATCAGGCGCTTTACAAAGTAGTCATAGATCGAATCCAGCACGATGAGCCGTGAACAGGCCGAGCATTTCTGACCCTGAAAACCAAATGCCGACGTTAGAACTTGCGGGATCGTTTCGTCGAAATCGGCATCTTCATCAATTATTATGGCATTCTTGCCCCCCATCTCACAGACCACTTTCTTGATCTGCTTTTGACCGGGATGGACTACTGCAGCTCGTTGGATGATGCGCAATCCGACTTCCATTGATCCGGTGAAAACTATCAGGCTGATAGCAGGATGATCAACCAGCAGATCACCTATCGCACTGCCCTGGCCGGGAATAAAATTGAACACGCCGGGAGGCAGTCCGACTTCACGAAAAATATCAACCAATTGATGCCCGATAAGACCGGTTAACCCTGATGGTTTAAACAGGACCGGATTACCGCTGACGATGGCGGCTGCAGACATGCCGGTGCTTATTGCCAGCGGGAAGTTCCAGGGAGCGATGACTACCGCCACGCCGCGTGCTTCATAGAAGAGCCGGTTCGACTCACCTGGTTTGCTGCCGGGTTGCCGGTCCGCACCGATCCTGATCATTGCGTCGGCATAATATTCCAGAAAGTCAATTGCCTCGGCCACATCAGCGTAGGCTTGATCCCACTGTTTACCTATCTCCAGTACCTCCCACGCTGCCAACTCGAAGATGCGTCGGCGGGCAACGGCAGCTGCATCGATCAGATATTGTGCGCGTCGTTCGGGAGCGGTGTCCCGCCAGAGTGGAAATGCCGCTTGAGCTGCTTTGATAGCGCTGATAACTTCGGTAACGTCGGCCTGACAGACATGCCCCAGTATTTCGGACGGCCTGGCTGGGTTAATACTGGGAATGGTCTTATCGATATGAACGTCAATGCCGTTTATGAACAGCGGTACGCTACAGCCAAATCGGGATCGTACTTGTTGGATGGCCTCCGGAAAGGCGCTCCGCTGTTCAGGATCGCTGAAATCTATCATCGGCTGGTTGATAAATGACGACAATCGGACAATTTCCCGTTCAGTGCCATGCTGCTGTGTATGTTCGGACATTACCCTCTCAAGAACTACGGCAGGATCTTCCAGTAACCGTTCAAAATCGGTTCCGACGCTGAAGCTCTGTCGCAGAAAAGATTCATTGGCACTGTTCTCAAGCAGGCGGCGAACGAGATAACCCATACCTGGTACCAGTGCGCCGAAAGGGCAATAGAGACGTAAGCGGCCTGTCTCCTTGAGGATAGCTTGCCGGACCGGTTCGGCCATCCCGTACAGCATCTGGAATTCATAGCGAGACTCTGGAACGTTCAAGGATCGGGCTGTTTCCAGTACGGCAGATATCGTTCGGATATTATGCGAGGCACAGGCTAAATGACAGATGTGATGGTGTCTGAGAATTGCGGCTGCCATACGTTCAAAAGCGGCATCCGTGTCAGCTTTGATAGTACGGACCGGTAGCTCCCACCCCATTTGAGCAGCCACGACAGATTCGTAATCCCAATAGGCTCCTTTGACCAGACGGATCGAAATCTGGAGATTCTGTTTACGGGCCCAATCCAGCAGTTCGCTCAGGTCACGCTCGCTCTCCTTCAGGTAAGACTGTAGTACGATTCCGATGTGAGGATAATCCCTGAACTCCTGCTTTAGCCGTCGGTAAACTTCCAGGATGATCGCTGTAAAACGATGAGACTCCATATCTATGCAAAGAAAAGCTTCTCCTTCAATGGCCCGTTCACAGATACGGCGTAACTGCTTCAGGATTCCGGTAACCGAGCCCTCGAAATCCATGGGATTGGCCAGGCAGTAAAGCGCCGTCGGTTTCACAGATATGTTGATCAGAGGTGATGCTTCCTGACCTGATTCATTCAGATTCTGGATACCGGTGTGTGGGTGCCACTTCTGTTGCGCTGCGGAGACAACATCCAGCAGTTCCAGGTAGGTGCAGACGTACTGCTCAGCTTCTTCATGCGAGAGGGTTGCTTCGCCCAGTACATCCACTACGGTTCTAATACCGTCAAGATGGAGATCTTCCAGACGTCGAACCAGTTCGGACACGGTTTCTGCAATGATGAACTGATGGGCCATACCGTATATATTCGCCGAGATAGTTTTACTGAGCAGCGTCCCTCCCAATGTCCCAAACATACGGGCCACTCGTACGCCGTCGGTCAGGATTAACGGTAGATCGTTACTGTCACCGAAATACTGGTGGAGATGATCAAGCAGCTGCCGGGAAGTACGTAACGAAGGAAAAACGTCAACGAAACGGAACATGCGGGTCTTGAATTCATCGTTTTGCATGCACCACGCCATGATTTTGCCGGTCCAGGAGGAAGAGTTAAACAGAGACGGTTTTTCATCTGAAATTTGTGCGTAGAGTGATGTGCCGCGTGCGATGATCTGTGTATTCAATTCGACAGGCAGCATGTACGACTCCTTCAGCGTAGCCTCGTATTAATTTTATCGGCTCATCGTGATAAAGGAAAGACTGAACTCCATGAGTAACAGCCGGTGGTATCTGCATTATGAGTTTTACGTAGAGTAAAGGAAAAATTCAACAGAATAGATTCAGTTTGTGATGATCTTACTCGCGGGTGTATAATGAAAAAAGGAAAGCAGGGAGTAGCGGCACGCACAAACTATTGCCAGAAGGTGAAGATTTGCTCCATGTACCGGAATAGATTTTACCGGTCATATGCCTGATGTGAGGAGGATGTCATGGAAGCCAGTTTGCGCAAGATTCTGCCGGATCAGGATTTACACAGGTTGTACGAGCAGATGTACCTGTCACGAGAATTTGAAGAGCGTTGTGCCGAGCAGTACACCAAAGGGCACATCACCGGCTTCCTGCATCTCTACAGCGGTCAGGAGGCGGTAGCTGTCGGTGCGACAGCGGGGCTGCACAGGGATGATTACATTCTCTCCGCCTATCGTGAGCATGCTCAGGCTATCGTACGTGGCGCCGAGCCGCGTCGGGTTATGGCGGAACTGTTCGGCAAAGCTACCGGCATCTGCAAAGGGAAAGGGGGCTCGATGCACCTCTTTGATCCCTCAATCAACTTCATGGGTGGCTACGCGATAGTTGGCGGACAGTTCCCCATCGCAGTCGGTCTGGCTTTTGCGGCTCGCTACCGGGGCGAAGACCGTATTGCGGCCTGTTTCTTTGGTGATGGGGCCGTCAATCAGGGTACCTTCCACGAGTCGCTTAACTGGGCACAGCTCTGGCAGTTACCGGTTCTATTTATCTGTGAGAACAATTTTTACGGCATCGGTACTGAAGTCCACCGTTCTTCTGCACTGGCATCCATTCATAAACGCACCTGCGGTTATGATATCCCCTCCGAAAAAGTAGACGGTATGGATGTGATCGCTGTTTACCGGGCCGTCAAGCATGCCGCCGAAAAGGTCCGTGAAACAGGACGGCCCTATTTTATTGAAGCTATTACCTACCGCTTTCGGGGCCATTCCATGGCAGACCCGGCCAAATACCGCTCCGCCGCCGAACATGAGATCTGGAAAGCCCGTGATCCGCTCCCTCAATATGCCAAACGTCTGATAGATGAGGGAATTGTCAACCGAGAACGTCTTGATAAGATTGAAGCCTGTTGCCGGGCGCTTGTCGACGAAGCGGTGATATTTGCCGAGCAGTCACCCTGGCCGGCTGAGAGTGAAGTCTGGGAGGATATTTATGTCTGAAATGACCTATCGCGATGCACTCAACCTGGCTTTAAAAGAGGAGCTGCGCCATGACCCTTCAGTAGTCGTGTTGGGTGAAGACGTAGCTCTGTACGAAGGATCATTTAAAGTCACACGGGGACTATTGGCTGAATTTGGTGAGGAACGGATCAAGGACACTCCCATTTCGGAGAACACCATCATCGGTATCTCAATCGGAGCTGCCATGGGGGGGGCTACGGCCGGTGGCCGAGCTGATGACCGTCAATTTCGCACTACTGGCGATGGATCAGATTGTTAACCACATGTCCAAGATCCGCTCCATGTTTGGCGGACAGACATTTCTTCCGATGACCATCCGTATGCCGGGTGGCGGCGGCAGTCAGTTGGGTGCCCAGCATTCACAGAGCCTCGAAACCTACTTCATGCACTGTCCCGGTATGTACGTACTGTACCCTTCTACACCGGCAGACGCCAAAGGACTGCTGAAAAACGCCATTCGTAACAACAATCCGGTCGTTTTTCTGGAACACGAACTGCTCTACAACTGTAAGGGAGAGGTGCCTGACGATCCCGACTACCTTGTACCGATCGGGAAGGCTGATGTAAAGCGTGTCGGTGAGCAGGTAACCATTGTCGCCTATGCCCGTATGACCATATTGGCCCTGCAGGCAGCTGAACAGTTGGCCGGGGAGGGGATTTCCTGTGAAGTGGTCGATTTGCGCAGTCTGGTTCCTCTTGATGAAGAGGCGATTCTTGAATCTGTGCGTAAAACCGGCCGGGCTGTAGTTGTTGAAGAGTGCTGGCGTACCTGCGGTCTGGGGGGGGAAATCAGCTCACGCATTTATGAGAGTTGCTTCGATATCCTCAAGGCACCGGTAAAAAGAGTCTCAGGCCTCGATGTACCTATGCCGTATTCAAGAATGATTGAAAAGATCTGTATACCGCAGACTGAATCCATCCGGCAGGCGGTGCTGGACGTCATGTCCGGCTCATATTGAGGAGAAGATATGGCGACTGAAATTATCATGCCAAAACTGTCGGACACCATGACGGAAGGTCTGTTTGCCTGCTGGAAAAAGAGCGTTGGTGACCGGATAGAGCGAGGCGACATCATCGCCGAAGTGGAAACCGACAAGGCGGTTATGGATCTGGAAGCATTTACCTCTGGTACGTTGCTCAATATTCTGGTTCATGGAGGTGAAACGGTTCCGGTCGGAACGGTACTCGGCTTGATTGGAGAAGCTGAAGAGCAGCCTGATCAACACCCCGTTACAGCTGCTGCAGAAGCGGAAATAGCAACCGTTGCCTCACCACCTTCACGAGATATTCAATTGGCGGTTGCAGCGCTGTCCGGTGGGCATGATCACGAGAAATCGTCGCCGCTGGTGCGCCGACTGGCACGCGAACAGGGGATCAATCTGGAGCGTGTAACCGGAAGCGGACCAGAGGGGCGCATCACCCAGGAAGACCTGACCATTTTCGCCGGACTTCAGAATCCGTCGAAAACGGCATCAGAACCAGGTAGCTTCCAACCGGCAATACCTGTGGTATCAGCTGAGCCTGCCACTTCCCTGTCGATGCGACAGGCTGTTGCTGCGACGGTATCCCGTTCCTGGCAAACTATCCCTCACTTCTCGGTAACCGTAGAAATTGATATGCAGGCCTGTAGTGAAATAGTTAACGAACTGAAACAGGGGCCTCACCCGGTTGGCTACAACGCCCTGGTTATCAAGGCCTGCGCCGCGACACTTCAGAAATTCCCTCTGCTCTGCTCTGCGGACAGCTCTTCCTTGCATGAGATTAATATCAATTTCGCCGTTGCGCATCCAGAGGGTGTGATGATGCCGATCATTAGAAATTGTCAGCATTTACCGCTGGCTGAAATAGAAAATAACTGCTCCCGCTTGGCTGAAAAATGCCAGAAAGGTCGGCTTTCTACTGATGAAATGGAACGTGGCTCGTTCTCCGTGTCAAATCTGGGAATGTACGGAGTTGATGCGTTTACTGCCCTGATCATGCCGGGTCAGACCGCCATTCTGGCTGTCGGGGCTGTAAAACGGCGACCGGCCGTATGTAATGATCAACTTGTCGTGGCGGCAACCATGCGGGTTACGCTTTGTAGTGATCATCGTGCTATTGATGGGGCGTACGCAGCATCGTTTTTGGCTGCGTTGCGCTCTGCTCTGGAAAAGCCGGTTGCCCTGCTGATGTAGTCTGACGCTGTATGCATGTGTGGCACATTGATCATATAATACCCAAAGAGTAGTATTAAAGAGCAGAGTATTTGATAAGAAAGAGGTGATTACAATGTTGATCCAGGTAAATTATCCCGATAATCGTTATGATTATGTGAAGGAGTTTATTTTGGATGTTTTGATAGAGAAACATAAAATCAAGAGGTTCAGGCGTTCCAGCGGATGGGTGACCTTGGGTGTAAATCCGGTTCGAGCGATCAGACGTAGCTGTTCGGGGTCCGGGAGAATGCGAGAAGATGTGAGGTGACTTTTGAGACGGGATAATCGCCCGGCGATGTCCGGCACGAAGTTGACTTCTGAAATGTAATCCGGGGTGTCACAGCAAATTCAGTGACACCTCGGATGTTTTAAAATCGGTGGTACTTGTTTCATGCTTTCTGCTGTTTTACAAAATTAAGTGTGCCGCCGGCCAAAAGTTCCTGGCGCTGGCGGTCGGAGACCTCCAGCAGCGTCACGACCTGTCTGCCGTTAACAACAACCGGGATTTCAACTGCGCCCTGCTCAACCAGGTGACGTAAAGCCGGTATCGAAACTTGATCCCCCTGTCTGAAAAGTTCACTATCGGCCGACTCTTTGAGCGTCAGCGGCACAATTCCGAAGTTTACCAGATTGGCCTTGTGTATGCGGGCAAAGCTCGTCACGATCTTGGCTCGAATCCCCAGATAGCGCGGCGCAATGGCGGCATGTTCACGCGATGAACCCTGTCCGTAATTTTCACCGGCAACAATAATCCCGTTTCCGGCGGACCGTGCGCGGGCCGGGAACTCCGCATCCACCTGTTCAAAAACATGTTCGCTGATAGCCGGAATATTACTGCGCAGCGGCAAAACCTTATTGCCGGCCGGCATGATATGGTCGGTGGTAATGTTGTCACCGAGTTTGATGACGACGGTGGCATTCAGACTCTCAGGCAGTGCTTCAAAATCTGTGAGCGGCACGATATTGGGCCCGGTTTTAATCTCGACGGCTGCAGCCTCTACCGGCGGCAGCGGCGCGATGATGCCGGAATCATCCAACAGATAGCGTGCCGGGTTCTGGGCGGCCGGGTATGATTTTATTGCGCTCAGAGTGCGCGGGTCGGTGATTACGCCGTAGATTCCGGATGCGGCGGCTGTTTCCGGTGAGCAGAGATAGACCTTGTCCCCTTTTGTGCCGCTACGTCCCGGAAAGTTACGCGGGAAGGTGCGTAGACTTACCTGATCCGTTCCGGGAGCCTGTCCCATGCCGATGCATCCCAGGCAACCTGACTGGTGGATACTGACACCGGCCATCAGCAGCATCAGCACGCCGCCATCCTGGGCAACATTTTCAAGCGCCTGACGGCTGCCCGGGTTGACATGAAAATGTACACCCGGCGCAACCCGGTTCCCCTCCATAATCCTACAGACGGTCATCAGATCGCGGTAGGATGAGTTTACCGAACTGCCGACGATGACCTGATCGACCGTAACTCCGGCCACCTCGCGCACCGGCACGACATTATCCGGCGACGAGGGACAGGCGATCAACGGTTCCAGTGCGGAGAGATCAATCTCCTCGTATTCATCATATTCGGCACCGGTATCTGCTGTCAGTAACTGCCAGCTTTCACAGCGCCCCTGCGAGATCAGAAAATCTCTGGTCTGTTCGTCCGATGGAAAGATGGACGACGTGGCTCCCAGTTCGGCTCCCATGTTGCCGATAGTAGCCCGGTCGGTAGCCGACAAGGTTGCCACGCCGGGTCCATAGTATTCAATGACTTTGCCGACGCCACCTTTAACCGTGTGGCGGCGCAACATCTCCAGAATTACGTCTTTACCGGAAACCCATTCCGGAAGTTTACCGGTCAGCTTGACCCCCAGCACCGCAGGGCAGGGGAGGCTGAAGGGATGCCCGGCCATGGCCAGCGCCACATCCAGACCACCGGCACCAATCGCCAGCACCGAGAGTCCGGCAGCCGTCGGAGAATGAGAATCCGCCCCCAAAAGGGTACTACCGGGAGTTCCAAAACGTTCCAGATGTACTTGATGGGAAACACCATTGCCCGGACGGGAGAGGTAGATACCGAACCTCATGGCGGCCGAGGTTAAAAAGACATGGTCATCGGCGTTCTTGTAATCGGTCTGCAGCAGATTATGATCAATATACTGGGCTGCCAGCCCTACTTTCACGCGCGGCAGCCCCATGGCGATAAACTCAAGCATTGCCATTGTGCCGGTAGCGTCCTGCAAAAGTGTATGGTCAATTTTGATCGAAATTTCGGTTCCTGGCACCAGCTGTCCGGCAACAAGATGTGATTCAAGAATTTTGGTTGTGAGATTTTTCTTCATGATCGCCACCCCCTTTCTTTTTTTACCATTATACTCCTGCTGTACGAAAAGCGGCAGAACTTCTGGCCGGAAAAGCGGCCGTCGCACATGTAAACACGCAGGATAATCCTCGTCTTGCGGGACGTTTTGGTGTTCGTGGAGTTCCAGTTGTCTATCTGTTCCTAACAGCGCAGATTTTAAAAAGCTCTTGTCATTCCCGACACAGCTCCAGGGAATACATACTCATTGGATCGATAATTTTCAGATTTTCAAACAGGTTGTAAATAAATGTATTCATCGGCAGTGTATGAGGCAGTCCGTTTTTCGTATTGGTAATTATAAAGGATTTGTCCTTCATATCCACATTGGCCCATGCTGCCAGATATAGCTGTACACCTCTCGCGCC
The DNA here is from genome assembly GCA_013349325.1 of Desulfuromonadales bacterium. GTDB lineage: Bacteria > Desulfobacterota > Desulfuromonadia > Geobacterales > Pseudopelobacteraceae > JACRCG01. The sequence goes on from DUZX01000005.1 coordinate 84,635, forward strand.
GCAGCCTGCTTGTCATCATCAGTAAAAGGGGGTGATGGCAAAAGTGGGTAGAGGTGGTCGAGGATGAACACCTCTACCTCGGCTTGAGTCTGTTCCTTCTGGGTCCACTGTTCCAATGGCGCCAGCAGTGCTTGTATCTCACGCAACAGGCTTCTGCTGGCAACCTTCACCCGTTCACGTTCTGTCTTGCTCAGATCATCCCGCAACAGCATGCTGAACAGCGCGTATTCCTCTTCTGTCAATCCTTCTTCCATCACCCGGCGCTGCACTTCATCAAGACTGGCAGCCAAGTCAACCAGTCTGGTAAAGGTATCTTCAATGCTGACGCGGTCTTTCTCGCGGTTGTAATCTGCAATGATCTCTTGATAGCGCCTGTAGTAGTCCATACGCATCGGATTGCGCTTCAACATATCCGTCAGTTTCTGCTCCACAATCTCGCGTATATCCTGAATAGCAGTGGCCTTGCGACGTACCTTACGGGCAAACTCGTCCCGAAGTTTTTCAAGATCAATATTACTCAAATCGTAGAATGTGCTCTCTGCAGGTGGATCTGCGGCTGTTCCCTGTGCACGGATTGCTTCATTGACAATGCGGTGCAATTCCTTGAGCAAAGCTGTTACATCTGCGGTATCCCGCTTTTCCGTTAGTTTTTTGTATATTGCCTCGATGTTGTCATGACGTTCTGCATACAGCCAGGCTGACGGCTCTGTTACCAACCCCTTGAATCGGATAAAGACCTGACGGGCCATAATCTCGAAGCGGCGCTTGGATTCGTCGGAGGTGTAAACGGCCTCCACGGCATCAGCCAAGCAGAGAATGCGAGTAAAACCTTTTGAACCGACCAGCTGCATTGCATCGAAACCGAGCGAGAGCAGATGCCGTTCGGTCTCCTCAATGGCATCCTTCAATGCAATCACCCGTTCTTCCAGTGGCGCAACGATCTCTTCGCCACTTCCCCCCTCGTCGCCAAGGGCATACTGCGCCAATGCCTCTCGCAGGCTCTTCAGCATGCCGTTGTAGTCAACGATCAAACCAAAGTCCTTGCCGGGGAAGCGTCGGTTGGCACGGGCTATGGCTTGCATCAGGTTGTGGGCCTTCATCGGCTTGTCGATATAGAGGGTGGACAGGCACTCCACATCAAACCCGGTCAGCCACATGGCGCAGACAATCGCTATACGGAAAGGATGATCCGGGTTCTTGAAGGCAGACTCCACATCAATACGCTTGCCGTCAGGAGTTTCAAAACCCTGCTTCATGATTGCCCGGTGGGGTATGATGTTGAAGCCCCACTCCTTGAAGGCAGCTACTTCGCCTTGGGCTTCACTGATAATTAACTCGATGATAGTGCTTTCCAGCCAGGCAGCCTGTGCAGCGAACTGATTCTTTTGATCAGTAAGCAATTGCCTTGTTTCACTGTCACACGGCACAGTCAGAGCTGCCTCACGGGCTAAGACTTCCTTCTTTACTGCCGCCAGCTTAACCTTCCACCTCGGCATGATCAACTTGTGCATTCGGGCGCAGGTGATCTTGTCGATACAGACCAGCATCGACTTGCCAGATTCCCAGCGGGTGGCGGCATGTTCCACAAAATCATCTGCAAGTTTTTCCAGTCGGTCATCGGCAGTGATGACTTCGTAATCCTTGCCCAACAGTTTTTCCAGCAGTGCCGCCTGATCCTGATCCAGATCAGCCTTCTCCACGGCTTCAGCGATCCGGTCGTTCAAGTCCAGCCTGGCGATTCCCAGTTTTTCTCCACGATTCTCGTAAACCAGTTTGACCGTTGCCCCATCTTCTTCGGAACGCTTGAAGTCATAGCAGGAGACATAACCGCCGAATATGCGCTTGGTCAGGTTGTCGTTCTTGAAGAGTGGTGTACCGGTAAAACCGATAAAGGCAGCATTTGGGAGCGCCAAACGCATGTTACGGGCCAGCTTGCCGGCTTGGGTGCGATGGGCCTCGTCGGAGATGACAATGATATCGTCGCGGCGGCTATAAGGTTCCTCTGGATTAACTCCCTGGTTGAACTTGTGGATCAGGCTGAAGATATAGCGGTGGTTCTCTTTAAGTAGTTGTTCCAGTTCTTTGCCGGAACCTGCCCGTGGCGTCTGTTCGTCAGCAGCACCACAACCGATGAAGGTCCGGTATATTTGAGTATCCAGATCATTGCGGTCGGTCATTATCACAAAAGTAAAGTTACCGGGCACTGTCCTACGGATCTTTTCAGTAAGAAAGGCCATAGAATAAGACTTACCTGATCCTTGCGTATGCCAGAAAACCCCCAACTTACCGAGGTCGGGATGGGCAGCTACGGGAAATTGCAAAGTTTTGGGATCTTCTGTCGGCACCAGCTCCAGCATATCGCTGTCAATTGCCTGTTCCTGGGGTAGCTCGATCACCTTATATTTCAGGCGCTCTTCCGGTGGAAACTGTTTCTTCAGCTCCTCCTGGAGGACAACCGAGGCCACAGCAGAGTTGACCCCCATCACCTGATGATTACGGGCTACCACTTTGCGTACAGTTCCCGGCTTGCTGGCATCGAACAGGATGAAGTTTTCCAGGATGTCCAGCAGCCGATTCTTGTCCAGCATACCATACAACAGAACTTCGGCCTCGACACTCCCCTTGTCCCGCTCATCAAGACGTTTCCACTCGCCAAAATGATCCCACTCGCTGGTGATGGAGCCATATCGTGCCCGGTGGCCATTACTGACAATCAGGAAGGCGTTGTGATGGAAGGCGTGCGCAATGACATGCTCGTCCAGATAATCCTTCAGATTGCCGTCGAATCCGGCACGGATATTCTTGTAGATCGCCTTCAGTTCGATGAAAACCAGCGGCAAGCCATTGACGAAACAGACCAGGTCAGCGCGGCGGTTGTAGTTGGGGGTTCGCAGACCGGTAAGTTTCAGCTCGCGTACGGCTACAAAGCGGTTGTTCGGCTTACCGTTCGTTGTTCCGTTCTGAAAGTCGATGACTCGTGCCTGTGCATAGCGCAGGGTACCATTTTGCTCCCGGTAGCTGACCGGTACACCGTCGCGGATCATCCTGTAGAATGCTTGATTGTGCTGCAGGAGGGAACGGGTGAAGTCGTGATAGGTAAGTTTGGTAACTGCTTCGTCAACAGCCGAAGCCGGGAGTAGGGGATTCAGCGTTACAAGAGCCTGGCGCAGATCCCGCTTGAGTACCACCTCGCGGGTATCGGCACGACCCAACAGGCTGTTTGGGCCGAAGTCTTCCTGGTTCCAGGCATAGACGTTCTCCCAGCCGAGCTCTTTCTCCAGATGATCGGCAAAGGTGGTCTGTACCAGTCGGTCTTCGCTGTTGATGTCGGTTATCATATACGCTAAGCCGCCTGATGTTTTATTGTCGGCGCTTTTGCCCTTGGTGCCGCAAGATCCACAATTTTGCCGTCTTTATAGACGTAGCATGGCGTGTGAGTCTTTCGAGCCAGTTTCAGAGCACTTGCTGCAGATCTTTTCAGTGCCTGAGTGGCACCGAGCAGGTCAGGGTCTTTGGGTTGCTCTTTTTTCTTCATTGTTTTTCTCCCCAGGCAACAATTTTCAGCTTGCCTCCCGAATTATCGTAGAGCATCCAGGCATTGACCAGCGGTTTATACATCCCGTCCAGATTCTCCAAACCTGCTTTAAACCGGCGACGGATGGTCTCTTCCGGCACATTGTGCCCGCCTTGAATCACACGGGCGGCAACACGAGCAACGGCCATGTCAGCATTTGGCAGACTGAGGAAGATCAGTTTAACATGATAGCCAAGTGCCTGCCATTCCCGAATTTTATGAGCATAGCCCCGACCACTCAGCGTAGTTTCAAAAGCAAAGCTACGGCGCTGAACAACACGCTGTCCAATCTCTTCCAGCATCAGTCTGCCGGCACGAATTGCAGCCGCATCCGGGTTGAATGGCGACAGCCCGGCAGCTATCAGGTCGGCATTGATGAAACGGGGCAGTTGGCTTCATTGGGGAGAAATTCACGGGCAAAGGTTGTTTTACCGGCACCGTTTGGCCCGGCAATGATAACAATTTTCAGTTCGTCGCTCATACCGCAATCTCCCCGCTCATCAGCTTCGGCAGCAGCAGGTCACGGGCGGCACGGAGTTTTTGGTTCATCTCTTCCAACTTATAAAGCTGCTCATGAATCGGTGTCCCAATTTCGTGGAACAGGCGTAAAATGTTTGCTGTCGGCAATAATAGCTCCCGGCTGTAGGCAAAATCTCGGTTCAGTCCCGGAACAGCAACATCCGTACTTATGAAATGCATATTTTTGAGGGCATAGTACAGATACAGGCTGCTTGTTTCGGCATTGATGTAATAAACCGTGTCGATAGGGTAGCAATCTTTCCATGACCAGTAAACGCTACCTACATTGCCTTTGCGACCAACGATAATTGCAGGTCCCGGCACCAGCGCCTTTTCGTGGGTGCCGACCTCTCCACTCGAGCCATAAACCGGATATGGCCCATCAACCCGATTATCCGCCTTCAGTGCCTTACCGTAATTCAGGGTGAGGTGCTCTCCGAGTTTTTCCCGCTCCCACCCCTCCGGCACACCATCCACAATGCGGATATGCTCACGTCCGGGGAAGCGCAGGCGGACAAACCACTCCTGGTACAGTTGCCGCGCCGCCTCTTCCAGCAGCGCCATCCGCCGCCGGTTGTTTTCGATCAGGTCGTCGTAGGTGGAGAGGATGGAGGCGATGTCATGCTGCACTGCCAAAGAAGGTGCTAAAACTGATAGTCTCCGCAAATCCCCCAGTAGGAGATTTTTCTGAGCAGCCCCCCCAGCGGCATTTATCAGTTGAGTTGTATTGGCTGCCAAAGAATAGTAGAGGAAACTCGACAGTATCCTATCCTTATTGGGTTTAAGCACAGCAACGCTTTTCTGAAGGGTAGTTTTTGCGGTCTTTTCATCGTCATCTACTATTGCGAGACGACCGATCGTTCCGCTGTTTGTAAGGAGTATATCGCCCGGCTGTAAATCTGTTCTTCGATGTGTTTCACTAAAATCGCTTTCGATAATTTGTCTCGCGTTTTCATAACTGACACGCCCATTGTTGACGTCTTTTGCGCTAATAAAGTAATAGCCTGAATCGTCTTCATTTACGCAATCACCGTGCTTGCCGTCTGTAATTAGATTGCATAAATTACCCAACGTATCGGAGGACCATTTACTCATACCCCCAACTCCTCAAAATTCTCCTCGCGTAATTCCGCCTCTATCTCCTCAACCGTTGGCAGACTCCCTTGCATCTCCTCCGGCAACATCCCTACCAGTCTGGTTTCCCATTCCGATACACCGATCGGTTTTTTCAGGTCACGCAGGGCATACTCCACTTCAAACCTGTTCTTTGACCGGCAGAGAAGAAGGCCGATCGACGGTTTGTCATCAGGATGGCGCAACTGATCATCGACTGCGGAAAGGTACATATTCATGGTGCCGACAAAGCCGGGATCAAAAGGAACTGCTTTCAGTTCTACGACAACATAGCAACGAAGTTTAAGGTGATAAAAAAGCAGATCTACGTAGTAATCGGCGCTGGCAAACTCCAGATGAACTTGTCGGCCAACAAAGGCAAAGCCTGCACCGAGTTCAAGCAGAAACCTCTGGATATGGTCAACCAGAGCCTGCTCTACTTCCCGCTCTCGACGCGGGTCGGCTGTGCCGAGGAAATCGAACAGATAGGGATCTTTGAAAATCTGCGCAGCCATATCAGACTCAGCAGGTGGGAGAGTATCGCGGAAGTTGGTGAGCGCCTTGCCCTGTCGTTCGTGAACTCTGGAGTCAATCTGGAAAGAAAGGATATTTCTCGACCAGCCATATTCGATTGCCGCCTTTATATACCAGATTCGAGTGGCGGCATCGTTAATGCGATCGATCAACAGACAGTTATGAAACCAGGGGATTTGTGCAGCAAGTTGCTGCATTATTTCCTTATCCGGCCAAGCTGCTGCAAAGGCACGCATATATTTAAGATTTCGTGGCGATAACCCTTTCATTTCAGGATACGACTGACGAAGGTCCGTTGACAGCCGGTCTATTACTTTTGCACCCCAGCCTTCTCGTTCCTGCCGTTCCAATATCAGCCGCCCGATCTCCCAGTAAAGCTCAACCATAGCCTTATTGGCTGCCATGGCAATCCGAAGCCGTCCTGACTGGATACGCTGCTTGATTTCGTACAGCACCTCGGCGTAGCCGTCAGGCAACTCGGCACGAGCAGGAGCTACAGGAAAGGAGGCATCATCACGGTTTCTCCCCCGTGATTTTCTCTCAGTTGTTGGAGCAGTTTTTTTTATCCCTTTGGCGCTCATACCCCCAACTCCTCAAAATTCTCCTGTATCCGCGCCGCCAGCTCCACCGCCTCGGCATTCAGGTCTTTCAGCTCCACATGAATATCCCGGATGGTTTGCTCGAAGTCGAAATCTTCATCCACCTCGGGCGGAGCAACTCCCACATAGCGGCCAGGGGTGAGGCTCCAGTCGGCAGCCTCGATCTCTGCCCGGCTGACCACCTTGCACAGACCCGGCACCTCCGTCATGGTTGCCTCAGGGAAACGCTCCTGCAGCCAGTGAATCTGCCGGTGGTAGTAGGCTGTCAGCTTGAGCTGCTCCACGGCCTGCTTGCGCTTTTCGTCCAGTTGCTTGAGGCGCTTGCGGTCGCTGCTATCCCCATCCGCCGCAGCCAGTTTGTAGAGCAGATCAACCTGTTTCACCAATCCCCTGGCGCCTTCCGCCAGCGGATCAAAGACCAGCCGGGCGGTGTGCTGATCGGCATTGGTTGCGGGCAAGGCAATTTGGTACTGCTTCAGAAAAACTTCAAGCCTGGTTGTTAAATCGGAGCGATCGATCCGATACGCTTCATAGGCTGGATCAGCAAGTTCGCCCAAATCAGCCTCGAAAGCTCCCACGGCGCCGGCAATGGCCGCTGCCTCATCGCAGAGCGTTGCAAAGTATTCCTGAACCAGGCCAAGAAAGCGTTCCTGCTGGCCACGGTAGAGCCAGACGATGGCGGTCAGGTTGGCAAGCTGCTCTGGGCTGAAGTCGTAAATCTTGCGGGTAACCTTGCGATAGATGTTGCGGGCATCCAGCATCAGAATCTGATCGCGACGCTCTTCCGGCTTGCCTTTGTCAAAGTGCCACAGTTCGCACGGCACGGTGCGGGTGTAGAAGAAGTTTGAGCGTATGGAGATCATCACATCCACATCACCGGTCTCAACCAGCTTGCGGCGCACTTCGGCCTCGCCATGTCCACCGCTGGACGCCTGTGAAGACATGACAAACCCGGCTCTACCTTTCGGTCCGAGGTAACTGTGGAAGTAAGATATCCAGAGGTAATTGCCGTTGCTGACCTTCTTGGCCTTGTTGACTCCCGGCAAACCGAAGGGAAGACGGCGGTCGTCTTTGACCTTATCAGCATCGACCATATTCACATTGAACGGAGGATTGGCCATGACAAAGTCGCACTCTCCCCAGATCGGGTGAACATCCTCGTAGAAGGTGTTGGCTTCACGAATATGCCCTTCAAGCCCATGCACCGCCAGGTTCATCTTGGCCAGGCGGATGGTAGTGCCGGTCTTTTCCTGGCCGTAGAAAGTGACCTTGTGGCCGGTATCCTGGCCATGGCTTTCGATAAAGTGACTGGACTGGACAAACATACCACCGGAGCCGCAGGCCGGGTCGAGAACAATGCCGTGGTCCGGCTCGATGACGTTGACGATGGTCTGCACCAGTGAAGGCGGGGTGAAAAATTCGCCGTTGTCCTGCGCCCCCTGCATGGCGAACTTCATCAGGAAGTATTCGTAGATCCGGCCAAACACATCGCCGCTGGCATTACGAAGCGCCTCCGAATCGAAGGTGCGCAGGATAACTTCCAGCAATTTGTCATCAAACTTGTCATACTCCTTGGGAAGCTGGCCCCGCAGCGGTTCGAACTCTGCCTCAATGGCCTTCATTGCCTCCACCAGCGCGGTGCCGAGACTGGCTCCGGTAGGAAGCTTCAGAAGATAGTCATAGCGACCGGATTCCGGCAGCTGTAGTGCCCGTCGCTTGATGAAATCCCCCTTCACCAGGGGGCGGCTGGGCATCTTACCGGCGGCCTGGTCGGCCTTGATCTGTGCCAGAGCGGTCTCGTAGCGGTTACTCGCATGGCGCAGGAATATGATTCCCAGCACCGGCATGCAGTATTCGCTGGAGGTCAATTTGGAGTTGGCGCGCAGCTGATCGGCTGCCTCCCAGAGGGTTGATTCGATTTTTTCTATGTTTTTGAGAGTATTATTAGCCATTTAGTTATTTACCTTCATCAGTTTTTAGCTGTCATTATCTGCTCAATAGTATTTCTGTCAGTATGCTCTCTGACAATAAGTGCACAAATTGATTGAGCTATTGAGAAACCTTCTCACAATGTAACTATTCGGTGTTTTCAACAAACGAGCAAAAAAGCCTGTCGTCCTCGAGTGATTCTATCGGGGATCCACGAAGTCAAAGCCTGGATTCCCGATTAAACCCTCGGGAATGACGAGCTTTTTAAAATCTGTGCTGAATAGATACAATATGTTATGGGTAAATCTTAAAGTAAAAAGCGAAAATCAGTAAAAAAGTCTTTGGGTTTTAACCCTTTTTTTCAAATTTAGAGCCTTTCCTTGCGCCCTTGCGTTTTTGCATTAAAGCCGTTGATTTTCTCTCCAAGGACCTGTTTTGAATGAAAATGATTCATCATCCTGGCGCATCCATATCGCTTCTTCTGTTGATATTGAAAGCATCCAGGTCTGGGTTGCAGGGTCAGGCTTTTTAGCGGCAAATGCCAGTGGAGTTAATACCGCAACACAAAAATGCTTATCCGGGTCACGCACAGATTGATATTGAATGGCACCGATTTCCGCTTCTCGTACTATTCGTCCTAACGCTTGTGTCGCTGAATAATCGGTGGGATGTTGCCATCGAGCGGATTCGCTGGCAAAGAGTGGTTCACGCAAATCAATGCAGCTGGTTTTGATTGGCACTTTGAATGCGGTAAATGAGCATGGCTGAAGACGTTCCAGTCCAGCAGTATCTTGAAGAAAGCGCCATCGCCAGTGGCTGACTTCGGCAGCTGCTGTCTTAACTGTCTCGGCAGCGTAAAACACTCCTGGTTCATAAACGGCACGAAACCTGGAACCGGTTGGTTGACGGGGCTCGTAACGAAAGGGACTGAAAAGCAGAAAGTGCAGGTCGGTAGCCTCTTTTGGAATTGGAGGCTTGCTCTCCTCCAGAATATCCCCTAGCAGTTCCTGTTCTGCCATGGTATCCACAATTCTTGATGTAGATACCATGTGCTGAGCCTCAACCATACGCCAGACTTTACATGAGATGTCTCGTGCTTTAGATGACAGCTCGGCAGGCGTCAAGGTAGTTAACGACACGTACAAGTCCCTCCGTAGATTCAATCAGGTCAGACGGTTTTTTACCTGCAAACGCCTTGTTTTCGCTGGCAAGCCATTTTTTGGCGTCGTCGGCAGCACCACCTACTATGGAATCGAGTGAACGGAATAATCTGACCAGAAGAACGGCAAAATCCCATTCCTTTTTGTCAGGCGTAAGCTGGTACGAGTTGACATAGAGGCGTGTAACTGTGGAAGAGCTGACACCCAGAATATGGGCGAGTTTGTTCTTGGGTAAATCAAGATAATTTGCAGTATTAACAACCGCCTTGGTAAGTACCAGTTGTTTGTTCTGTGTCTTTTGTGCTGGTGATATGCGTGGCATACAAAACATTTCCTCTCAATCTTATTACTTTCTGTAGAAAACTTATCATATAAAAATTTCTATGGCAAATATCAAAATCAAAATCTTTAACGCAAAGACGCCAAGGCGCAAAGACGGAAGGGAAAATCATAAAACTGGGAAATCAGAGTCTTAGGGTTAAAAGATTAAAACAGAAACATAATCGAAAAGTCTTTTACCTTTATCCGCAAGGCCACAGTTGACGATAAGGGTCTGCAAGATATTTACGAGAAGTTGGGTATTTCAGCAACTTTTGGAGGGATTCAAAAACTGACGATGTAGCACAAAATAGCACAAATGTAGTGCCACTCGAGGGTTTTGTGAACTGTAACTCTTTGATATCAAGATAGTTATTTTTGCAGGTGTTAAATACGGGCTAGAAAAAATCGAAAATTGAATTTCTAAACAATCCCGTTCGGTTCCAAATGAATCTATGCAATTTATTTGGGGGTATCTTTAGGGGTATCACAGTTTTTTATAAACGCATATACCTAACCATTACAGCTAGTTATGCGCTTAGCCAGACTGACTACCTCCAGTAAAAACAATGGGTTACAGCGATAAACTGTAACCCATTTGTTTTTATATTCTAAATGCGTGAACGTTTGACATCAGTTCCATTCTCAAGAAGAATCTTACAGCACTTCTCAACCCCCCTTACCGCCACAATAGATCAGAGCAATAGTTTTTATCCTTGCCGGAATTTCTTCGGATTCGAAGAGTTTGGCCATTTGAAGCGAGTTTCCCATCCAGAGCTGTTATGTCGGCTCTTTTAGTATGTGTATGTGAGGTGTTGGCAAGAAGTTATTTGCGTTCAAAATCCTTCTGTGCAAATGAATACTCGAAATTCATATGGTCGGCGTAAGTTCCATTCAGGATACCGACAACGTCTTCGGTAAAGACCAGCTCTTCATCAGTCGGGATGACGAATACTTTGACCGGCGAGTCGTCAGTGGTAATCAGGGTTTCGCGTTTACGGGTCATGGCCCCTTTGTTACGTTCGCGGTCAAGGATGATGCCGAGATGTTCGAGCCCTTCGATTGCGCGTTCGCGGATCGGTGCACCCATTTCTCCTACACCGGCGGTAAAGACCACGGCATCCAGTTTGCCGACGGCCGCCATGAAAGCTCCGATATATTTTTTAAGACGATAAGCTTCGATATCAAGCGCCAGTTGGCAGCGTTTGTCGCCGGCATTGGCATGTTCAATTACGTCACGGCGGTCGGTAAAACGTCCGGTAATTCCGATGACGCCACTCTTCTTGTTGAGGATGCTGTCGATTTCCTTGGCCGAGAGATTGTCTTTCTGCATCATGAAGGCCGGGATGGCGGGATCGATATCTCCGCAGCGCGTTCCCATGACGGCCCCTTCCAGAGGAGTCAGCCCCATGGTTGTGTCAACTGAAATGCCGTTTTTAATGGCACAGTGCGAAACACCATTGCCGATATGCATGGTGACAATATTGGTGTCCTGCGCTTTTTTGCCCAGCAGGACGGCGGCGCGTTTGGAAACATACAGATGCGAGGTGCCGTGAAAACCGTAGCGGCGTACCTGGTACTTTTCGTACCATTCATATGGTAGCGGATAGATGTAGGCCATTTCAGGCATGGTCTGATGGAAAGCCGTATCAAAAATTGCGACATGCGGAACCGTTGGCATGAGGGCCTGAGCGGCCTCAATCCCTTCAATGTTGGGAGGATTATGAAGCGGCGCCAGATGCTGAACCTCTTTAACGGCATCCAGAACGCTTTCATCGATCATGACGGAACAGGTGAATTTTTCTCCTCCATGCACGACACGGTGCCCGACAGCAGAAATCTGATCGACGCTCTTCAAAACACCATGAACCGGATCGGTCACCGTCTTGATGAGCAGGTCGATGGCCGCCTGGTGATTGGCACAGTCAAGCTCATGGTGGTAGTTTTCACGCCCGGGGATTTCGTGCATAATAAACGAGCCACCGATAATAACCCGTTCTACCATCCCCTTTGCAACAACTTCCATTTTATCCCAATCAAATAACTGATACTTTACTGAAGAACTGCCACAGTTTAGAGCCATTATTATCATGTACTTTTACCTCCATTACAACAGGATCGTGACTATATTACGGATAAAAAAATAACACTTATACTAAAATAACTAGCTGGAATAAAACTGTTTTTGATGTATACACTGAACGGTAATCGATTTCAACAAAATTTATATCCATCATCTCAAAAATCGTATTAAAGCGTAGGGGACATTTCTTTTTCTGGACTTTTCAAAATCAGTATGGCATTCTCAAACCGTTTTCCAGTCAGGAAGGCTAATCTAAAGAGGAGGTGAAATTGTGGCTCATTCAATTACCGATGATTGTACAAACTGTGGGGCTTGTGAAGATTCCTGTCCTGTGAACGCTATCAGCGAGCAGGCAAACAAACGCGTTATTGATGCAGATACCTGCATTGATTGCGGCGCTTGTGTCGATACCTGTCCCGTAAGTGCTATCAACGCTTAATCAGCACTGATGACAGATCCGCATTAAAAAAGCCCGTGGCGACATGGGCTTTTTTAATGCGTTTTTTTATATGCAACCTACCGTCGGAACAACCAGAGAATGAGTGATAGCAGAGCTGAGAGCAGGATGCTGGTGGCAAGCGGAAAGTAGAAACTGAAATTTTCTTTTTTGAGGTATATATCACCCGGCAGGCGCCCCAGCCAGGGGATGCGACCGGCATATGAAATGAGAAGCCCGACGGCGACCAACACAAGACCTGAGATAATCAGCGGTTTTCCAAGATTATTCATACTGATTAACCCTTCGACTTACTTCGACTTACTTCGGCTTCGCTCAGGGCACCGCTCCTCACCCCTCACTCTTCACCCTTTCGCCAGTAGCGTTCTTTCTCGCTGTAGATACAACCACAGTACTGCTGGCGATAGAGCCCCAGTTCCTTGGAGGCTTTGATACCTTCCTGCCAGCCGGGGCGAAAGTCGTGATAGTAAAACGGAACTCTGAATTCGCTACCGAGCTGTTCACCTGACGTTTTGATCTGATCATGTTTCTGGTAGCGGCTGTATAAAAGTGATGCCGTGAATGCTTCAAAACCGGCTTCGGCAGCAGCCTGGGCGGTTGCTTTGAGCCGCGATGTATAACAGTAGCTGCAGCGATCCTGCGGCTCAGCGGCAACATGTGCCAGAAAACCCTCCAGGTCGTAGTCGTCGCGCAGTATCAGCGGCATGTTCTCCTGCTCTGCCATCTGCAGGGCGGCGTCGCGTCGGCGGGCGTACTCCTGATAGGGGTGAATATTGTGATTGTAGAAAAAACCGCTCACGTCATGACCGGCTGCCCGCAGTGTTCGTAACGGGTACAACGCACAGGGTCCACAGCAGATGTGCAGAAGAATCCTCATTACAGGTTTTCCAGCAGGTGCCCCATTTTTTGTTTCTTGGTCTTCAGATAGCTGCGATTACTTGCCGTAGGAACAGCCTCAATTGAGACGCGTTCAACGATGTCGATGCCGTATCCCTGCAGGCCGACCAGCTTTTTGGGGTTGTTGGTCAACAGCCGGATCTTGGTGATGCCCAGTGCCAGCAGGATCTGGGCGCCAATGCCGTATTCGCGCAGATCAGCTTTAAAGCCCAGTTCCAGATTTGCTTCGACCGTATCGCGTCCTTTATCCTGCAGCTCATAGGCCCTGAGTTTGTTGATCAGGCCGATACCGCGCCCTTCCTGACGCATATACAGAATAACGCCGCTGCCGGCGGCTGCAATCTGCTGCATGGCGCGGTGCAGTTGCTCGCCGCAGTCGCAGCGCTGACTCCCCAACACATCACCGGTCAGACATTCGGAATGTACTCTGACCAGCACCGGCTGATCCCTGCTTAGCTCTCCTTTGACCAGGGCAATATGTTCCAGCTTGTCGATGTCGTTTTCAAAGCCGATTGCCCGCCATTCTCCACCAAAAGTTGAGGGGAGGCGCGCCTCAGCAACGACTCGTACCAAACGCTCGTTTTTCAGACGGTAGGAGACCAGATCGGCAATCGTACAGATCTTAATGCCATGTTCGCGGGCAAACTCCTTAAGCTCCGGCATACGCGCCATAGAGCCGTCGTCGTTCATGATTTCGCAGATGACGCCGGCCGGCTTCTTGCCTGCCAGACGGGCCAGATCGACGGAGCCTTCGGTTTGTCCCAGACGCACAAGAACGCCTCCTGTGCGGGCCTTGAGCGGGAAAACGTGCCCCGGGCTGACGAGATCCTTCGGGCCGGCTCCATCGGCCACAGCGGTGACAATCGTATGAGCGCGGTCTGCCGCCGAAATTCCGGTGGTAACGCCATGCTTGGCTTCAATCGAGATGGTAAAGGCGGTTTCAAAAGGCGAAGTGTTGTCGCGTACCATCGGGCGCAGTCCCAACGTATCGCATGCTTCCGAAGTCAGGGTCAGGCAGATCAGTCCACGACCGTATTTGGCCATGAAATTGATGTTTTCCGGTGTCGCAGCTTCCGCTGCCAGCGTCAGATCGCCCTCGTTTTCACGGTCTTCATCGTCAACCAGGATCACCATCTTTCCCTGGCGGATGTCTTCAATGGCTTCTTCAATAGTTGCTACGGACATACTATCCCCTTCGTTCTATAAAAATCCATTCTCAGCAAGCGTTTTCATGCTCAAGCCACCGTCAGGTTTCCAGGGGGCTGTCAGACGTTCTACATATTTCCCGATTATGTCGGTTTCGAGGTTGACCTGATCACCAACCCGGATATGTTCAAGCGTTGTTTTTGCGTACGTATGCGGGATGATATTCACTGCAAAGCCGTCACGCGCAATGCTATTGACGGTCAGACTGATACCGTCGATGGTTACGGACCCTTTTTCAACCAGATAGCGGGCATGTTCCGGTGGCAGACTGAACTGCAGCTGATGATTGCCGGATCGGTTCTCTGCGTGGGTCAGGCGGCCACAGCAGTCGATATGTCCGCTGACGATATGCCCGCCCAGACGGTCTCCAAGCCTGAGTGCCCGCTCCAGGTTAACGCGACTGCCGTTCTTCAGCTTTCCAATGGTTGTACGGGTAATGCTTTCCGGAGAGACATCAAAGCTGAGTGCTCCGTTTCCTTTTGAAGTTACTGTCAGGCAGGCGCCGTTGACCGCAACAGAATCACCGAGGGCGATTTCTGCCGGCAGCAACGAGGTTGCGACCGTCAGTACTCCCGCTTCGGAATGCCGCGTAAAGGTCACGACCTGCCCGGTATCTTCGATCAGGCCGGTAAACATTTTTTCTCCGGACGAGCGGTAATCATGAGATCGGTTCCGACCCGCCGTACGACAATATCAATGAATCGTACCGATTCTGACATTGATGTAATTCCGGTCATGGCGAACGGTGAAAAACCGTCACTGCCGATCACCTTGGGTGCATAAAAGAAGACGCATTCATCAATCAATCCCTGTTTGAGCGCTTCGCCGGCCAGGTGACTGCCCCCCTCCAGAAGGAGTGACTGAATGCCGCGCTCACCAAGTTTGAGCAGGAGATCATGGAGATCGACCTTGCCATCCAGGGATTTACAGACAATCAGGGACGCTCCGGTATGCTGGTAGCGTAAATGAACTCTCGGGTTGGTCTCTGTGGTCGCGATTACCGTCCCCAGGGCCATACCGCAACTTAGCACAACAACGCTTTCCGGTGTGCGCAGATGTGAATCTACGATTATTCTCAGCGGGTCACTTCCGGTGACGTGGCGGACATTCAGCTGCGGATTGTCGGCGATAATGGTATCGACACCCACCATAATGGCATCGCTGGTCGCCCGCATCCGATGCACAATTTTCCGGGACGCTTCGCAGCTGATCCAGCGTGATTCGCCGGTTACCGTGGCAATCTTGGCATCTAGTGTCATGGCGCATTTGTAGGTAACTAACGGTAGACCGGTTGTCATATGTTTGATGAAGGGGCGATTAATCGTGTGACACTGTGCTTCCAGGACCCCGCATTCCGTTTCAATCCCGGCCTGCCGCAGTGCCAGTAATCCGCCACCGTTCACGCGCGGATTCGGGTCGCTCATGCCTGCCACGACACGTTTGACCCCGGCACGGATCAGGGCATCACAACAGGGTGGAGTTTTGCCGGTATGGCTGCAAGGCTCCAGTGTGACATAGACATCAGCGCCACGGGCTGCAGTGCCAGCCATCTCCAGTGCGTGCACTTCAGCGTGATGACCGCCGGCCCGTTTGTGCCACCCCTCGCCGATGATTGCGCCGTCCTTGACGATGACACAGCCGACAACCGGATTGGGAGAGGTCGTGCCGAGACCCTTTTTGGCCAGCGTCAACGCACGTTTCATGTATTTTGTATCGTTAGTCATGGAAACCTGTTTTTAAAAGGGTCAAGTGGCAAGTGGTGTGGGCAAAGGATCCTTGCCCCTTGACCCTTGATTCTTGACCTGTCTATTGCCTTGGCCCCTATTTTTTGAGCAGCTCCTGTAGTTCCTGCATAAATTCACCGATATCACGGAACGAGCGGTAGACCGAGGCAAAACGGACGTAGGCAACTTCGTCCAGGCCGTGCAGCTCTTTCATGACCCATTCACCGATGGTTGTGGTTGAGATTTCCCGTTCGGTTGACTCCTGCAGACGTGTTTCCAGACGATCGACCAGTGACTCTATCTCCGGTTTGGAGATCGGCCGTTTCTCGCAGGCTTTCACGATGCCGTTAATGATCTTGAGCCGGTCAAACGGTTCGCGACGACCGTCTTTCTTGCAGACCTGCGGCAACATCTCTTCAATCCGTTCAAAGGTGGTAAAACGCTTGCTGCACTGCTCGCATTCACGTCGGCGACGGATGGCTGCCCCCCCTTTATCGGGCCGTGAGTCGACAACTTTGCTGTCCAGGTTATTGCAGAAGGGGCATTTCACGAAGCCTGTCCAGATGCGTCAGGAGTAAAGCGATGTATGATGATACCGGTCTCCGCCATCATCTCGCGTGCCAGCTCATCGGCGTAACCTTCCGCGTAGACAACAGTTGAAATGCCTGCGTTGATCAGCATTTTGGTGCAGATAATACAGGGCATGGTTGTGCAGTAAAGTGTGGAGTTGTCGATGTTGATACCGTGTCGGGCAGCCTGGATGATGGCGTTCTGCTCGGCGTGCAACCCGCGACAGAGTTCATGGCGCTCACCGGAGGGTATCTTGAGGCGCTCGCGTAGACAGCCGACCGCTTCGCAGTGCGTTATTCCCGTTGGAACGCCGTTGTAACCGGTCGCCAGGATGTTGCGTTCTTTGACCAGTATGGCGCCGACCTGTCTGCGCATACAGGTGGAACGGGTTGCCACCAGACGGGTAATATCCATAAAATACTGATCCCAGGATGGGCGCTGCATGAGAGTTGTATCCTTTACATAGTCGGTCTGAACGCGTATGAGCAGGCAAATTACTCCACTTCTTGTGCCGAGGTCAACATGAATAGGCCTGCAAGCTCCAATTTCCTTGATTTCAGATGGTAAAGTTGTATTATCCGGTGCCGTATTTTTGCATGGCATTCCAACAGGAGATTGAAATGAGAAATTCGCGTCCCAGTGATCTTGCCAGGCAGGTCCTTTTGGCTATAGACCGTCGGGATTGTGCCAGCCCCCCCCATAAAAACGGTCATCACGCTGTTTCAGCTGATGTACCACGCCAGTATCTCACGGGAAGAATCGGAATTCATCTCATTCCACATGGTTTTTTTTAACCCGGACACCCCGGCCGTACTGAGTCCGGTAACTTCCGTGCGCGATCCCTGGCAGTTTATTCCGCTTGAACACCCCGAAGAGATGACCCTGCCGAATATCAGTAAACTTGCGCTCTGTTCCCACCCGCGCAGTTCGGCGCTGGCAGTGTACCCGAACGCAGACGGTACTCTGTTTATCTGGGGACTGATTGACCAGCTCAACCGGTATGAAGACTTTATCCGGCTTGAAAACAGTACCGCTCCGCATCGCCCGGGACTGTTCGAAGCGCGAATTGTCGGGCCCGGACATATCCTGGTTTCAATTGAATATAAACAGATTGCAGAGCTGAAAATAGATGGTCTCAGTCTTGACAGTGTCGACATCTTCGAACGAGGACCGCTGTTTCAGAAGCTGGCTCAGGGTGTTGCAGCACTTCAGGATCATCTGCTGCTCCGTTTATCCCCGGATGAAGACGTGTGTATCATTCGGGAACGGGTCCGTACACTTACTGTCGCAACGATCCAACGACTGCTGTTCCGAATCAAGGGATTTAAGCATGGCGGAGCAATCCTGATCGTTGCGGATGTCGGCAACGAAGGACTGAATACAAAATACGGACTGCATTACACTCGTCTTCACGAAGCACTCAAGCGCTATGTCGTTTCACTTTTTGATCGTGATGGAGCTGTCCGACAGATTGAATGTTCTCATGCTGACGACAGGCCGCTCATGCGTAAAAAACTGGCACGACTTCAGGCCGAGTGTCGGGAAAATGAAAAGGAAATCGAAGCTGCCATCTGGTTTATTGCATTGCTCACCAGAATCGATGGTCTGGTGCTGATGAATCAGTCACTGGAAGTAATCGGTTTTGGAGTGGAAATAACAACTGCGCAGGTACCGCACTCCGTCAAAAAAATCTTTGCTTCTGATGGTGCCGGAGAAACACGTAAAAAATTCAACTACACCTATTACGGGACGCGCCACAGATCAATGATGCGCCACTGCCACGCCTATCCTGGCAGCGTCGGCTTTGTTATCTCCCAGGATGGCGATGTCAGGGCCATTGCCAGGGTTGATGACGATGTCTGTTTATGGGAAAATTTCAGGCTGTTGCCGGAGATTACTCCACATGATACCTTTGAAAATGGTCTGGGGCATGATTGAAATTCGGCCACGACTTTTATTACGCCGATGCGTGACAAATCCGGTAGAAATAAGTTATGGTGCAGTCCCAAAAAATGAGGAGGCTTACATACGATGAAATTTTCCGTCCTAATTCTATCCCTAATTGTACTTTTTACCGCTGCATTCACTGCGGAGGCCGCTACTCCGGTTCTCCCCAAAGGGTATGTCACCTGGAAAAAAAGCGATCGTAAGGTGGTGACCGATAAGAGTTCACCCTTCTACGGTATTCATTATATCTATGCCGACAAAAAGGCGCAGAGCGGCTACCAGGCCGATAACCACTTTCCCGAAGGGAGCCGCATCGTCGTTGAGTTTTTCAATATCAAGGATAATCCTGCTGTCGACGGTCCCAAAAATATGATCGTGCTGATGCAGAAGGATAAACGTCAGAAAGCGACCGGTGGCTGGCTGTTTGCCGGTTTTGGTACAGACGGGAAATCAAGCGGTATTGATCCGGTCTCCACCTGTTTCGGCTGTCATCAAAAGGACGCAGCCCAGAGAGATTTTGTGATATCTACCAAGAAGGATTTTCCCGGCAAGTAACTGCGCTTGAAAGGAGCCAAAAATGGAAATAGATCGCAAATACAAATTTTCGTGGGAACTGCTGGGTGACATTCAGGCCGGTCGCCCCAACCTGGGTAACAGCACCAGAGTGGAAGTGTACCGTTTGCTGCAGTTTGCCTTTCGTGATGTCATCGAACAGCATGTCGGTACCGAAGCAACCGAAAAAATATTCATTGAAGCCGGTGCTTTGGCAGGAAAACAGTTTTACGAACATATGCTGACTCCGACAACAGATCTGAACGAGTTTGTCCGTCAGCTGCAGGAGGTTCTGAAAGATCTGGGGATCGGGATTTTACGGGTTGAAAAAGCGGATATGGATAAAGGGGAAATCATTCTGACCGTATCTGAAGACTTGGACTGTTCCGGTTTGCCGGAACTGGATTATGAAATCTGTAGTTACGATGAAGGCTTTATCTCGGCATTGCTGGAATGCTTTTCAGGGATAAAGTTCAAGGTTAAAGAGGTTGACTGCTGGTGTACCGGCGACCGTACCTGTCGGTTTGAAGCTCACGCGGAAATTGCGTAAAGGATGTGCTTTCAGACCGGTCAGACTCGTCAGACCGGTCTGAAAGCAAAAAACAGAAGGATTGGACATGCCGGAAAACAGCGCACAACTTCTTCAGGCGGCTATCGATAGTCTTCAGGCGCTTTTAACCGCCCGCAGCGTTCCCGCAGAACCGTCTGCGCTACTAGCTGATGTTGAGGGCTTCGAGCCGTTGTATGCAACTTTGCTGGAGGTTCGAACCGCCATCATGGCGTTTTCCGCCGGTGATCTGAGCTATCGGATTCAGAAAAAGGGATATGTGCCAGGATCGATCAAGGCGCTGCAGGGTTCACTGCATCATCTGACTTGGCAGACGAGGATGATCGCTTCCGGCGATTTCAGTCAGCGTGTCGATTTTATGGGTGATTTTTCCGAGTCATTCAACAGCATGGTCAAACAGCTGGATGAATCGATGCACAAGCTGACGGCTGCCAATGCCCAGCTGGAAGAGTCGCAGAGACGCATACTGGAAGGGCTGAATTGTGCCCGCGTTATCCAAAATTCGATTCTGCCGCAAAGTGCGCTCTTTAGGCGGCTTTTTCCGGAATGGCTCACGATCTATCGTCCCTGTGAAATTGTCGGCGGCGATCTGTACTGGCTGCGCGAGATCAACGGACAGATTCTGCTGGCCGTCATCGATTGTACCGGACATGGCGTTCCGGGTGCCATTATGACCATGACTGTCAACTCCGTTCTGAACCACGTCGTTGATACGATCTGTTCGGATGACCCGGCCCGGATTCTGAAGGAAACCAACCGGGTACTTCAGGAAACATTACATTTACGTCGTGACGGCGAAAGTACCGTGGATGCGGGGCTCGACATTGTGCTCTGCTGTCTCGATCCGGCAGCGCGGATGGTGACCTCGGCCGGGGCCGGTCTTGCCCTGTATCTGCTGGACGACGGAGAGTTGGTCGAAATCAAGGGCGACCGTGCCGGAATCGGCTACAGCAGCAGTAATCCGGAGTATGCGTTCAGGAATAACGTTCGCAATCTGGGCGCGGGAACGGTCTGCTACGCGATTACCGATGGATTCCTTGACGAAAGCGGTGGGTCGAAAGGGTACGGTTTTGGACGTCAGAACTTTAAAGAGATGTTGAAAAATGCCTCTGCGCTTTCGCTTGAACGTCAACGGGATTTTTTTGAACAGGCACTGGATACTTGGCGTGGTACGAGAAACCAGCGGGATGATATTACCATGGTCGGATTTCGGCTCTGATTGGCGATGAACAGGGAGATAGCATGGATTTATATGACCTGAGGAATGAGTTTGACAAGTCCGGCATGATGATGTGTTTCAACGGTCCATTTTCGCATAGTATTATCGAAGAAACCGGGAAAGCGATGCGTAACCATCTCGTAGCGGAAAATATTTCGCAAGCGGCGGTCCTGGATGTTTTTGCAGTATACATCGAGCTGGCTCAGAATGTGCGCAACTACATTGCTGTGCGCGCCATCTCTCCGCTCGAAGCCATGTCCTCGATTATTGCCATTGCCCGGCAGGGTGAGAAGTATGCGGTCTCATCCGGAAACATGGTGTTGAACACGGACGGGGAGGCGCTTTTGAAACGGGTCAATGAAGTCAACAGCATGACTCCCGAAGAGCAGAAACGTCATTATCGCGAACTATTGCGTCGGGATATCGCCCCGGGCGCACTCGGCGCCGGTCTCGGTTTTCTGGAGATCGCCAAACGGACTACGGAGAAGCTGGTCAGCTCAATTCGCCCGGTTGACGATACCTACAGTTTTTTCACTCTTACTGCATATATATAGGCCGGGGGCTACATGGAACCGCTACATATCCAACAGACTTCATCGACACCACTGATACAATTCAATACGGGAACCGGCACGCTCCACATCAGCGGAGAGTCGTACCCGGAAAATTCATTTGATTTTTTTGAACCGGTTATTTCCTGGCTGAAAATCGCCGTGACGGAATGTAACGAATTATCTCTTGATATAGCCATAACCTACATGAACAGCAGTAGTACCAAATGCACTTTCGATATTATTGATATCCTGGAGGAGGCTTTTGAACGGGGTGTAAAAACCAGCATCGTCTGGCGTTACGATCGCGAAAATCCGCGTTCCTACGAGATGGCGGAAGATTTTCGAGATGAGGTTACCTTTCCGTTCGAGATTGAAGCGATTGAGCTTTAATTGTCATTCTGATTAACAGGAGTCGGCTATGGAATGCAGCAGAGCGGTTAAAAAGACGGTCAAGCGGCATTTGGCCGAGGATGCCACTCTCAAAAAAGCGTTACAGATAATCAGTGATCCTGCCGGAGCAGAGGTGGATCTTGTTGTCGAGTATCGGGAGTTGGCCGAACGGTATCGTAAGCTTAACCGTAAACTATACAAGACGCTGGTGATCAGCGATTTATATCAGCTCGAAAGCAAGCAGCTGGCCTGCAAACTTGAAGAGACGCTCCAGAACTATCAGAAATTGAAAGATGTGGCGCTACCGATCTGCATGGTCTGCCATAAGATACATACCACCAACGATTACTGGGAACGCCTTGAGGACTATTTTGCTAAAAATGCCGATATCATGTTCAGTCACGGTATCTGTCCCGACTGCATTAAAGTAACCTATGGCAAGCTGGGTGAAAAAGTATTGGAAAAGCAGCGGTATGCTGCTGAAATTAAGAACCATGCTGTGCCGAAGGAACATCAGGAAGACGAAGCCCTGAAAGAAATGCGGCAGCTCGTGGAGCGGGCGGTACGTTCTGAAAATCCGCTCACCACGGATATTCAAAAGATTGCTAAAAATCATGCCAAGCTGCTGCGGAGATTCGATAAGATTGTTTCTTTGGGGGACTCCTACCAGTCGCAGTTGCGTGATTTTAATCTTCGGCTTGAGCTGATGGCTCACACCGACCCGCTGACGACCTGTAACAATCGCGGGTATTTTATGGAGCTGTTAGGGATTGAGTTGGAGCGTTCCCGGCGCTATGAGCGAAAATTCTCTGCTCTGATGCTCGATATTGACCACTTTAAATCTGTGAATGATACGCATGGGCATGCCGCCGGTGACGAGGCCTTACGCACGTTGACCAGCGTATTCAGGGAGTCGGGACTGCGTAAAAGCGATTTTTTCGGCCGTATAGGTGGTGAGGAGTTCGCCCTGGTATTGCCGGAAACCGATTTATCCGGCGCTGTTGACGTGGCGGAACGGGTACGCTGCAACCTTGAAAAAACAGCGGTCACGTTTGCAAACTGTCAGTTTTTTATAACCGCCAGCATCGGAGTCAGCGTGTATCAGAATAACGATTCAGCGGAAACGCTCCTGCAGCGAGCTGATAAAGCCATGTATGCAGCCAAGGAAACCGGCAGAAACAGAGTCTGTCGTGAGTCGTAGTCTCGTCTTGTTCGTATCTCATCAGGTTGCAGGTTGAATTCCGTTCGTGCCTTGACACCCCTCGGCTTTTGATGTAGCTTGTTACGTCCTACCAGAGGACATCAGACGTACTCGTCGTTATCCCCAATTTTCAAAGGTTGATCAGGCATGAAAATTACAGCGGTAATTCCCGCCCGTTATGCTTCTACGCGTTTTCCGGGCAAAGCGCTGGCCGAAATTGACGGTCGGCCGATGATACAGCACGTCTATGAACGCACCGCTCAGTCGCGGCTGGTCACGCGTACCATCGTTGCGACGGATGACAAACGCATCGCCGATGCCGTTACTCAAACCGGCGGCGAGGCCGTTATGACCTCTGTCAATCATGAAACCGGAACCGACCGTCTGGCCGAGGTGGCTGCCGGTCTCGATGCCGATATTATTGTCAACGTTCAGGGCGACGAACCTTTGATCGATCCGGCTATGATTGATGCGGCGATCCTGCCGTTCCTTGAAGAGCCGTGCCTTCGTATGGGCACGCTCAAGACGCGCATCAAATGTCTGCATGATTTTCTTTCCCCCAATGTCGTCAAGGTTGTAACCGATAATTTCGGGAATGCACTCTACTTTTCCCGCTCTCCGCTCCCGTTTTTCCGGGATAAGTGGAAAGATTTGAAAGATGAATCCTTTTGCAGCGGTAAACTGCTCTGTTACAAGCATGTCGGTCTGTATGTCTATCGGCGTGATTTTCTCCTGAGCTATGCCGTCATGCCGCCTACCTTTCTGGAAATATCTGAAAAACTTGAGCAGTTGCGGGCTCTCGAAAACGGTATCTCGATCCGGGTGGTTGAAACTGAATTCGAGTCCATCGGTGTGGATACTCCCGATGATCTGGTAAAAGCTCAGGAACGTTATATGAAACGTAATAAATAGCCACTGGTATCCACAACAGGAGCAGTTGAAATGAAAACCAAATTTATCTTCATCACGGGCGGTGTTGTTTCTTCAATCGGCAAGGGACTGGCGGCCGCTTCCCTGGGTGCATTGCTGGAGGCGCGCGGGCTGCGTGTGACCATGCAGAAACTGGACCCCTACATCAATGTCGACCCCGGAACCATGTCCCCTTTCCAGCATGGCGAGGTCTTTGTTACCGATGATGGTGCCGAAACCGACCTCGATCTGGGGCACTATGAACGCTTTACGAGTGCTCTGCTTTCCAAGAAGAGTAACTTTACGACCGGCCAGGTTTATTTTTCGGTCATCACCAAAGAGCGGCGCGGCGATTATCTGGGCGGCACGGTGCAGGTTATTCCGCACATCACGGACGAGATCAAGCACAAGATCATTGAAAATGCCAAAGGCGCTGATGTTGCGCTCGTTGAAGTTGGCGGTACGGTCGGTGACATCGAGTCGCTGCCGTTTCTGGAGGCGATCCGCCAGTTCCGTTTTGATCGCGGTCATGGTAACGCCCTCTACATTCACGTCACGCTGGTACCGTATATCCGTACGGCTGGCGAACTGAAAACCAAACCGACCCAGCACTCGGTCATGGAACTGCGCAAGATCGGTATTCAGCCGGATATTCTGCTCTGCCGCAGCGAACGCGATCTGCCGGCAGACATGAAAAAGAAAATTGCCCTGTTCTGCAATGTCGGCGAGAAGGATGTTATCCAGGTTGTCGATGCCGAAAATATCTACGCCGTCCCGCAGGCGCTCAACAAGGAACATCTCGACGATCAGGTCGTCGAAAAACTCAATATCTGGACCAAGGCGCCGGACTTGACCGCCTGGCAGGAT
This sequence comes from Desulfuromonadales bacterium, assembly GCA_013349325.1. Taxonomy (GTDB): domain Bacteria; phylum Desulfobacterota; class Desulfuromonadia; order Geobacterales; family Pseudopelobacteraceae; genus JACRCG01. The sequence goes on from DUZX01000005.1 coordinate 109,525, forward strand.
GTTGTGGAAAAACTGCGCCACCCCAGTAATGGTGAGGTGCGGATAGCCATTGTCGGTAAATATGTCAATCTGACGGAATCCTACAAATCACTGGCGGAGGCGCTGACGCATGGCGGTATCGGTAACGATTGCCGGGTTACCCTCAAGTATCTTGATGCCGAAAAAATTGAGCAGGATGGAGCGGCGGGACATTTCGATGATGTTGACGGGATTCTGGTCCCGGGCGGGTTTGGCGAGCGGGGTACCGAGGGTAAGGTTGCCGCCATTGAGTATGCCCGTACCCACAGGATTCCCTTCTTCGGAATCTGTCTGGGAATGCAGATGGCCGTTATCGAGTATGCCCGCAATGTCTGTGGTCTGACAGAGGCCTGCTCACGCGAGTTCCGTGCCGAAGGGGGCGACGCGCTGATCCATCTGATGGAGGAACAGAAGAGCGTCAGTAAAAAGGGTGGCACCATGCGACTGGGAGCATATCCCTGTTCGATTGCCAAAGGTTCGCTGGCCCATACGGCCTACAATCAAACCGATATATCTGAGCGTCATCGCCACCGCTACGAGTTTAATAACGCCTTCCGGGATGTCGTCACGCAGAACGGCCTGATTCTTTCCGGTGTCTATAAGGACAAGGATCTGGTGGAAGTGGTCGAAATAGCGGATCATCCCTGGTTCCTGGCGTGTCAGTTTCATCCTGAGTTCAAATCAAAACCGCTGGTTCCACACCCGCTTTTCCGGGCGTTTATCGGTGCCGCACTGGCGCAGAGAAATCAAAAGTAAGCATCGTCGGAAAACAACAAGGACGCACAACTCCATGTCTACACTTACAAGCATGACCGGCTATGGTAAAGGTGAAGCATCAGCCGTCGGCGGAACTGTTACCGTTGAGATTCGAACCGTTAATCATCGCTATGGTGAAGTTTCGGTCCGGATGCCGCGTACCCTGTATGCGCTGGAAAACGAGGTTAAACGGCTTGTTTCAGCAGCGCTTAAACGTGGCAAGATCGATGTCACCGTCCAACTGGAGGAAGCGGGCGGCGCTGAATCCGTTCCGCAGCTCGATCTGGCGGTTGCCAGGGGCTACTACGACGCCTTCAAACGTGTAGCAAAAGAGTTGAATGCGCCGCAGGATGTTCCGGTCTCCTTTATCATGAGCCAAAAAGGGGTTATGAAGGATCTGGCCGGGGCGCTGGATGAGACGGAAGTGCACCTGCGGTTGATGACGGCGGTTCAATCGGCTGTTGATGCGGTTGTCTCTATGCGCTCACTTGAAGGTCTGGCGCTGTTGAATGATCTACAGGCGCGCCGCAGGCAGGTGGCGGAGTGGGTTGATCAGATTCAACTGCGGTCACCACAGGTCGCACAGGATTACCGGCAGAAGCTGAAAGTCCGTCTTGATCAACTGCTGGACGGCATCGCGCTTGATGATGCCCGCCTGACTCAGGAAGTAGCTCTTTTGGCAGACCGCTGCGACATAACCGAAGAGCTGGTGCGTTTGGCCAGCCACTTCCGCCAGTTTGATGACGCGCTGCTCCTGGCTGAGCCGGTCGGTCGCAAGCTGGATTTTCTGATGCAGGAGATGAACCGTGAAATCAATACCATCGGTTCAAAATCCAACGATGTCGGCATCACGACACTGGTGGTACAGATCAAGGCTGAAATGGAAAAAATGCGCGAACAGGTTCAAAACGTAGAGTAGTCATCAAAGGATATGAGGCTGTTATGAAACGTGAAGGTTTGATACTGATTCTTTCTGCACCGTCGGGAGCCGGAAAAACCTCGCTCTGTCAGAAGTTGTTCACGACATTTCCTGACATGAAGGAATCGGTCAGTTATACGACTAGAACTCCGCGACCGGGTGAAGTTGAAGGTGAAGCCTATCACTTTGTGTCCGAAGTTGAGTTTGACTGCATGATTTCTGAAGATGCCTTTGCCGAATGGGCTGTTGTGCACGGCAACAAGTATGGAACCGCTCTGAGTACGCTGGAAGCGGCCCGCAGAAAAGGTGTTGACCTGGTTCTTGATATCGACTGCCAGGGGGCACTCAAGCTGAAGGAACAGTTTGAAGGGGGGGTCTACGTCTTTGTTGTGCCTCCCAGTATGGCCGAACTGCGCCGGCGTCTTGAACACCGCTCTGCCGATGCCCCGGATGTTATCGAGAAGCGCATAGTCCGTGCGGCTGATGAAATCAAGGAATCGCGCTGGTATGATTACATCATTATCAACGATCAGTTTGAAGTTGCCAGCCGGGAACTTGCATCGATTGTGGTGGCCCACCGCCTGAAAACATTCAGGATGTTGGAACGGGTTGGGAAATTGTTTGATATTTAAAGAAAAATAGCGTAAAAGGGCAGTTCATTTTACGAAGCAAAGGAGTATGTATGGCACGAGTCACCGTCGAAGATTGTCTTGAAAAAGTTGAAAACCGCTTCCAATTGGTGATGTTGGCCTCCAAACGGGTCAAACAGCTGTACAAAGGGGCGTTGCCCCTGATTGAGCCTAAAAACAATCGTCAGGTTGTTACCGCACTGCGTGAAATCGCTGCCGGTAAAATCAGTTTTGAAGTCGGCAAGAAGCAGCGCACCAACTAATCAGTCACCCAGGGTGGGGCAGGGTTTATCTCGGCTTCACCTTTTTTTTGCCCAATTCCGGGCAGTATTCATTCAAGAGCGTACAGGCGAACTTTAATTTATGATCCGGCTTAACGATATCCTTGACAAAATAGTGGCATATAACCCGACGGCTGATCTGAATATCGTCCGTAAGGCCTATGTCTATTGTGCCAAGGTTCATCAGGGGCAGACCCGTCTTTCGGGCGAGCCGTATATTATCCACCCGATGGAGGTGGCCGGACTGCTGGCCGATCTGAAACTTGATGTCGCCAGTATCGTAACCGGTTTTTTGCATGATACCATTGAAGACACACTGGCAACTTCGGAAGAGGTTGCCGCCATGTTTGGTTCGGAAGTCGCGGCTTTGGTGGATGGCGTCACCAAGATCAGCAAAATCAATTTCAAGACCAAAGAAGAGAGCCAGGCGGAGAATTTCCGCAAAATGCTGCTCGCCATGGCGATTGATATTCGTGTCATTCTGATCAAGCTTGCTGACCGTCTGCACAATATGCGCACCTTGGAGTTTCAGGCCGAACTGAAACAGCGCAGCATCGCCCGCGAAACCATGGATATTTACGCCCCGATTGCCAATCGTCTCGGTATTTCCTGGGTTAAGGTTGAGTTGGAAGACCTCTCTTTCCGCTATCTGCATCCCGAGATCTATTTTGACCTGGTACGCAAGATATCTCTTAAAAAACAGGAACGTGAAGCTTTTGTTGAAGAAGCAAAGAAAATAATCCTGGAAAAGCTCACTTTTTACGGAATTAACGGCGAAATATCGGGGCGCAGCAAGCACCTCTATTCGATCTATCGCAAGATGGAGAAGCGCAACGTCGAGTTTGAAGAGATCTATGACCTGATCGCTGTCCGCATACTGGTTGATGAGATGCGTGAGTGCTATGAAGTTCTGGGAGTTATCCATTCGGCCTGGAAACCGATTCCGGGGCGCTTTAAGGATTACATCGCCATGCCGAAAGGCAACATGTATCAGTCGCTGCATACGACCGTGATCGGACCGCACGGCGACCGTCTGGAGGTGCAGATCCGCACGCATGAGATGCATCGCGTGGCCGACGCCGGCATCGCGGCGCACTGGAAGTACAAAGAGGGGGGCAAGGGGTACGACGAGAAGGATGTCAAGCGCTTTGCCTGGCTGCGTCAGCTTTTGGAATGGCAGCAGGATCTGCAGGATTCACGCGAGTTCATGGATTCTGTCAAGTTTGAGCTTTTCCCTGAAGAGGTCTATGTTTTTACCCCCAAGGGGGATGTCAAAGGCTATCCGATCGGATCCACGCCGATCGATTTTGCCTACAGCGTTCATACCGATATCGGGCACCGCTGCGTTGGAGCCAAGGTTAACGGCAAGCTGGTGCCGCTTAAATATGAACTCAAGAACGGCGACATCGTCGAGGTCATTACCTCGCCGCACCACACCCCCAGCAAAGACTGGCTCAAAATCGTTAAAAGCTCACGGGCCCGCAACAAGATCAGGGCTTGGATAAAGGTTGAAGAGCGCAAGCGCAGCATCGTGCTGGGGCGCGAAATCTGCGAGAAGGATTTCCGCTGCTATTCCGTCAATATTCAAAAGATTCAGAAATCGGGCGATTTCAAGCGTGTCGCCAACGAATTCGGCTACGCCGCCGATGATGATCTTCTGGCTGCAGTCGGCTATGGCAAGATCTCCAGCGGCCAGATTATCGGCAAACTGCTGCCGGATGAAAAGGTAAAAGAGCGCAACGAGCACAAGGAAACCCGCCTTGAAAAGGTCATCAACAAGTTAAAGGGTAAAGGCTCAAGTGCTGTAGAAATAAGCGGAGTTGATGATGTGCTGGTTCGCTTTGGCAAATGCTGCAATCCGGTACCGGGGGACGATATTATCGGTTTCATCACGCGCGGCAAGGGGGTTACGATACATACTTTGGATTGCCAGTTTGCCCTGGAGAGTGACCCCGCCCGCCGGATAGATGTTGCCTGGAACAAAGTCAAATCTTCGGTCTTGCCGGTTAAAATTCGGGTTCTCTGTCACGACGTCAAAGGGATACTGGCCAACATCTCCCTGGCGATCACCAATTGCGAAGCCAATATTGCCAGTGCCCATATCCAGAGTACGGTTGACCAGCGAGGGGAAAATATTTTTGAAGTGAACGTGATTGATCTGGCACATCTGCAGAAGGTAATGAATGCGCTGATGAAAGTAAAAGGGGTCATCAAAGTGGAAAGGATTAAAAAATGACAGTGGAAATAGTGTCAACCAACCAGGCGCCGGCCGCCATCGGGCCATATTCGCAGGCGGTTATCAGCGGAAATCTGCTGTTCTGTTCCGGGCAGATCCCGCTTGATCCTCAGAGCGGTGAAATGGTTGACGGCGATATTACGGTGCAAGCCGGACAGGTTATGCAAAATATTGCAGCGGTTCTGTCAGCATCAGGAACCGGTTTTGACAATGTGGTAAAAACAACCATCTATCTGGTAGACATGGCTGACTTTGCCGCTCTGAATGAGGTTTACGGGCGCTGTTTTGCGAGCCACAAACCGGCCCGTTCAACAGTAGCGGTCAGAAGTCTGCCGCGCGGAGCGCTGGTGGAGATTGAAGTGATCGCCAGTCTGACCTGATTGTGAGAACTGAAAAAAGCCGCATCCCGATACGGAATGCGGCTTGACAGCGAAACGAAAAGAAAGGGCTAAAGGGCTTTAGTTACGAATCCTGATCGGATGCAACGGGTACAGACCTTGACGGTCGAGATGCTGCCGTTACTCTTTACGGCCCGGATCTTCTGCAGGTTTGGATACCAGACGGTACGCGTCTTATTGTTGGCATGACTGACGTTGTTGCCGAAACTTGGCCCTTTTCCGCAAATTTCACATTTTCTTGACATATTGTTGTCCTCCGTTGATTTCTGAAAGAAGCCTTATAACAGAGTGTGCCAGCGGTTGCAAGTAAAATATAGGAAACGGCATGAACATTATCAAGGCTTTCATCACACTGGCGGTCATTGGAACCTGCGTCATCACGGCACTGTTCATTGATTTTACCTACAAAACCTTTTCATATCGCCAGGAACCGCATAAAGCTGACGCGATTGTCGTACTGGCCGGCGGTAAGGGAAGGGTTGAGGAGGGGGTCAAACTTTTCCGGAATCTGCGTGCCGCGCACCTGTTTTTTATCGGCGTTGATCCGACGGTTCGGAAATCTGACCTTTACCGTCCCGGACGTGGCGATCCATCCCCGGAAAACGTCATTCTTGAAAAAGCCTCCCGCAATACCCTCGAAAACGCCATCTACGGACGTGATCTGATTGTACGCAGCGGCGTGCGTTCCGTGCTGCTGATAACGTCACGCTATCACCTCAAACGGGCATCACTCCTGTTTCGCAATGCGCTCCCGCCGGATGTTGCGATTTATCCCTATCCGGTCGACACAAAAAATCTGAAAGAATCCTGGTGGAGTCATGGCGGCAGCTTCCAGCTGCTGTTTCGGGAGTTTTACAAATACTGCATGTTCCGACTGTTCTTCCTTCTGGCAACCGATGAGTTGCGCGCAGGTGTCATGCCGTCAGTTCCCGGAAAGTGACGTTGTGCAGAGATACAAGTTTTGTGTTCTTGAATAAAATGTGATACTCACATCGGCTGGCACCATAATCTCACGAGAAAGGTTTTTATCATGCGTTATATAAGTACCCGTGGCGGTATTGAGCCGATCGCTTTCAAGGATGCTGTCATGATGGGGCTGGCTCCCGACGGTGGGCTGTTGCTGCCGCAGTCATATCCGCATATCAGCAGAGAACAGCTTGAAGCGTGGCGTACACTCAGCTATCCCGAGCTGGCATATCAGATCCTCTCCCGCTTTGTCGGCGATATACCTGCCGCTGACCTGCAGGGGCTGATTGATCGATCCTATGCGACATTTTCTCATCCGGACGTTACACCGCTCGTCAAACAGGACGGCGTTTACATCATGGAACTTTTCCATGGCGTGACGCTTGCCTTCAAGGATGTGGCCCTGCAGTTTCTGGGCAATCTGTTTGAGTACATTCTGGCTGAACGTAACGAGTCCCTCAATATCATCGGCGCCACCTCGGGTGACACCGGCAGCGCAGCTATTCACGGTGTTCGGGGCAAAAAAGGGATCACTATCTTTATCCTGCATCCGCACGGCAAGACCTCCGCTGTGCAGGCGTTGCAGATGACGACCGTAACCGATGCCAACGTCCATAACATCGCCATTCGAGGTACGTTTGACGATTGCCAGGATATGGTCAAGGCGCTCTTCGGAGATCTTGAGTTCAAGGAAAAATATTCATTGGGGGCGGTTAACTCGATCAACTGGGCGCGCGTGCTGGCCCAGGTAGTTTACTATTTTTACGCCTGGCTGCGGGTAACTGACCAGACCGATGACAGCGTGCATTTTTCGGTACCGACCGGAAACTTTGGCGACATTTTTGCCGGGTACGTTGCCAAACGCATGGGGCTGCCGATCGGTAAACTGCTGCTGGCAACCAATGAAAACAACATCCTGACTCGTTTCGTCACAACCGGCGACTATTCACTGGGCGATGTGGTTCAAACCGTTTCCCCTTCGATGGATATTCAGATCGCATCCAACTTCGAGCGCTATTTGTTTCATCTGTACGCCGAAAACTCGGACAAGGTGCGCGCTGCCTTTGTCGAAATGAAAGAGCAGGGGCGCATTTCATTCACTGAAGCCGAAATGCGTCAGGTACAGGCCGATCTCTGCTCCGTTTCGGTGGATCAATCCGCCACGCTGGAAACCATCCGTTCCTTTTATGCGGAAACCGGGTATCTGCTGGATCCGCATACCGCTGTCGGCGTCAAAGCCGCTCTTGAACTCCTGCCTGCCGATTCTGCCCGCATCTGTCTGGCAACAGCCCATCCGGCAAAGTTCAGCGAAACCATGGAACAGGCACTGGGAGCACCGGCGCCGGTGCCGGAATCAGTTCAGGCACTACAGGGCAAGCCGACCCGTTGTGACGTACTGGATGCAGATCTGAATGCGGTGCGTGAGTATATCATTGCGCAGCTCGGGTAACCGGCCGGTACATGTCTGAAAAACGTTCCATTGCCCGTGCCGCCGGCATCCTGGGAAGTGCCACGATGCTGTCGCGTATCATGGGAATGGTCCGGGATATGGTCGTATCACGCCTGTTCGGCGCCGGGCTGGCAACGGATGCTTTTTTTGCCGCCTTTCAGATCCCGAACATGCTGCGACGATTTTTTGCAGAGGGAGCCCTGACGGCCGCCTTTGTGCCGACATTTTCAGCAACACTGCATCAGCGCGGCGAGCAGGACGCCCGTGAGCTGGTCAACGTCTGTTTTACCGTGCTTACGATTGCCATGGCAGCACTTACCCTGTGCGGAATCATCTTTTCCCCGTTGATTGTCGACACCATGTTTCCCGGTTTTAAAGTTGAACCGGGTAAACTGGAACTGGCAATCCTCTTGAACCGCCTGATGTTCCCCTACATATTTTTTATCAGCCTGGTGGCGCTCTGTATGGGAATTCTGAATACAGTGCGCCACTTTTTTACGCCGGCTATCTCGACTGTTTTCCTGAATATCTGCATGATCCTGGCCGCCCTCTGTCTGCGAGGCTATTTTGAAGCGCCGATAACCGCTCTGGCAATCGGCGTTCTGATTGGCGGCTGTGTGCAGTTGATTCTACAGCTGCCGGTGCTCTGGCATAAAGGCTTCCCGCTGCGACCCAGTTTCGCATTCGACAGCCCCGACCTGCGCCGCATCGCACTGCTGATGCTGCCGTCGCTGTTCGGTGTCGGCGTCTATTATCTGAACATCATCGTCAGTGCCGTACTGGCGTCGCAGCTGCCCCAGGGGAGCGTTTCGTACCTGTATTACGCCCAGCGCCTGTTCGAATTTCCCCAGGGGGTCTTTACGGTATCGATCGCTCAGGCGGTGCTTCCATCGCTCAGCAAGCAGGCTGCTGCCGGAGATATGGCCGGTCTCAAGGATACGCTCTCCTTCGGTCTGCGTGTAACGCTCTTTATCACGATTCCGGCCATGGCCGGCCTGATCGTCTGTTCGACCCCGATTTTCAGTCTGATTTTTATGGGGGGTGCCTTTGATTACACAAAGGTTGTCAACTCGGCGCAGGCGTTGATGTTATATTCGCTCGGCCTGACCAGTGTCGCCATGACCAGGGTGCTGGCGCCGGCCTTCTATGCGCTCAAAGATACAAAGACTCCGGTTGTGACAGCCTTTATTACTTTTCTGCTCAACCTGGGACTCAGTCTGGCCTTGATGGGACCACTCAAACATGGCGGTCTGGCGCTGGCGACGACGCTGTCTGCCACGGTCAACATGCTGATGCTGCTCTGGCTGATACGGCGAGCTATCGGCACTATCAATGGCCGTGCGCTGCTGGTTTCCGGCGCAAAATCCGTGACCGCATCGCTGCCGATGGCGGCTGTGGTCTGGTATGTCTGCTCATTCGTCGATTGGTCGCACAGCGGAGAAAAATTGTTAAAGGGGAGTGTCGTCGGCGGTGCGATCGCTGCGGGAACCGTCATCTACATGTTTGTCGTTACGTTGCTGGGTTCGTCCGAGGCCAGCGATTTCAAGGCGCTGCTGCGCAAGAAAATGGGAAAGAGGTGATACGGATGGAGGGTTTGTTTCAGTCACTGTTCACAACCCGTTGGGGCACGGGTGTCGTCTTGGCCACGCACATGGGGATCTGTCAGGTTGAATTACCTGATATGACCTTAACATCAGCTGTAATGCACAAAATTGAATCAGGACGACCGGCTTCGATGCTCACGGAATCAGCTGCAGTTGCGCTGCATCGTTATTATGCCGGTGAGAATGTGCCGTTTATGGATCTGCCGGTTGATCTGGGTGCCATGACCCCCTTTCGGGTGTCAATCCTGACGGCTATTCGCCAGATACGCTATGGCGAGGTCTGGAGTTATGCCCGCGTTGCAGTCGCCTGCGGTTCACCGCAGGCTGCCCGTGCCGTGGGGGGGGCTTTGGCAGCCAATCCTGTCCCGGTGATAGTCCCCTGCCATCGCATTGTCGGTGCTGACGGAAGCCTGACCGGTTTTTCAGCAGCCGGTGGTACGGCTACAAAGAAATTCCTGCTGGAGATGGAAGGTGTTGAATTCACAGGAATGAAAGTGCCCTGTATACGGGGGGTTATGAACAGATAATCCGATTGCAGAAAAAAGTATTTTTTGCTTGAAAATTGCTTGACAGCCTAAACCCCCATTTTTACGGCATATTAGTGTAAGATGCTTAAATCATTTAGGTATTTATATGTATAAAAAAACGGCAAAGTGGAAAAATCTCTTGTAAAAATATCACTTTTGCATTTCGTCAACATCGTTCTCCACAAGTTATCCACATTTTTTGTGGATAACAGTAACAACCCTGTTAAAACAGATAGATCGATGAATTTCCCCTGTTTATAGTGCTGATCGTTCGTTAGTTTTGGCCTGCTCCCATAAAATATCCATCTCTGCCAGCGTTGCATCCTGCATCTGAACACCTTTACTGATTAATGTGTTTTCGACATGCTCAAAACGCTTCTGGAAGCGGGAAATCGTCTTGCGCAGCGCCTCCTCCGGGTTCAGCGATAAAAACCGTCCCAGATTGACGATTGCAAACAGCAGGTCGCCCAGTTCATCTTCCATACGGGTCGGGTCACCGCCGGCCCAGGCCTCTTCAAACTCATGCAACTCTTCAAGTACCTTGGCGTGCACCTGATCGGAATGCTCCCAGTCAAAACCGACCCGTGCAGCCTTCTCACTGACCTTGTGCGCTCTCAGCAGGGCCGGGAGACAGCTGGGCACACCCGATAGCGCTGAAGCCCGCTCCATCCCTTTCTCCTGCTTTTTAATGCGCTCCCAGTTTTCGATCTGGGCGCTACTGTCCGTGATATCCATATCCCCGAAGACATGCGGATGGCGCCGGATCAATTTTTCACACAGTGTGCTGACAACGTCATCGATCGTAAATTCTCCCGCTTCCTCGGCGATAGCGGCGTGAAAAACCGGCTGCAACAGCAGATCTCCCAGCTCTTCCTTGAGATGCTGAGGTGATTTTTCATCGATAGCCTCGATCACCTCGTAGGTTTCCTCCAGCAGGTAGCGGGTCAGGCTCTCATGAGTCTGCTCAGCGTCCCACGGACATCCGCCGGGAGCACGCAGTCTGCGCATAATGGCGAGTAGTTGGTCGAAGGTTGTTTTTTCAGTCTGCATGTGGTGCACCTCATGATCATGGAATTGTTGCGTTACGGTAACTCCGTTGACGACTATTTGTTTCGTTTCCGCTTTAAATACGCTTCCCAGCCGGGGCGTAACTCTCGTGTTGTTCGCAGGGAATCTCCAAATGGAAGATCTTCCACTCCCCGTTTTGGTGTGCCGATACGTTGTGACAGATAGATCCCGGAATGACCACTCAGCAGATACGAAACGAAACAGGCGATCGTAAAATAGATTGTATAGTGCGACCCGAACAGTTCGATTCCCATCAACGTGCAGGCCAGCGGCGTATTGGTCGCCCCTGCAAAAACGGCGATGAAACCGAGTCCGGCGAACAGGTCAACCGGCGCCCCCAAAAGTTGCGCCAGCGAATTGCCCAGCGCCGCACCGATAAAAAACAGCGGTGTCACCTCACCTCCCTTAAAGCCACTTCCAAGCGTTACGACTGTAAAAATCAGCTTCCACCACCAACTCCAGGGATCTGCTCCCTGCGGGGAAAAACAGGAGAGAATCGTCACCGTGTCGGGGTTGGGAGAGCTGACCCCCAATCCCAGATAATCACGTGTTCCCAGCATATAGACCAGACCGATTACCAGCAGGCCGCCGACAACCGGACGCAGGTAGGGGAGTACGATGGTGCGCTTGAATACGAGGTTGATGCTGTGAATCATTTCGGCAAACAGCGCGCTGACCAAGCCGAATACAACTGCTGCAGCCGTAACCTTGACGGTCAGCAGCCAGTTGATCGAAAATCCGCCTGATGCCGCCGCTATGGAATACGGGGTATGATGTATTCCCCACGCTGTGCATGACCAGTCTCCAATGATGGCGGCAATCAGGCAGGGGATGAGCGCATCATAGTTCATGCGCCCGACGAACAGGACTTCCATTGCAAAGACGGCTCCGGTCAGCGGTGTGCCGAAAACGCCGCCAAACCCGGCAGCAATCCCGGCCAGGAGAAGTGTCCTCATATCCGTTTTGTTCAAACGAAACCATTGGCCGATGGTCGAAGCAATGCTGCCCCCCATTTGCAACGCAGTGCCTTCGCGGCCGGCCGAACCACCAAAGAGGTGCGTTGCGACAGTTGCACATAAAATCAAGGGAGCCATGCGGCGCGGAATGATGATGCCGCTATCAACATCTTCATGCCCGTGAATGGCGTCCATCAAAAGGTTATTGCCACCTTCGGATACACGTCCAAGGCGGCTGTAGAGCAGGCTGATGCCAGCGCCGGCCAGCGGCAGCAGAAACAGCAGCCAGGGGGATTCAATGCGTAGCTGCGTGCTGCGTTCAAGGAGCCATAAAAAGAGCGCGCAGCCCGAACCGACAACTGCAGCAACCGGAGCGGCCAGACAAATCCACTTTACAATATAGATACCCAGTGATACGTGCTCGCGTGGACTCCAACGAAAAGGCATGCTTTCTCCTCCGGGCGATCAAATACGGAACGGGAACAAAATAAACAAAAAAACCCGCATGTGCGGGCAATCGTCGGGGTGTGCAATGGTGACGCTGGACATGCAGGAGAGCTAGGGCAGAATCCGAACACTACGACCCGTCACCTGCAAGCGACCTTCAGCGAACAGCTTGACGGCAGTCGGAAAGAGGCGGTGCTCCTCGTGCTGAATTTTATGGGATAATGTCTCTTCTGTGTCGTCCTGATCAACCGGGACAACGGCCTGCAGGATGATCGGCCCCGTGTCGGTGCCACCGTCCACAAAGTGAACCGTGCAGCCGGAAAAACGGACACCGTAGTCAAGTGCCTGCCGCTGGGCATGTAAGCCTTGAAAAGCGGGCAGCAGGGCAGGGTGGATGTTCATGATGGCATGCGGAAAGGCGTCTACCATAACGTCGCTGAGAATCCGCATGAAGCCGGCCAGCACGACCAGATTGACCTGATGGCTGCGCAGGATTTCAACCGTGGCGGCATCATAGGCCCGGCGGTCGGCAAAACCGATATTTTCATGGATGACGGTTGGAATGCCGTGCTGCCGTGCACGCTGCATCGCAAAAGCGTTTGGCTGGTTACTGATGACGCAGGTGATAACGGCATTGATCTCACCCGCAGCGATACTATCGATGATTGCCTGTAGGTTGGTGCCGTTGCCTGATACCAGTACCGCCAGTCGGCAGGTTAGTTTTTCTGCCATGATACCTTACCCTTCCACCAGCTCTACACGTTCGCTCCCCACGCTGCATGAAGCGACACTTCCAATACTCCAGGCCTGTTCTCCCAGACCCCGCAAGCGGTCAAGCATATCTTCAGCATGCTCTTCAGACACGGCCAGCACCATGCCGATCCCCATGTTGAAGGTGCGGTACATCTCGTCACGCTCAACGTTGCCGGCGTCACGCAGGATATCAAACAGCGCCGGGCGTTGCCAGCTGTTCAGATGAATGGTGGCTTGGCACCCCTTCGGTAGAATGCGCGGTATATTTTCCAGCAAGCCGCCGCCGGTGATGTGGGCGATACCGTTAATCGTGAAGTCTTTCAGCAGATTGAGGATAGAGCGGACATAAATGCGGGTAGGGGTTAACAGTACATCGGCAACGCTGCTGCCGGTACCGGGCAGTTCGTCGTTGACCGAGAGTCCCAGACAGTCAAAGACCAGCTTACGGGCCAGGGAGTAACCGTTACTGTGCAGACCGCTTGAAGCGATGCCGATCAAGCGATTGCCGACCGAGATGCCGGAACCGTCAATGATATTATCACGATCAACAACGCCGACGGTAAAACCGGCAACATCATATTCACCCTCTACGTAGAAACCGGGCATCTCCGCAGTTTCTCCGCCGATCAGCGCACAACCGGCCTGCTTGCACCCTTCGGCGATTCCCTTGACAACTTCGGCAGCTTTTTCGGGCACCAATTGGCCGGTGGCCAGATAGTCCAGAAAAAAGAGCGGCTCAGCTCCCTGAACGATAATGTCGTTAACGCACATGGCCACCAGATCGATCCCGACCGTATCATGGCGGTCAGCCATAAAGGCGATCTTGAGTTTGGTGCCGACGCCATCGGTACCGGACACCAGCACCGGATTTTTATATTTGGCACTGTTAAGCGAAAACAGGCCGCCAAAACCGCCGATATCCGCCAGAACTTCCGGCCGTGAGGTCGCCTTGACCAGCGGTTTGATCAGGTTGACAAAACTGTTGCCGACACTGATATCAACACCGGCGTCTTTATAGGTTACTCGGGTTTCGTTCAGTTTTTCATTCATGATTACATCCTCCTCCGAAAAGAGATCTTTTGTAGAGCATGACCTGAAAAATGTCAATTTCAAACTGTTTCCGGAGTGGATATCGTCGCGTCATCATTGCCCGCCAGCCAGTCGAGGCTCACGTTGTAGAGGTTGGCCAACAGGATAAATTCATTTGCCGTTAATCTCCGTCTTCCGCTTTCAACTTCTGACAAGGAGGGGCGCGGGATCGCCAGACGTTTTGCTACGACAGTCTGGCTCAGCCCTGCATTTTTCCGTGCGGCTGAAAGACGAGCCGCAATGCCTTTACTCAGGTGTTCATAGGTTACATTCACGGGGGCCTCCTTTGTCGTTGATTTCGATGTCCGTCATGTTTCCTTTGCCATGACGTTCCGGGGAAAGGGTGATCGGAGCCCCTGATACCATTTCCCCGGAATGGCAGCTATTTCAACAGCGGCTTCGGCGTACTGTCTGAATTTGGCGGCAGGATCGGATATGTTACGCTCGGTTGCTTGCCGTTCATGGTTTTGAGGAACGCTACTATTTTTAATGATTCTTCATGGTCGAGGGTGACGCCGATTTGTGACGACCCCATAATCTTTACGGCATCTTCCAGTTTCCACACTTTACCGGAGTGAAAGTAGGGCGGAGTCAGCTCAATGTTGCGAAGCGATGGTGACTTGAATACATATTTGTCCCCAGCAGTATTGGTTACCTTGAAGCGCCCGAAGTCATCCGCTGGACGGACGTCGGCGGCAGGAACCTCTTTAACTCCAAAGGGAAAATAACCGGCACCACCAACATTTACGCCGTTATGGCAAACGGTACACCCTTTCGACATAAAAAGTTTCAACCCCTCTTTCTCATTGCTCGCGAGGGCTTTACGATCACCTTTGAGAAAGCGGTCAAAACGGGAGTCCGGTGTGGTCAGTGTTGCCTCGAACACCTCAATTGCGAGAGCCATATTGTCAAATGTGATCGGATCTTTGCTGCCGGGGAATGCTTTTTGAAATGGCTTCAGATACCCCGGAATGCTCTTGAGGGTTTCTACAACCCGCTCCGGTTTGTTGTTCATTTCAACGGAAGCCTGAACAGGTCCTTTGGCCTAAACTGCCAGATCTTCTGCCCGCCCGTCCCAGAACTGGGCAATGTTGAAGACTGCATTCAAAACAGTTGGTGCGTTACGTGGCCCCTTTTGCCAGCCGTGACCGATGGATGTCTCCTGAATGTCTACACCGCCGAGGCCGACGTTGTGGCAGGTGTTGCAACTGATCAGGTTTGAAGACGAGAGCCGGGGATCAAAAAAGAGCATTTTCCCCAGCTCGACTTTATCCGGAGTGGCCGGATTACTCTTTAAAACCGGCGGTTTTGCCGGTACCGGCTTAAAAACAGCCTTAGCCTGGCCCAGAGTATCGTCTTTTCCCCAGGCAACTCCGCTCATAAGCAGTACTATCATGGTGCTACTTGCTATTTTAATTTTCATCATGTCTTTCTCCTTTGTTGGTTAGGTTTCGATTCTGTAATGAATGACACTAATTCCACATTGCAAAAAAAACGGACATCAATAAGGCCCCCGAGGTTTTTGAAACTTCGGTCTCGTCGCAAGAATGTGTCATCTTGATTGCAAAGGCGGATACAAGCGATACATGTTAAGGCGTTATTCCGGCAGCGGTCATGACCTGTTTGATTTTGGTGACGGCTGTAGATAGCTGTTCCTTTGCAAGAGCATATTTTTTTCGATAATCAAGCAAGGCCATTGGATTCTTATCTACAATGAAATTTTTGATGGCATCAAATGATTCCGCATAGGCTTTATAGGCTGTAATCAGACCGCTTTTGCCATCAGTAAGCAGTTTTTGTGCTTCGGGCGGAAGCGCGTCCGGGATAGCTTTTTTCGCCAGTAATTCTCCCGCCTGCAGACATTCTGCTTTTGCCTTGTCAATTATCGAAGGAAGGCTGACGGATATCTCGCCACCCTTTAAAACGTTCTTCAATTCTTCAACGGCCAGCTGGACCGCTTTATCCGCCAGGTTTTCAATGTTGAGGACATCTTTTTGAAAAGCAATCAGCTTTTCTTTATCGGCCTGGGAGAGTGTGATCGGAGGAATCAACGTTTGCGACTCCGGTGCCTTCTCGGTAGAACAGCCGCTTAAAGTCAAAATCCCGCTGATGAGTGCTATCAATATGATATATTTCAATATGTTTGCTCCTCATTTGCCAAGTTCTTGCATATGATGGGAGGAATTGTTTTCTCCCATCGCAGGGTTCCATCTAGTCAAACAATTCCGTCAGCCAGCTCTTTTTCTTATGATAACCGCCATTACCGTACCCGTGGTCATCGTGATGCGGTTTGCCATGGTGCTGCGGGCTATAGACCGGCTGCTGGTACCGAGGTTCAGGTTGTACGAACGCGGGTGTTTGCGCTCCTGAACGTTCTATGATTTTATCGAGCTCTCCCCTGTCCAGCCAGACACCACGGCATTCCGGACAGTAATCAATTTCGATTCCCTGACGTTCAGTCATTTGTAAATCTATTCCTGGGCATACGGGGCATTTCATAACTATTTCTCCTTTTTGTTTGGATAGTTAGTTACCATCGTACCATTTTTACTACGAATTAATTTTATCGTACGATGGATAACAGTCAGTGATAGCAGACATACTCAAAAGTAAAAAAGCTTGCTTTTGATTCGAATAATTAACGATACAAAGGGGTGGAGGTGAATCAGGAGATGTTTTGAGGGGGGACGAATATCCTGTCTAACAGTCGCGGCAGTGCACGTTTGGATTCGAAGGGGCGCAGATTGGATGTCAGTTCGGCATGCGGGATTTCTATACATGAAGGTGAAGGAATGTGACCGGCACAGCAACAGGTGGTCTCGCAGTTGTCGGTGTCGTGATTGAAGGGACATGCGCCAGAATCGTCAGATACTACAGCACTCTGCTCTACATCTGCGGAAAACACCTCACACGGGTGACCGAAGCAGAGAGCAGGTAGTATCAGATAGGCAGCAATTATAATTACGGAGAGTAGTTTCATGTGCCGGGGATAGTAACATACCACGCGAAAAATTAAAGCATCAAAGAGAGGTATGATCTCATTTTTACTGAAGACGTAACAACGCCCGTCTTGTTCGTACTTCCAGCTGAAAACAGTTTTTTCCCTTTTCAAGATCTCTTATTTCGGACTTGAAGATCAACGAAACATATTTTTCTATCACGTGCTGAGCCTCCCTTAAATTACGATGCACACCTGGTTAATCAGGCTCTCTCGGGTAAAGAGCGGAACGCTGCAACCCAGTCCATGAACGACGCTGGTGAAGGCATTCCGGTTTTCAACTTGTCCCGTCCGATCAACTGATGATGCCCCAGGCGGCGCTCATCAGGTTGGGTAGAGAAAAGTAGCAGCGGGAGAGTATACTCGGAATAAAACTAAAAGGTAATCAAATATCTGAAAGAACATGTCCCCCCGCGATTAAAGGGGTGGGCTTTTTATTTGACACCGGAGTGTCGACTTCTTTACTGTTCATTCTCGTGGAGAACTTGGACTAATGCGATTGCTGAATGTTTTGCGAGGAAACACTATATGTACAGGATCATCATGATGCTGCTCGTCTGCGGGGTGCTGATTTCCTGCAGCAGCAACCGTGCGTATCGAAAAGAAGGCCCGGTGCCTTTTAAAGTTCAAAAACCGTATACCATAAACGGAGAGCGTTATGAGCCGCTTTCCCGTCATGAAGGATTCAGCCAGACCGGTCTCGCCAGTTGGTACGGCAGTGATTTTCATGGAAAAGAGACCAGTAACGGCGATACCTACGATATGCACGCAATGACCGCAGCCCACAAAACACTCCCCTTCGGCGTATATGTAAAGGTCAGTAACCGGGATAACGGCCGTGATACCGTTGTGCGTATAAACGATCGCGGTCCCTTTGTCGCCGGACGTATTATCGATCTTTCTTTTTCCGCTGCAAAAGATCTCGGTATCGTCGCGAATGGAACGGCCCAGGTAAAAATTGTCGCGCTCGGCTATCTCGATGAAACCGTCAAGGACAAAACGGTCTATCGTGCCCCGGAGAGCTATGACAGGGGCTCCTTCGGCATTCAGGTGGGCTCCTTCGTAAATCGTGATAATGCCGTGCGGATGGCTGACAGCATCAAAAAGCGCTCCGGTGTGTCTTCTATCCGTGAGTCCGTTGTGAACGGTACGCGCTATTTCAGGGTCCGTTCCGGAAACTATTCGTCACTGAAAGAGGCTGAAAAAATTCGGGAACATTCCGGGGATACAATGATCGCCGGTGGAATTGTAGTGGCGCTGGAATAAGGTGGAGCGGGTGCGCAATCAAAGATTCAAGACTAAAACGGGAACAGGATACGTACGTTATGAACGATGATGCCTTTCAGCCATGTACAGAATCAGCCGGGAATGTCGACGACCTGATCGCATTATCAAAAATGCGCATGCCCTACGGGGTGCACAAAGGGAGACTCCTGATTGATCTGCCGGAGCACTATGTTGTCTGGCTGGCGGGAGAAGGTTTTCCGTCAGGAAAGCTGGGTGAAATGCTGCAGACCGTTTACGATATCAAAGCAAATGGTTTGGAGTATCTTTTTGAGCCCTTGAGGAGCAGGCATTCCGATAATTTCAGGTAACCAGATCAACCACCATCCCTTTTATTCCGATTACTTTTGCGGTGATGGCCAGGCTGTCGCGGTTCTCCGCAACGATCAAGTTATAGAGCGCATCCGCCTCGCGGTCGATAACCGCAATGACCTCGTAATAGCGGGGATTCTGCGGGGTGCCGCCAAATTTTTCCAGGCGGTACGCTTCCATGCTGATCCGTTTCGCCAGGCTGCTCAGAAGATCTCGAAATTGTTTGAAGTTGGCCAGGATCGGTTCTCTGGTGACTTTATCGCCAGCCGCCTCGATCTCTTTACGCAAGGTTTCAATCTCCTCCTGATAGGTTCCCACGACCTCTTCCTGGTGAATTAATTCCGCTGCAAACAATGAGTTAAGTACCTTTTTGACCGGGGATGAACTGCGTGTATTTTTGTCAAGCTCCTTGAGCGACGATGTGTCCTGAATGCGCATACTGTTTCTCCACGGGTGATGAAATTTAACCGACAGTAGCACAGCTGTCGGCACAGGGCAATTGATGCAAAAATGCAACAATCGGGTTTGCAACGGCCCGGCTCTATGCTATGATTCGCGCGTAAAAAAATTGAACTGCGAAAGGAGAATCTGCCATGTTCGAACTACTTGAGAAAACTATGCTGTCGGCCATCGGAGCCGTAGCAATTACCCAAAAAAAAGGTGAGGAACTGGTCGCCGAGATGAAAGATCGCTACAAACTGAGCGAGGATGAGGGCAAGGCCTTTGTCGACCGTATGCAGGGCCTCGCCAAGGAAAGCCGCGAGAAGGTGCAGCAGATGGCCGAAACCGAGGTTCAGAAAGTCGTTGATCGGCTGGGGCTTGTGACGCGAGAAGAATATGATCGTCTGGTTAAGCGGGTTCAGGAGCTGGAAGCGCGGACACCCTGATCATTCATGCGTACTCTCTTTAAAATAAATCGCAATATCCGCAGCATGCGCCGCTACTGGGACATTGTCCGTATTCTCAGCAAATACGGCTTTGACCACGTACTTGAGATGCTGGGACTGGCCGATATTGCCGCCAAAGGGCGCCGTCTGCTGCGCCGCGAGGCTCCGGAACTGGCCGGTCTCAGCTCGGCTGTGCGGATGCGCATGGCGCTTGAAGAGCTGGGGCCGACCTTCATCAAGCTGGGGCAGATCCTTTCGACGCGTCCCGATATAATCCCGCCGGCTTTTATTTTAGAATTTGAAAAGCTGCAGGATCAGGTGCCGAGCTTCTCCTATGAGGCGCTGCGTGCCCAGATTGAGCAGGAACTTGGGCAGCCGGTTGAGGTTTTGTTCGATACCATTGAGACAGAACCGCTGGCGGCCGCCTCGATTGCCCAAGTTCATCGGGCCTGGCTGAAGAGCGGCGAGCAGGTCGTAGTCAAGGTCCGTCGTCCCGGCATCGTTGATAAGATCGAGTCCGACATCAGTGCCTTGATATCGCTGGCCACTCTGGCCGAGCGGCACGTCTCCGGCAGTGAATTGTATGATCCGACCGGCGTTGTGCGTGAGTTTGCCCGCAGCATCCGGCGCGAGATGGATTTCTCGCGTGAAGGGCATACGCTGGAGAAATTTCGAGAGAATTTTAAAGCGACCACCTGGATGTACTTTCCCAAGGTGCACTGGAGTCATACCAGCCGTGGCGTCCTGACGCTCGAATACATCGACGGCATCAAGGTATCCGATCTGTCTGCGATTGATCGCAGCGGCCTGGACCGTGCCGTGATCGCCAACCGTGGCGCCGACGCTTTTCTTGAGATGGTGCTGACGCATGGTTTCTTTCATGGTGACCTGCACCCCGGCAACGTCTTCATTCTGCCGGACAATATCATCTGTCTGCTGGATTACGGCATCGTCGGCCGCATTGACGAAAACACCGCCGAATTTCTGAGCGATATTATGCTGGCGATAGTTGAACGCGATCTGGATCAGGTGATCTCGCTGCTGCTGTTTGCCGGTGATATTTCGGATAACCTTGATAGCCGTGCCTTAAAGCGCGACCTGACCCATTTTATTGACGGCTACTATGAAATTCCGCTGAGTGAAATTGAAGTCGGGCGCATGCTGCTGGAATTCATCGAAATCATAACGCTCTATTCAATCCGGATTCAGCCCGATCTGCTGCTGTTGGCCAAGTCGCTGGTCATTATCGAAGGGATGGGACGCTCGCTGAATCCCTCCTTTGATATGGTGACGCACGTCCGCCCCTTTCTGGAAAAAATCTTGCGCCGCAAATTATCACCCCGTACCGTCTCACGCCAGACGCGTACCATGGTCTCCTCCTACCTTAACCTGGCGCGCAACCTTCCGCGCGATTTGAAGGAAATCGTCAACCGGCTGAATCGCAATAAATTCAAAATCGATCTGGAACACCGTGGTCTGGACAAGTTCACCACCGATTTTGACCGTTCCATCAACCGCCTCTCCTCCAGCCTGATTCTGGCGTCACTGATCGTCGGCTCTTCGATCATGATGCAGACCGGACGGGGGCCGCAGTTACTTGGTTTCCCGGTGTTCGCCTTCCTGGGGTATATGGTTGCCGGCCTGCTCGGGTTGTGGCTGGTCTATGCCATTATCCGCTCCGGAAGAATGTGACGGGAGCCGTTCGCGTATGGATCTGATGCTCTCACACAAAGAACGTACCAAAAGGATCCGCGAGGCGGTCGTCATTGTTCTGTCGGTGGTGCTGATCGTTCTGCTGACCAGGGCCGAAATTCATCTGACGCAGCTCAGTTCAGATGCCAAGATCGGCAGTAATATCGCTATATTTGCCGTCATCAATATTGTAATCTTGCTGGTGATCCTGCTGGTCTATCTGGTCTGTCGCAACGTGGTCAAACTGTTTGTGGAAAGCCGCGCCAATCCTCTGGCCAAGCGCCTGCGCTCCAAACTGGTACTCTCCTTTGTCGGTCTCTCACTGGTTCCGACCATGCTGCTTTTTTTTGCTGCGGCCGGTTTCATCAACAATACGGTTCATAACTGGTTCAACACCCAGGTCGAAACTTCGCTCAGTGAATCGCTGGAAGTGGCCCAGACCTATTACAAAAGTTCCGCCAGCAACGCTCTCTACTACGGCAGGCAGATCGCCGAGTTTGTCAAAGATCGCAAACTGCTCAACGACGCCAATCTGCCGCAGTTGCGGCAGCTAATCCGTCAAAAGCAGAAGGAATATAATCTGGGGGTTGTCGAAGTTTATTCTGCCCAGCGCGAGGAGCTGGTGCGGGCCACCAATCCGGATGTGCCGAAAGCGGAGTTCACCAATCCCTCTTCCGAAGATATCAAGCGAGGTCTGGCGGGCGAGGAGCTGACCAGAGTCAATCAGGCCGGTAAGGCCGATCTGATCAGGGGTATCGTACCGATCCGCTCAACCTGGAACAGTGCCGATGTCGTGGGCGTGATTGTGGTCAACTATTACGTCCCCTATTCGCTGGTCAGTAAGATGAAGGAGATCACCGAGTCGTACCACGAATTCCGTCAGCTGAAGATCCTGAAAAACCCGATTCGGACCGGCTATATCATCACGCTCTTTTTGATTGCGATGGTGATTCTGTTTCTGGCGTATTGGATGGGTGTCTATCTGGCCAACAGCATGACGAAACCGCTGCAGGAACTGGTCGATGCCACTCATGCGGTGGCAAACGGCAACCTTGACGTACGGATCGAAGCTTTTTCCGAGGATGAAATCGGTATGCTGGTGCAATCGTTTAATCGTATGACCGAGGATCTGCGCGCCAAACAGCAGGCCCTGAACGTCTCCAATGTCGAGTTGTCGCGCAGCAATCAGGAAATCGAACGGCGGCGGCAGTATATGGAAATCGTGCTGCATAACGTGGCGGCCGGCGTTATTTCGGTCGATCGCGAAGGTGTCGTGCGCACGATCAACACCTCTGCCGAGCGCTTACTGAGTCTGACCGCCGCCAATGTGCTGGGGCGGAATTTCCGCGAAGTACTGCAGGAAGCGCAGCTTGAGATCGCCATGGAGTCAATCCGCGAACTGGCGCAATCGCCACACGGCAGCATCAGTCGCCAGATAGTCGTGGATGTTCGCGGTACGCGTCTGACACTGCAGATGCATTTGACCATGCTGCGCGACAGCAACGGGAATGTCCTCGGCATCGTGGCGGTGCTCGATGATCAGACGCAGATGATGCGGGCTCAGCGCATGGCTGCCTGGCGCGAGGTTGCGCGCAGGATCGCTCACGAGATCAAGAACCCGCTGACCCCGATTCAGCTTTCGGCACAGCGGCTGCGCAAGCGCTATCTATCCCGCTTTGCCGACGATGAGACGGTCTTTGACGAATGTACCGCCATGATTATCAAGTCGGTTGACGACCTCAAGACACTGGTCAACGAATTTTCAAACTTTGCCCGAATGCCGGCCATTCAGCCGGAGCCGAACGATCTGAACGGGCTGATTCGCGAGACGCTGACGCTCTATCAGGAAGGACATCCGGGCGTCCAGTTCAGCTTCAATGCCGATGAAAGTTTGCCGCATCTGAATATTGATCGTGACCAGATCAAGCGTGTTCTGATCAACATTCTTGAAAATGCCGTGGCTGCCATGGATGGAGTGGGGCAGGTCATGCTGAAAACCGACTTCGACAGTGAATTGAAAATGGCTATTGTCACCAGTGCCGATAATGGCCCCGGGATCGCTCCGGAAGATAAACCGCGCCTGTTTGAACCCTATTTTTCAACCAAAAAAAGCGGCACCGGTCTGGGGTTGGCCATTGTCAGCAGTATCATTACCGATCATGGCGGTTTCGTCCGGGTTCGTGATAACGAGCCGCATGGAGCCGTTTTTGTTATTGAACTTCCGGCCGGAGAACGACGCTAAAGAAGAGAGGATTCTATGCAGCGTACCATTTTGATAATTGATGATGAAAAAGATATCCGCACATCGCTAGGTGGGATTCTTGAAGA
Source organism: Desulfuromonadales bacterium (assembly GCA_013349325.1). GTDB lineage: Bacteria > Desulfobacterota > Desulfuromonadia > Geobacterales > Pseudopelobacteraceae > JACRCG01. The sequence continues at coordinate 133,123 of DUZX01000005.1, forward strand.
TGAAGGCTATAACGTCATGAGCGCCCCCTGCGGTATTGATGGGATTGAGCTGGCAGGGCAGGAGCTGCCTGATCTGGTGTTGCTCGATATCTGGATGCCCGGAATTGATGGTCTGGAAACGCTGGAGCGGCTGAAGACACTTTTCCCGCAGCTGATCGTGGTTATGATATCGGGACATGGGACCATTGAGACGGCGGTGCGGGCTACCAAACTGGGCGCTTTTGACTTCATCGAAAAACCGCTTTCACTGGAAAAAGTGCTGATTACCGTGGCCAACGCCATGCAGCTGCAGGAATTGAAGGCGGAAAATGCGGAGCTGAAACGCTCTGCCGTCAATGAGTATGAATTGCTGGGTAATACAGCGCCGATTGCGGCTTTGCGCGATCAGATCATGCGTGTTGCTCCGACCTCGGCCTCAACGCTGATAACCGGCGAAAACGGCACCGGCAAAGAGCTGATCGCCCGTTCGATCCACTATTACAGCCCGCGTCGCGAACGCCCCTTTATTGCGATTAACTGCGCGGCCATCCCGGAAGAGCTGATTGAGAGCGAGTTGTTCGGGCATGAAAAAGGGGCTTTTACCGGGGCGGTGACGCAGAAAAAAGGGCGTTTTGACCTGGCTGACGGCGGCACCCTTTTTCTGGATGAGATCGGCGATATGTCACTCAAGACGCAGGCTAAAATTCTGCGGGTACTTCAGGAACGCTGCTTTGAGCGGGTCGGCGGGACACGTCTGGTAACTGTCGATGTCAGGATCGTAGCCGCCACCAACAAAGTGCTGGCTGATGAAATCGTAGCCGGTCATTTTCGGGAGGATTTGTATTATCGGCTGAATGTCGTGCCGTTTCACGCTCCGGCGTTGCGTGATCGCTTGGATGACATCCCGCTGCTGGTAGGGTGCTTTGTGGCGCAACTCTATCGTCGCGAAGGGCGTGAATCCAAAAAATTTCAGCCTGAAACACTCGAAATGTTAAAAGGATATTCCTGGCCCGGCAACGTGCGGGAACTGAAAAATATTGTCGAGCGCATCCTGATCATGACTCCCGGTCGCATCATTACACCGACAGATGTGCCTGATCTGCGCGGCGCCGTTCAATCCGGCCCCCCACCCTGTCCGAAGCTGGATACGGCTTTTTCGCGTTCGGCACTGCGCGATGCCCGCGAGGATTTCGAGAGGGAATTTATCATCCACAAGCTGGAAGAGAATGATTGGAACATCTCCCGTACAGCAGAAATTATTGAACTTGAACGTAGCAACCTGCACCGTAAGATAAAAAGTTACGGGATTGACGTAAGGAGATAACCACGCATGCCTACCGGTCGCATACCACGCAGTACTCAAATCTGGATAATCGTAACCGTTCTGTTGGCTGTTGCGTGCGCATCTTTTTTTCTGATCCGCCTTAAAGATCAGGACCGCCGCCCGGATGCAGCCTATCTTGCGCTTCTCAAGGAGGCCTATGCGGCAGTTCTGGAAAGCCATGTTGAAAAGCCGGATTCCAAAAAACTGGTTCTGAGCATGGTGAACGGCGCTTTGGCAGCTCTGGATCCGCACAGCGCCTATCTTCCGCCGGAACCGTACCATGAGATGGAAATTCAGATGTCGGGCGCATTCGGCGGCGTCGGTATAGAGCTGGGTATGAAAGACAGCAAGCTGTCGGTGATTTCTCCGATTGACGATACGCCGGCTTTCAGGGCCGGCATTGCGGCCAATGATCACATCTGGAAGATTGATGGGACTTCAACACAGGGGATGAATATTTCGGCAGCGGTCAAGCGGATGCGTGGTGAGAAGGGTACGCCGGTGACACTGACAATTCTGCGCAACGATTCCCCTAAGCCGCTGGTTTTCAATCTGGTGCGCGATATCATTAAAATTAAAAGCATGAAATCGCGCATGCTGGCGCCCGGCTACGGTCTGATCCGCATTGCGCAGTTTCAGGAGCGCACCGGGGCTGAGTTCAAGGAGGCGCTTGCAACGCTGCATTCCCAAGCCGGCGGTCAGCTGAAAGGGTTGGTGCTGGATCTGCGCTATAATCCGGGCGGTCTGCTGGAAGCATCTGCACAGGTTGTCAACTGCTTCATAGGCGATGACATCTCCAAGACCGCCATCGTGTCAATCAAAGGGCGTCTGCCGGAAACAAACCGGGTCTATAACGCCACCCTGGGAACCAAGGAACCGCACTATCCGATCATCGTCCTGATCAACGGCGGCAGCGCCAGTGCATCCGAGATTGTGGCCGGTGCACTGCAGGATCATAAACGGGCCATTATCATGGGAACGCAGAGTTTTGGGAAAGGATCGGTACAGAGCATCTATCCGATGAAGGGTAATGCCGCGCTCAAGCTGACCACCGCACGCTATTACACCCCCAGCGGTCGTTCGATCCAGGCAAAGGGGATCGTGCCTGATATTGAGGTTGCAGCTCAGAAAATTATGCCGGGGAACGTGAAGGGGGAGGGTGAGCGGCTCAAAGAGAGCGATCTTGATCGTCGTCTGGCACCGGAGGGTGAATCGGTTGCACCAGCACCGAAGCTGCCAGAAAAACAGGTGGTGAAGCCACCCGTCGGGTCGCATGGAGCGGGTAGTGATACCGATCTACAGAACGATTATCAGCTGAAACGGGCACTGGAACTGCTGCAATCACTTGGTCTGGTTAAAGAACGTGGGCTGGGAATGAAGAATTAGAATTACATGAATGAGTCGTACGAAAGGAGAAGACCCCCGAGGATTTGAAAACCTTGGGGGTCTTGTTTTGAATTAGTTTTGTAGGGGCGCACCCGGTGGGTCACCCCGATGCAATATGCAATACAGTTGACTATTGCGGCTGCGGCGAGCCAACGGCGTTGCCCCTACATCGGTAATATTTTAATGAATAACCCAGTCGCTTTCCTTAATCAGGCTCGGCTCCGCGCCGGGTGACAGTTTGGCAATGTAGCACCCTTTCGAAATATAGCGCTGACCGGGTCCGAAACTGATGCGCTCATATGCCAGGCTCTGGGCATCAGCCATCATACCGACCACATCCATCAGGTAGTCACGGTAGTAATTGCGCCTGACATGCAGCATCATCTCGAACTGCTCCTCCATAATTACCAGTCCATTTCCCTGTCCGGCCGGATTAAAATCACGCTTTACAACCTGAAACGGCTCCAGAAGAACCTTGGTCAAGGCAAACAGCTTACTTGAAATACGCAGGTCACTGACCGGAGCAGAATTCTTCTTCAGCCAGGCGCGTGCATTGTCATAAAACGCATCCTTCTCCTCATTGAGACGATAGGGGTAGCTGATGTAGGTGAACGGGCGCGCCTTTTCCGGAATATCAGCAAACCGGGAACCGAACAGCGTGGCAGAAACATGGACGCGTTTGGGTACTGTTGAACCATGTGCCAGTTCCGTGAGGATGGCTCCGGTCTGCTCAGACGTCCAGAGCAGGATGACGGCGGGCTTTTCCGTGCGGGTCAACTTCTGCAGAGCTTCCGGAGTGAGTCGTTCTCCGCGAGCAAGGGTGATGGTGACCGGCGCCAGTCGTGCGGTTCCTTTCCAGGCTCCTTCGAAGCCGGCAGCCAGCGTGCGCGAGAGCGCCGAATCCTCGATGATCTGCAGTACGCGGGCATCATTGGGCAGATCGGCATGGCGGTCGAGGTAGCGGGCAGCCGTCTCCCCCTCCTGCCAGATTCCCTTGGAAAGGTACAGCGTATACCAGTCGCTGTCAGAGACCACCGGCAGATCGGTGATCGGCAGCAGACAGGGGAGCTTGTTTTTTTCGCTGAACTCGTGCATTGGCTGCCAGCTCCCTGATGTTATACCCCCCAGCAGAGCAAAAACCGGTTCTTTACGGTAAAGCTCATCCAGTTGTCCCCGCCAGGTTTCCGGGGGACCGGTCAGCTCCCAGCGTGACAGGGTAAAGAGCGGATAGTTGAAGCTGGCCGCGACGAGTTTCTTGTCGCCATAATTAACGAACTTGCTTCTTCTTTTGGCCTTGGTATTGTGATCGTTTATTACAGCATTCAGCGTGGCAAGCATCTCCTTCTGCTGGTTGGCCGGCACATTGCCTGCAATGACGGTAGCAAAACGGATCTCCTTGGGTGGCGCTCCGGGAGTCGCACCCGGAACCACGCCGGGCGAGTGCTCGGCGGAGAGAGTTTTCAGGTAGGCGATCAGGGTGTTCATGTCGGCGTCGTCAAGCTGGTAGCGCGGCATAACGGCGTTCAGCTCCCGTCCGGCAGGATTGATGCCCGAACGGATTGCTGCGGCGATGGTGTCATTCGTATACGCGGGGCGGTAGAGCGGCTTGGCACCCGGTCTGTCCATCATGTTTTTAGGGGGCGGCTTATTCGGCTCAGGAATAACGGGGTTGTACTGATAATACGGTTTGAAGAGTTTCACGCCGTTAGTCGGCGGCGTCAGTACCTGCCCCTCGATAGCGCCGATACCGCTGCGCAGATGACAACTGACACAACTGAATGAGGCCCCGTGAACCTGTACGTCGTTTCTGATAAAGGCCTTCATCTCAGTTCCCGTGGGGAGCAGGCCGTTGCGATACATCTGTTCACCTTTACGGATCACTTCATCTGACGGGGGGGGGAGGGTTTTTACGGCATCGGCGCTCCAGGCGGTCAGTGGAAGAAACGACAGCAGGGCAAGAAGACAGACAACTGCAACAGTGATTCCGGTTGACGTGATGGATGTCATGAGGTGATGTCGTCGCATGGTGAGTTCCTTATGTAGACCAGTATAAATACCTCTACTTTTTACTGTACCTTTGCTGATAAATCAAGTCCCCCTGACGAATAATCGTCAGGGGGACTTGAAGTAATGCGTATCTGTTCAGAAACTACATCTGAGCGGATATTACGGGGCTATTACCGGTAGCGTCGCTACTGAATATGCGGAGACTCCCGCGATATTTGTAGCGCTGATGCGATAGTAATAGGTGGTCCCTGTCACAACTGTTGCGTCAGTGTATGCCCCACCGGTCAGAAGCGGGATCGTCACTGTTGTTGCAGCCTTGAAGGCGGTTGTGGTTGAACGCTGCAGTGTGAAGCTCGCTGCATTTGCAGAGCCGTTCCACGACAGGTTGATCTGTGCTGGCAACCCGGGAGCTGCGGCTAACAGCGCAGGCACAGTCGGCTTAACCTCTGTAACGGTCAAGTTTAATGCCATGGTAACCGGGGTGCTGCCGGCGGCATCTGACACGGTAACGGTTACCGGGATAATTGACGACAGGACTGCCGGGTTTACTGATGGGAATGCAACGGCAGAAATGATGCCGGTAGCCGGAGCAATAGTCACGCCGGCAGGTAAGCCGGTTGCGGACCAGGTGTAAGGTGCACGTCCGCCCGTTGCTTTCAACGTAGTTGAGTAGGCGGCGTTAACTTTAGCTGCTTTTAAAACGGTGGTAGCAGGTATTGTCAAAGCAGCAAGTGTTTTGATCGGTTTCGGTGTTGCTATAACGTATTTCGACAGTCCGAGACCGTTGCTGCTGGCGACACGGTAGTAGTAAGACGAGCCGGCCAGAGCGGTTGTGTCACTGTAGGCAATGCTGTTTGCTGGCAGTGTCGTTGTTAATGTAACGAGACCAATCAGGAATGCTCCGTCTGTTGCACGCTGAACTGTGTAGCCTGTTTCGTTGGTGGCATTGTCAACCCACGTCAGGTTGATCTGGGTTGTGCCGGCCAGAGTTGCTGTTACCAGGGTCGGTGCGGCAGGCAGTGCCTGATTGACGACCAGATTGATAGTGGCGGTTACTGTTTGTGGTGCTGAGGCGAAGCTGTCAGTAACCGTAACGGTTACCGGGAATGTTACCGGCAAGCCTGTTGTAACATTGCTCGGAGCAGGAATGCCGCTGATGACGCCGGCTGAAGTCATGGTCAGGCCGGTAGGTAAGGTCGCAGGATCTATAGACCATGTGTACGGTACGAGTCCACCGGTTGCTGCAAGAGTGGCGGTATATGCCAGATTAACCGTTGCAGCTTTTAAAACGGTGGTAGCAGGGATCGTTAAAACTGCGAGTGTTTTTGCTGGTGTTGCGGTAGTTACATATTTCGAAATTCCAACAGCGTTGTTGCTGGCTACCCGGTAGTAGTATGTTACGCCGGGCAGTACAGTGGTGTCGATGTAGGAAGCAGCAGCAGTTGCGTTTGCAGGCAGTGCAATTGCAGTGAGACCAAGTGTGAAGGCTTTGTCAGTTGCACGCTGCAGGTTAAAGCCATCTTCGTTGTTTGAATTATCAACCCATGCCAGGTTGACCTGGTTCATGCCGATTGCTGTTGCTGTTAACAGGGTTGGTGCCAAAGGCAGAACCTGATTAACCGTCAGATTTACAGGTAAAGTTGATATTACATTCGCAGGGACAAAGCTGTCCTGAACCGTAATGGTTACAGGGTACACCGTAGACAAAAGTCCTGCCGTAACATCGGCCGGAGTCAGAGTGCCGCTGATGATACCGGTTGCCGGAGCGATAGACAGGCTGGTCGGGAGTCCGGCAGCAGACCAGGTGTATGGTGGCAATCCGCCGGTTGCTACAATAGTAGCTGTATAGGCCAGGTTAACTTTTCCGGCAGTTAATACCGGGGCAGTGATAGCCAAAACAGCAGGTTTGACCAGTGCAGATACGGCAAAAGCAGATGAACCTGCGCCATTGGTGCTGGCGATACGGTAGTAGTAGGTGGTGCCTGCTACTACGGTAAGGTCAGAGTAGGTCGTAGCAGTTGCCGGCAGAGTAAGAGGTGTGGCTACTGTTACAAGAGCTCTTGTGAAGGTTGCATTTGTTGCACGCTGCAGAGTGAAGCCGGTTGCGTTGTTAGCATTATTTACCCAGGCAAGATTAACCTGAGCAGCTCCGAAAGCAGTTGCTGTCAACAGGGTTGGTGCAGCAGGAAGAACCTGATTGATTACCAGGCTGAGCGGTGCTGTCAGCGATACAGGAGGTGTGGCACTGTCTGTTACAGTGACGTTGATGGCGTATGTTGTCAATGCGCCGGTTACGTCAGCAGAAACTGGTGTGCCGCTGATTACGCCGGTGGTCGAATTGAAGGTCAAGCTTGATGGCAGCAGACCGGTTACTGACCAGCTGAACGGTGATGTGCCATTGATGGTGTTTACGGTTGTGCTGCTGTAGGGTGTGTTAACAGAAGCAGCTGCCAGTGTCGTTGGAGTTATAGTTAATGGAAGCTTTACGCTGACGGGGTTTGCTGCTGTTCTCCAGGCACTGGTCGTGAAACCTGAAGCTGCCGTCGGAATAGCACGGACACGATAGTAGAATGTGCCATTTGCGATTTTTGTTGTGGTGAAGTTTGGTGCTGCACTGATCAGCGGTTGTGGTGTTGTCAGGTTGATAAAAGCACTGTCAGTAGCTTCCTGAAGTTCGTAGGTAACACCGGGGATAGCTGTACCTACCCACGTAACGGTATAGGCGGCAGCTGCAGCGGTTGCAGGCACGGTGATCTTGGCCGGAGCCGGAGCAGTGAATGCGGCATCGGTTACGATGAAGTTACGCATCATGTCATGTTCTTCGTGGCTGAGGATATGGCAGTGCCATACGTATTCGCCGACGAGGTCGAATTTGGCCCAGACACGGGTTACGTAACCGGGAGGTGTCGCAATGGTGTCTTTCCAACCAGCATCCCAGGCATCAGGCGCGATGGGTAAACCGGCTGCAACATAGCTGGCAGGAGTAAATACCTGTGTAAGAATGTTGTCAGTAGGCGGTGTAAAATTTAAAACTGTTAATCCGGTAGCAGGATCAATTGCGGGAAGTCCGGTTGTTCCGCCTCAGTCGGAATTGGACTTTCAGGCCGCTTGATCTAATGGTAAGTCAGCTTCCCCTGAACGCCTGATTTCAGGATAAGTCTGTTTTCGTTTTTGCTTTCTTACTTCTCTGGCTTC
>DUZX01000006.1 GCA_013349325.1 Desulfuromonadales bacterium
ATCTGACTGACCAGTCAGGTGTCTCTCCTGGCATCTGCTGACCTCCTGAAAGTCTGAAAATTTCAGGTCAGCATAGCTTGAAGATCGGTGGGAAGATAGATGGTGCTCGGTTGACGGGTACATTGCCAACAACCCGGATATTGACGAGATTTACGAGCGGATGCACCCGGCGGTGGAAAAAGCGCTGGGGGAGTTAAATGCGGTGTTATTATCCCCCCCTACCCCCCCCTACCCCCCCCGTAAACGGGGGGGATCTGCGTTGTTACCCTCCCTTTTAGTGGTGGAATCAACATTGTCCTCCCCCCGTTTACGGGGGGCAGGGGGGGGATTACAGGAATGGTCCGTCCCCTTCGACCTCCCCATCGACTGGCCGGAGGCCGCGCGCCTCCCTTTCGACGCCTTCCACAAATCCCGCCAGGCGATGCAGAAGCAGATGGACGCCTCCATTGCTGCCCACGCCGATCAGGAAACTCTCTTCGATCAGCCCCAACCGGACAAAAAGAAGCTGCGCATCACCGGCCCGTTCACGGTCGAGGCGGTGCCGTTCCCGACTGTGCTGGCACTGGACGAAGCCAAGCCTGCACATGAGGCCGATGTAGCCATTGCCCGCTCCGGTGAATCCGCCCGCCAGCACCAGTGGCGCGACGAACTGCTGACAACCGGCATCCGCGGCAAAAGTGGACAGATGCTCCGCTTTGCCGAACTGGAAACCCTGCCGGGAACGCGCCATCTGCATGTCAGCGGTCATCTGGACAGCGGCGAACGGGTGGTCATCAGCTTTGGCCCGGAACACGCGGCGCTTGAACAGCGCCAGGTGGAGTTGGCCCTGCGCGAGGCCGGAGAGCTGTTTCCGCTGCCGAAGATGATTGTCTTCTGCGCCTTCGCCTTCGATCCCGAAGCGGCCAAGGATATTGACAACCTCAAGGGGATCACCGCCCTCAAAGCCCAGATGAATACTGACCTGCTGACAGAAGATCTGAAAAAGGCCCGCTCCAGCAACCAGAGCTTTTGGCTGATGGGCCAGCCGGATGTGGATGTACGCAAGGTCCCCTCACCCCCAACTCATCTCCCAAAGGGCGAGGGGAGCCAATTGTATCAAGTTGAAGTAAATGGCTTTGATTACTTTGACACCTCTAAAGGCGAACTGGTCTCCGGCGGCAAGGGAAAGATCGCCATGTGGCTGCTGGACACCGACTACGACGAACGCTCCCTCTTTCCCCGTCAGGTGTTCTTCCCGCTGGCAGGCAAGGGTGAAGGATGGCAAAAGCTCAAGAAGAACATCCGCGCTGAGTTGAACGAAGAGCTGTTGGAGCAGTTCCACGGCACCGTCTCGCTTCCCTTCGAACCAGGTGATAACCGCAAAGTGGCGGTGAAGATCGTGGACGACCGGGGCATTGAATCTTTGAAGATTATTCCGTTGGAGGATTAGGTTATGCTGATTACGCGGATAGCACTAAAAAATTGGCGGAACTTTGAGGAAATTGATGTTCGGCTGCGGGAAACCGTTTATCTAATTGGTCCAAATGCTTCCGGAAAGTCAAACTTTCTTGATGCGCTTCGTTTTTTACGGGATATAGCAACTCCCAGTGGTGGTGGCTTGCAAAAAGCAATTGCTGACCGCAAGGGAGTGACCAAGATAAAAAGTCTTGTAGCAAGGAACTACCCAGCCGTTGGAATTTTTGTCGAGCTTTCAGAAAGTGCAGATGATAAAGAGCCATTGTGGAGATATACCCTCGAGTTCACTGCTGAAACCGCAGGTCATCGTCGAAACGTCATCACCAATGAATCCGTGTGGCATCGTGAACAGGGTGAACTGCTCAAACGTCCTGATTCAAATGACGATAACGACAAAGAGCTGCTAACGCAAACTGCGCTCGAAAATACATTCACCAATAGCAAGTTTCGAGATATTTCCAAATTCCTTGACTCAATTACCTATATGCATCTCGTGCCGCAGTTATTACGCCACCCCGAATTGTCGACTCCAACAGATGCCGATACGGACCCTTTTGGACAACGGTTTCTGGAACGAGTGGCTAATGCAAATGACAAAACCCGAGACCTCTATCTCAAGAAAATGGAAGACGCTTTGAACTTGGCAGTTCCACAATTAAAAGAGCTGACATTTGTGCGTGATGAACTGGGACGTCCTCATTTGGAAGCGAAATATTCACATTGGCGTGCACGTGGCGCATGTCAGAGAGAAGATCAGTTTTCTGACGGGACGTTGCGCCTCATTGGCCTGCTCTGGTGTCTGCTTGAGGGGCATTCACCGCTTCTGTTGGAAGAACCTGAGTTATCTCTGAATGACGCAATTGTAGAACGGATTCCACTTCTCATCGACAAGTTGCAACGCAAGCGAATGCAACAGGTATTCATGACCACACACAGTTATTCCTTGCTTGAAAATCCTGGAATTGACGGTCGAAATGTCTTGATTCTTGAGCCTGGTACAGAAGGTACCCAGGTTAGAGGTATTACTGAAGATGAAGCGATATTGATTAAATCAGGGTTGTCAATAGCTGAAGTATTGCTTCCAAAAACCCGGCCGGAATCGGCTGAAAAAATCACGTTGAGCTGAGTCGACTATGGCTGATTTCTATATTGCAACCGAAGATCGCCTCAGCGAGGCACTGGCCGAATATATCATCATGGCAACAGGTCACTCCGTTGCTGCTAAGATACCAAAGGATCGCCGAAGACATGGAGGTTTCGGGTATCTGAAAACCAGGTTGCCGGATTTCATAAGATCATGCAATGGCGGGTTGAGTTTCCTCTTGCTGATCGATCTCAATTTGCCGGATGGCTGGGAATTGAGGAAACAGAAGTGCCGGTAAATCCTGAAACAAGTCGTGATCCAAAGGCTGATCTCTTGAATTTGGCAAAGAAATCCAGAAAACGTGAATTGAAGGAAGGTTTGCTGCCTAATAAAGGTGCTCCGAGCCCCATTGGACTGGAATATAACGATCTGCTGTGTAATTTTGTGAAATCTGAATGGCGACTGGACGAGGCGGTAAAGATCGCACCCAGCCTGGCACGAGCAATCCAGCGATTGCAAGAATTTGAATAGGCGACCAATGACCCAGCCCACCTCTCTCATCATCAACTCCCCCTACGAAGTCCCGCTCCAGCACTGGCAGCAGGCCCGAGATGGCTCGCTTACTCTGACTCCGGAGCGTCGCCCGGCCGGGTATGAAATTTTCGATGCCCGTCACAACACGCGGCGCACTGAGACGCTTGATCTGGTCAACAGCATCCGTGGCCGCGTCGATGAATGGCGGGTGGCCGGTTATCCTGGGATCACCAGTGTAACACGGCGGCTGCTGGAGCATTGGTATGATCGCGATGCGCGGCAGTTTCCATTCTACTTCTGCCAACTGGAGGCGATGGATACTTTGATCTGGCTGGTTGAAGCCTCGCCGGAATTCAAACAAGGTATTCACGTTCCCGGCGATGGCGGTACCTGGCAGCGGCTCTGCAACAAGATGGCCACCGGGACCGGTAAGACTACGGTGATGGCGATGATCATCACGTGGCAGGTACTGAATGCGCTGACCTATCCCAAGAGGAATAAGGACTTTTCCCGAGCTGTCTTTATTGTTGCGCCGGGGATCACCGTGAAGGAGCGACTGCGGGTGCTCTATCCGGGTGAGCCGGATAATTTCTACGACTACTTCGACCTCTGCCCATCCGAAGCGCTCCGCCAGAAACTCAATCAGGTAGAACTGCTGATAGAAAATTGGCACACGTTGATGCCGCTCAAACAGGCCGACCGCTCGGTGGTGAAGAAAGGTGCCGAGAGCGACGAGGCTTTTACCCGGCGGGTTCTGGGGAAGCTGGCTGTCCAGCGCGATCTGGTGATTATCAACGATGAGGCCCACCACGCCTATCGTATCCCGGCGGAATTAAAGATCAGCAAGAAACAGGCAGCGGAACAGGGGCTCGACCTGGACGAGGCTACCCGCTGGATCGAAGGACTGGACCGCATCCACAAAACCCGGCGTATTCAACGCTGCTTCGATCTCTCCGCCACACCCTTTGCGCCGACCGGCAAGGCCAGCAGCGAAGCGGGTCTGTTTGACTGGATTGTTTCCGATTTCGGCCTCAACGACGCCATCGAAGCGGGACTGGTCAAGACGCCACGGGTTGTCATCCGTGACGATGCGCTTCCCGACACCAAAACCTTCCGTTCCAAACTTTATCATATCTACCGTGACCCGGAGGTTGCGGACGATCTCAATCGCAAGGCCGAAGCTCACGAACCCTTGCCAAAGCTGGTGCAGGACGCCTACACCCTGCTTGGCGCTGATTGGCGCGAGACGCAGCGGTTGTGGCTGGAAGCGGGGCACACTTCGCCGCCGGTGATGTTGACCGTCTGCAACCGAACCGAAACCTCAGCACGTATCGAACATTACTTTCGCCACGGTGACGTTCACTGGCCGGAACTGCATGCGCCTGAACGGACGCTACGGGTCGATTCACGCGTTCTGGAGAAAGCCGAAATTGGCGAGAGCGCCGCAAGTGACAAGGATTACGAGACTACTCTGAAGGCGATTGTCGAAGCGACCAATATTCCCGAAACTCGCAAAGTTCGCCTGCGGGAATTGAAAAAGGAAGAGCTGCTGCGGGAGATAGTCGATAACGTCGGCAAGCGCGGCGCTGCCGGACAGGATTTGCAGAAGGTTATTTCCGTAGCGATGCTCTCTGAGGGGTGGGATGCCAAGAACGTCACCCACATCATGGGATTGCGGGCTTTCACCAGCCAGTTACTTTGTGAACAAGTCATCGGCAGGGGCCTGCGGCGGGTTTCTTATGAAACCGATGAGAACGGTCTGTTTCTTCCGGAATATGTCAATATCTTCGGTGTGCCGCTTTCCATCTTTCAGGATGTGGGTGATGGTGGCGACCCGCCCCCGCCGCCCAAACCGAGTACGCAGATTGAATCATTGCCGGAACGGGCTGAGTTGGAAATCCGCTGGCCCAACGTGTTGAGGATCGATAGCGTGGTGCAACCTGTTCTCGTTGTAGACTGGACAAAGGTGGAGGTTCTGCCACTCGACCCGGCCAAGACGCCTGTAACTGCTGAACTGGCCCCGGCCTTGGGCGGGGCAACCGATTTGAGCAAGGTTCAGGTCATTGATCTGGAGAAGTTACCGGAAGGTTTCCGCCTGCAACGCCTGACGTTTCAAGCGGCGCGCAAGGCGTTTGAAACACTGCGCGGCGGTTATCATGGCGGCCATGACTACCTGGTGTTCCAGCTTATACGGCTGGTAGAACAATTCTTCGCGTCAGATCTTTTGCACATTCCGTCGTTGTTCCATCAGGAACCGCTACGCAAACGGATTCTGTTTGCCCTCAATATCGACCTGATTGTGCAGCACTTGCTCCGTTTCGTGACCGAACAGAATTGCGAACGGTTGGAACCGGTTTTTGATGAGGACGCTCCTATCGGTTCAACAGTCGCCATGCGTACCTGGTACACCACCAAAACGTGCCATCCGGCAAGAAGGTCGCAAATCAGCCATATGGTTGCTGACAGCAGTTGGGAACAGCTAACGGCCAACCTGTTGGAAATGAGCAAACAAGTGTCGGCTTACGTAAAAAACGATCACCTCGGTTTTCAGGTCTACTATCTCTGGAATGGCTCCAGACGGCGCTTCATACCCGACTTTATTGTCAAACTGAACAATGGCAGGATGCTGGTGCTGGAGATCAAAGGAGAAGACTCGGAACAAAATAAGGCTAAACGCGCGGCACTTAATTTCTGGGTGCAGGGTGTCAACGCCAAGGGTGGTTTTGGTGTCTGGTGTTGGGATGTGGCTTTTGTTCCGGCGCAGTTGCAGGATATTCTGGCAAAACATTCCTACTGAAGATATGATCCATACTTTTTTACGGTAAGACTGTTCCATACCACAACGGAGGATTTTACACATGCCACAGAATATTATTTCGGCACTATCACACCGGATACTGGTGCTGGACGGCGCTATGGGTACCCAGTTGCAGGCCTGTAATCTGACGGCCGATGATTTTGGCGGCGCTGAATACGAAGGGTGTAACGAACATTTAACCTTTTCACGTCCCGACGTCATTGAGCGGGTCCACCGGGCCTACCTGGAAGCGGGAGCCGATATCATCGAGTCGAACACGTTTGGCTCAACCAACATCGTTTTGGCGGAGTATGGTCTGCAGGATCAGGTCTACGAACTGAACCGGCAGGCGGCCCTGATCGCCCGGCGGGCCTGTGATGCCTTCTCGACCCCGGAAAAACCGCGCTGGGTGGCTGGGTCGATAGGACCGACTACGCGTACGATCTCTGTAACGGGTGGCGTGACCTTTGAACAGCTGGTACAGGCTTTTCGTGAACAGACGCTGGGACTGCTGGCTGGCCGGGTTGATCTGCTGCTGCTGGAAACAGCTCAGGATACGCTGAATCTGAAAGCGGCAGCCGAGGGGGCCCGTTTGGCTTTTGATGAGTGCGGCCGACGTGTTCCGATCATGGTTTCCGGCACGATTGAGCCGACTGGCACCATGCTGGCCGGACAGAATGTCGAGGCGTTATATATCAGCTTGGCCCATCTGGAAGAGAGCCTGGGACTGATCAGTATCGGATTGAACTGCGCCACCGGTCCGGAGTTTATGGCCGATCACCTGCGGACGCTGTCGGAACTGGCCCGTTGTCACGTTTCGGTCTATCCTAATGCCGGCCTGCCGGATGAAAATGGCCATTACGCCGAATCTCCCGAATCGCTGGCCGCTAAATTGTCCCGTTTTGTCGATGAAGGCTGGCTCAATATCGTTGGTGGCTGCTGTGGAACATCACCGGCTCATATCGCGGCTATCTCCAAAATGGTGGCCGGTCGCCCCCCCCGGCGTCCCTCAACCATTCGCCGAAGGGCTGTATCCGGCATCGAGCCCTGTTTCATTGAAGATGACCTCCGCCCGCTGCTGGTGGGTGAGAGAACTAATGTAATCGGCTCGCGCAAGTTTAAAAACATGGTCGTCGCCGAACGCTTTGAGGAGGGGGCCGAGATCGCCCGCGATCAGGTCAAGGGGGGCGCTCAGGTGATTGACGTCTGCGTAGCCAACCCGGATCGGGATGAAGCGGCCGACATGGTACGACTGCTTGAGTTTCTGCCGCGCAAGGTGCGGGCACCGATTATGATCGACTCAACCGATCTACAGGTCACGGAACTGGCCCTGCAGCGGCTGCAGGGCAAATGCCTGCTTAATTCGATCAATCTGGAAGATGGCGAAGATCGTTTCGCCAAGACCGCCCGGCTGCTGCACCATTATGGCGGTTCCGTGGTGGTTGGATGCATCGATGAAGACCCGCAGCATGGCATGGCCATTACTCGTGAACGCAAACTGGCGGTCGCCCGGCGATCCTACGACTTGCTGGTCAACAAATACGGTCTGCGTCCGGAAGATCTGATCTTCGATCCGTTGGTCTTCCCGGTCGGAAGCGGTGATGTTTCGTATATCGGATCGGCGGTTGAAACCATCGAGGGGGTGCGGCTGATTACGGAAGCATTTCCGGAATGCAGCACGATACTGGGAATCTCCAATGTCTCCTTCGGTCTGCCGCAGGCGGGGCGCGAGGTATTGAACGCCGTATTCATACATCACTGCGTCAAGGCTGGTTTGACCTACGCAATTGTCAACACCGAGAAACTCGAGCGCTATGCGTCAATTGATCCCGAAGAGCTGCGTCTGGCGGAAGATCTGATCTACTGGCGCGGTGAAGATCCGGTCGCCGCATTTGCTGCCGCTTTCCGCGACAAACAGCAGACCGTCCATACTCCGGCCGCCGATCTGCCGATCGATGAGCGGTTGCCACGCTACATCATCGAGGGGATCAAGAACGGCCTGACCGCCGATCTGGATATCGCTCTGGCACGCGGTGACAAACCGCTGGAAATCATTAACGGAGCGCTGATGGCTGGCATGGCCGAAGTTGGGCGACTGTTCAACGACAATCAGCTGATTGTGGCCGAGGTTCTGCAATCGGCCGAGGCGATGAAGGCTGCGGTGGCCTATCTGCAACAGTATCTTGAGAAGGGTGAAAGCTCCAGCAAGGGGAAGATGTTGCTGGCGACAGTTAAGGGGGATGTTCACGATATCGGCAAAAATCTGGTCGAGATTATCCTCTCCAACAACGGTTTTCAAGTAGTCAACCTGGGGATCAAGGTCGGTCCGGAAACGCTGATCGAAGCGGCATTGCGTGAACAGCCGGATTTCATCGGCCTCTCCGGTCTGCTGGTCAAGAGCGCCCTGCAGATGGCAACGACGGCTGCCGATCTGAAAGCAGCCGGCATCAGTGTGCCGCTGATGGTTGGTGGTGCGGCACTTTCACGCAATTTTGCCGACAGCCGTATCGCTCCACAGTACGGCGCTCCGGTTCTATATGCCAAGGACGCCATGGCCGGTCTTGAGCTGGCGAATCGCCTGGCCGATCCGCTGCTGTGCGGACCACTGCTGGAGGAGCTTGCAGTGCGGCAGCAGAGTGCAGCTACCAGCCTTCAGACCAGTCGGACAGGTCCGACTGGTCTGAAGGCTCCGACAAGCCTGGCACTTGATGCTCCAATCCTTCCGGCGCCTGATTTTGAGCAGCACATCCTGCGCGATATTCCACTCAAACAGGTACTGCCATACCTGAACCGGCAGATGCTCTACACGAAGCACATGGGGCTGATCGGTTCTGTAGAGAAACTGCTGTCGGCTGGCGATGAAAAGGCGCTCAAGCTGCACAGTGCTGTTGAAGAGATGCTGGTCCGTATCGAGCGCGAGCAGTTGATCAGACCGCAGGCGCTCTACCGATTCTATCCGGCCAATGCGGTTGGCAACGATCTGATCCTGTACGCACCGGACGGTACCGAAAGTGAAGTCATGCGCTTTACGTTTCCGCGACAGGCGGCCGGTGAACAGCTCTGCGTGGCCGATTTCTCGCGTCCTCTCAAGAGCGGAGAGCGCGATAACATGGCTCTGTTTGTGGTTACCTGTGGTCAGGGTGTCCGTGAGCAAGCCGAGGCGATGAAGAACTCCGGCGATTATCTGAATTCACACCTGCTACAGGCTCTGGCGCTAGAGCTGGCCGAGGCGACTGCTGAGTTCCTGCACAAACGGATTCGTACATCGTGGGGCATCATTGATGATCCCTCTTTGAGCATGAAACAGCTCTATAACGCCGAATATCAGGGCATTCGGGTCTCCTTCGGCTATCCGGCCTGCCCGGAGCTCTCCGATCAGCAGCAGTTGTTTCGTCTGTTGGGGCCGGAAACAATCGGCGTCCAGTTGACCGAAGGAGACATGATGGATCCGGAAGCCAGCGTCTCGGCGCTGGTCTTCCATCACCCGCAGGGTCGCTATTTCGATGTGTCCCGCTGAGAAAAGTATCTATACCCCACGACGACA
Organism: Desulfuromonadales bacterium; assembly: GCA_013349325.1. GTDB lineage: Bacteria > Desulfobacterota > Desulfuromonadia > Geobacterales > Pseudopelobacteraceae > JACRCG01. The sequence goes on from DUZX01000006.1 coordinate 9,415, forward strand.
GGAGGATTTGAGCATGGCTGAAACAGCATCCCAATCACGGCACCCGTGGAAGTTCTTTCGTGCTGGTGGATTTGATCAGGTTTTATTGGAAAGCGGAGAGGATCTGCTTGCTCTGGCGCAGCTGGACAAAAAGCTCTGGTCGGCGTTAAGCTGTCCGATCAAAGGGATTGAATTTGATCAGCGCACGCTTCAGCTGATCGACAGTGACGCGGATGGCCATATCCGCGTGCCTGAGGTGTTGGCTGCCGTGGAATGGGCCGGCAGAAACCTGAGCAACCACCAGGTTCTGATCACGGGTGCTCAGGGGGTGCCGCTGTCGGCCATTTCGACCGCTACCGAAGAGGGGCAGCGACTCCTGAATGCCGCCCGGACGGTTCTCGTCAACCTCGGTAAAGCAGATGCTGACCGGATTACGGTAGAAGACACTGCTGACAATGAGGCCATCCTCTCTCAGACCCGTTTCAATGGTGACGGCATTATCACAGCAGCATCGACGGATGACGAGAAGCTCAAGGGATGGATTGCTGATATCATTACCTGTCTGGAAGGGGCGCCCGACCGGAGCGGGGTAACCGGCGTCAGCCGTGCCCAGGTTGAACAGTTTTCACAAGAAGTTTCCACCTGGCTGGCCTGGAACGATGAAGCCTTTTCCGGTGGCGCCATCCGTCTTCCGGAAGGGGGGCGTGAAGAGGCGATCCAGCTCTGGCACACCGTCAAGCCCAAGGTAGAAGACTTTTTTCTGCGCTGTAGTATGGCTGCCTATGACAGTCGTGCCGCTACACTCATGAATAGTTCCGATGAGATTTTGACGGCCCTGGCGCCACGCAATCTGACTGATGCCGGGGAAGAAATTGCCGGCCTGCCGCTTGCGACGGTCACGGTGCAGGAAAATCTCGATCTGGAGTCGGGCCTCAATCCGGCCTGGCGACTACTGATATCACAGCTGCGCACAATCATCATCCAGCCGATACTGGGTGAACGCAGCTGCCTGACTGCGGCAGAGTGGAGTGAACTGAAACGGGCGGTTCAGGAATATGAACTCTGGTGGGGGCGCAAGATAGAGACAACGACCATTACGCTGGGTACAGACCGTATGCGGCAATGGTTGACTGAAGAGCCTGATGCAAAATTACTGGCATTGATCGATCAAGACCTGGCGCTGCAACCGGCCTTTGAGGCAATTGTTGAGGTTGAGCGGCTGACCCGCTATTGTCGCGATCTGCTACCGCTGGCTAATAATTTTGTCTCCTTCCGCGATTTTTATACCGGCCACGGGAAGGCTATATTTCAGGCCGGCACGCTCTATCTCGATGGCCGCAGCTTTGAATTGTGTATAACGGTCAACGATGTCGCCAAACATGCAGTTCTGGCCAGTCTGAGCAGGGTCTATCTGGCGTATTGCGATTGCGTCAGGCATGGCGGCACAGACAAGATGACGATTGCGGCAGCGATTACCGATGGAGACTGCGATCAGTTGCTGGTGGGGCGTAACGGGATTTTTTACGATCGCCAGGGACAGGATTGGGATGCGACCATAGTGCGGATAGTTGATCATCCGATCAGCATCCGCCAGGCCTTCTGGGCACCCTATAAACGCATCTTTACAACGATCGGCGAGCAGCTGCAGAAGATGGCTGCCGCCCGCTCAAAGGCGGCTGAGGACAAAGCCGCTGTCGGTCTCATGCAGACCACGCTGAAAAAAGATGCTGCCAAGCCCGCTCCGCCCCCCTTTGATGTCGGCAAATTTGCCGGCATATTTGCCGCGATCGGGCTGGCGGTCGGTGCTCTAGCCACTGCAGTTGCATCGATCTTAACCGGATTTCTGAAATTGCCCTGGTGGCAGATGCCGCTGGCGGTTGCAGGTATCATTCTGCTGATATCCGGCCCGTCGATACTTATCGCCTGGTTCAAACTGCGGCAGCGCAATCTGGGGCGCCTGCTGGATGCCAACGGCTGGGCGGTCAACACACGCGCAAGAATTAACATCCCTTTTGGAGCTTCGCTGACCACACTGGCGCGCCTGCCGCTGGGCGCTGCACTGACCATGGCCGATCCGTTTGCCGAAAAAAAGCGTCCCTGGAAATCGTGGCTGGTTCTGCTGATTATTTGTATTGTGGTAATTTCTGCCTGGAGGATGGGGTACATTCCGTTAAAATAACGGCTGCTATCCAGGCCGCATAATTTTTGAAAATGTATTGAAAATAGTTCTGGACGAATCGGTAACTCTCCCGTATTTTGTCCCGTCGCACAAACTATACTCAACACGAAGGATGGTACCAACATGGCACATGCAGCAACGGGAAACCTTGTAACAATCAACTATACCGGGACACTGGCAGATGGTACAGTGTTTGACTCGACCCTTGAAGGGCTGGAATGCGACGATCAGGAATGCAGTGACGAGAGCTGTGATGATGGCTGTGATGATGGCTGTGATGATGACTGCGGATGTGGCCATGCCAGCGGCCCGATGACCTTCAAGCTGGGTGAAGCAATCCTGTTTCCACAGATTGACGAGGCCATTGTCGGTATGACCCCCGGCGAAAAAAAGACTATTACCATCGTAGCTGCCGACGCTTTTGGCGAATACGACAAGGAGTTCATTTTTACGGTTCCGCGTAGCGATTTACCGTCAGATATGATTCCGGAGGTCGGCGATGAACTCTCCCTGACCAACGAGGATGACGAAGAGATTGATGTTGTCGTACTGGAATTGACGGATGAGGAAGTAACTTTCGACAGCAATCACCCGCTGGCCGGAGAAGACGTCATCTTTGAGATTGAACTGGTAAGCATCCAGTAGTGTCCGGCAGCCGCCTTAATCGGGGAACAGTTCTGTGAATCTGCTCTATGCGCTTGATCTGCTGGGAACGGCGGCGTTTGCCGCTTCGGGTGCCTGGGCCGGTGTCCGGCGGGATATGGATCTGTTTGGAGTAGTACTGCTGGGACTGGTGACGGCAAATGGGGGGGGAACCGTGCGTGATCTTTTGCTCGGGGCCCCCCCCTTTATTCTCAAAAACGAAACCTATCTGTATCTGTCCCTGATGGTCTCCTTATTGGTATTTGTGTTCCACCACAAGATGGAATTCCTGCAGCATCCGCTCCAGTATTTTGATGCCGTCGGTCTGGGGACTTTTGTGGTTATCGGAACCGGCAAGGCCATTACCTATCAGATAGGTTTCTTTGGATCGGTCATGATGGGGGTTATGACGGCTACAGCGGGGGGGATGATTCGGGATGTTCTTTCCAACCAGGTTCCGCTTGTCCTGCAACGCGAAGTGTATGCCTCCGCCTGTATTGCCGGCGGCATCCTGCTCTACCTGCTGCATCTGACGACATTCCCAGAAAGCTGGGCACTTGTTGTTGCGGCACTGACGGTTATAGCCGTCCGCCTGCTGGCCATCCAGAAAGGGTGGGCCCTGCCACGCGCCACATAAAGTGCCAATCCCGATAACAGGTACAAAGCGAACTACTATACACAAAAAAATAATTTTTAAACAGTCTAGTAATGCCGCTTTTAGTCCGGTATAGTTAATTTAAAGGTGGCGCCACCTTTAGTACATATCTGAGGAGGTAGGAACAATAGAGGTTGCATCAGACCAACATTCAGTACTGCATCATCCAGCCGACTTATAAAACAGTCGGATCCACCCGTGTAAAGGGAACAAATAAGCATTGAGAAGAGGGGCCCGTTCATCTAGCGGGCCTTTCATCGTTTATGCGCGAAAGAAGGAGCAGCATGCAGTTTCAATCATTTCAATTTCACCCCTCCATCGCCGCAAGCATTACGGCCGCCGGTTACGTCACCCCAACCCCTATTCAGCAGCAATCTATCCCGACCGTTCTTGCGGAACGCGATGTGATGGGGCTGGCCCAGACCGGCACCGGTAAGACCGCTGCGTTTGCCTTACCGATACTGCAGCGCCTGATGGACGGCCCCCGTGGTAAGGTGCGGGCCCTGATCGTTGCACCGACCCGCGAACTGGCCGAGCAGATCCACGAGGCTTTCGGCGTGTTGGGCAAACAGACCCGCCTCAAAAGCGTCACCGTGTATGGCGGCGTCAACGTCAACCCGCAGATTCAGGCGCTGAAAAACGGCGTTGAAATCGTGGTCGCCTGTCCGGGACGGCTGCTCGATCACCTCTCGCAAGGTACCGTCGACCTCTCCCATTTGGAAGTTCTGGTTCTGGACGAGGCGGATCAGATGTTCGACATGGGTTTTCTGCCGGATATCAAGCGGATCCTGAAGCAGATTCCGGCCAAGCGCCAGACCCTGCTTTTCTCAGCAACCATGCCGCCTGATATCAGGAAGCTGGCCCAGGAAATCCTGACCGATCCGGTGACGGTGCAGGTCGGTAATACGGCGCCGCCGGTAACGGTCTCCCATGCTCTCTATCCGGTCGAGCAGCACCTGAAGACCGGCCTGCTGCTGGAGTTACTGCAGCATACCGATACGGACTCGGTGCTGATCTTTACGCGTACCAAGTATCGCGCCAAGCGTCTCGGCGAACAGCTGGAGAAGGCCGGTTACAAGGCCGCCTCGCTGCAGGGCAATCTCTCCCAAAACCGGCGTCAGGCAGCACTGGACGGTTTCCGTGACGGCACCTACCAGATCCTGGTGGCCACCGACATCGCCGCACGCGGTATCGACGTGTCTCAGATTTCGCACGTTGTTAATTATGATATTCCGGACACGCCGGAAGCGTATGTGCACCGCATCGGTCGTACCGGCCGTGCCGCCAAGAGCGGTGATGCATTTACGATGGTCTCCAGCGAAGATGCGCTGATGGTGCGCACAATCGAGAAGAAGTTGGGTGTGCCACTGGAACGACGCACCCTCGATGGATTCGATTACAGCGTCCCTGCGCCCAAAAAAGATGCCGAGTTCGCCCGTCCACCGCGTGAACCACGTCCGCAGCGCAAGCCGGCCGATACAAAAAAAGGCGCAGCCCCTTCCATCAATCCGTTCAAGAGTGATCACGCCGGCAGTAAACCGGCCGGTCGGCCGCAGCAGGCCCGACCGGCAGCAGCCGGGAATGCCCCCAAATCAATTTTTAACAGCTCTCGCCGCGGCAAATAACCCGGACACAAAAAAGGCAGCCCACGTGGGCTGCCTTTTTTGTGTCTTTGATGTGCTGTAGATCAGGTAAGATCGAAATTATTCTGATACGCCATCAGTGTATTGATCATCAGGGCAGCCACGGTCATGCGGCCGACGCCGCCCGGTACCGGCGTTATCCAGGAACATTTTGAGCTGACCCGCGTAAAATCAACGTCTCCCACCAGCGAGCCATTTTCAAGCCGGTTGATACCGACGTCGATCATCACGACCCCCTCTTTAACCATATCCTCGGTAACGAAGCCGGGAATACCGACTGCGACAACGATGATATCAGCCCGCCGGGTCTCATCCAACAGGAGTTCGCGGGGCGTTTCGATATGGGTCAGGGTGACGGTGGCGTTGCCGATGTCAAAATCGTTGGAAAGCATAATCGATATCGGTTTGCCCACAATATTTGACCGGCCGATCACGACACAATGTTTCCCTTTGACCGTTATTTCATAAAACTGCAGCAGCTTGCAGATGCCGTAGGCTGTGGCCGGACGGAAGGCTTTTTGTCCCAGTGTCATGCGTCCGAAGTTAGTCGGATGGAAACCGTCAATATCCTTTTCCGGAGCAATCGCATTGATGATATTTTGCGGGTTGATATGCTGCGGCACGGGCAACTGGACGATCAGGCCGTCAGTTGACGGATCAGCGTTTATGGCGGTAATCGCTGCCAACAGCTCAGACTCGGAAACCGTCTCGGGAAAACGGAGCAGGGCGCTGTCGAAACCGGCCTTGCGGCAGGAAACAATCTTCGATTTCACATACGACTCGCTTGGGGCATGGTCGCCGACCAGGATTACGGTCATGTGTGGTTTACGCAGTCCTGAAGCGATATAGCCGTTCACCTTGACGGCGACATCAGCAACAAGGCTTTCCGCACATATTTTTCCATCCAGCAGTTTCATACCGGCCATTCCTCTGGTGTTACTCACTACGTTTGGTGACTTCGATCAGGTGGTAGCCGAACTGGGTCTGTACCGGTCCCAGCACTTTGCCGACCTCACCGGTGAAAACAACCTGGTCAAATTCCTTGACCATCTGTCCCGGGCTGAATTCGCCCAGACTGCCACCATCACGTTTTGAGGGGCAGAGTGAGTTTTCGCGGGCACAGGCGGCAAAATCCTCTCCAGCTTCTATCTTTGTCTTCAGCGCTTCACAGGCTTCTTTGGTTGCAACTAAAATGTGGCGGGCACTTGCTTTAGCCATGTCTGACTCCTTGCATACGGTATTGTTGCAGAAACAAACCTGCAGATGCACTTCATGAGGTACTATCTGACATTTTTACCGGCAATAGTCAATATGTCAATCTGGCGTTCCACGCCGCAGTTCGCGTAAGGTCGTGAAGCGGTTATTGCGGCACGCTCTTTTTGTGTACTCATGTGAGTTTTAATTTGACTCATAAGACGTGTTCGGGCTAAAGCAGGAGTAAGGTGAGCAGAGTCGTCGAAACAAAAATCTGCTGTTATTGTATATTCGCAGAGCTGTTGCAGCATATTCTTTGCTGTTGTGGCACAATCCCTGCTAGAATACTCGTCCGACGTAGCCGAAAGAGAAGCACTCATACGGAATGAAATACGGGCAAAAAGGGTCTTTCATGAAAACCAATCGAGCACCACTGAAACAGGGACTGTACGATCCACGCTTTGAGCACGACGCCTGTGGCGTCGGCTTTGTTGCCAATATAAAAGGCAAAAAATCACACCAGATTGTCTGTCAGGCTTTGACGGTCTTGATCAATCTTGATCATCGCGGCGCCTGTGGTTGTGAGGTAAATACCGGCGATGGTGCCGGAATTTTGCTACAGATGCCGGACCGTTTTTTGCGTTCGGTGTGTGCCCCGTTAGGCATCGCGCTGCCGGAGCCGTTCGAATACGGTGTCGGCATGATCTTTACCTCACCGAAATCGCCGGAACGCAACAGTGCCCGTCATATTCTCGAAAAAATCCTGGTTGAAGAAGGGGTTGAGATTCTCGGATGGCGAAATGTCCCGACTGATAACTCTTCGCTCGGCACTACCGCCTGGGCGGCCGAACCGATGGTACGGCAGCTGTTTCTGAAACGTCCGGTAACATGCCCTGATGAGCAGGCTTTCAACCGCAAGCTGTACGTCATCAACCAGCGCGCCATCAACGAAATCCGTCGCGCCGGCGTGGATGACTACTGGTATGTCTCCAGTCTCTCGACCCGGACGATTATCTACAAGGGGATGCTGATGCCGGCTCAGGTTGATCAGTTTTTTCCCGACCTGCGCGACCCTGCTTTCGAGAGCGCCATTGCGCTGGTGCACTCCCGCTTTTCCACCAACACCTTCCCCAGTTGGGACCGGGCACACCCCTATCATTTGCTGGCGCACAACGGTGAAATCAATACTCTGCGCGGCAACGTCAACTGGATGAATGCCCGGCAGAATCTCTTCCACAGTGAACTGTTCGGCGACGATCTCAAAAAGACGCTGCCGATCATCAACGACAACGGCTCCGATTCGGCCATGTTCGACAACTGCCTTGAGCTGCTGGTGATGGGGGGGCGTTCGTTGCCGCATGCTGTCATGATGATGGTGCCCGAGCCGTGGGAAAACCATACCGGCATGAGCCCTGACAAGAGAGCTTTTTACGAATATCACTCTTGTCTGATGGAACCCTGGGATGGACCGGCTGCTATTGCCTTTACGGATGGTCGCAGCATCGGTGCGCTGCTTGACCGTAACGGTCTGCGCCCGTCGCGCTACTATGTTACCTCGGATGATCTTGTCATTATGGCCTCCGAGGCCGGCGTTCTGCCGGTTGATCCAGCGACTGTCCTTGAAAAGGGGCGCTTGCAGCCGGGCAGAATGTTTCTGATTGATACCGAACAGGGTCGCATTATACCTGATGAAGAGATCAAGAGAGAGCTTGCAGCGGCCCACCCCTACGATCAGTGGCTTAAAAAACATCATGTCGCTCTGGAAGAGCTGCCGTCAGCGCATGGCGGGAATATTGCGGAGGCGTCACCACTGGCACAGCGCCAGCAGGCATTTGGTTACACCTTTGAAGATCAGCAGGTTGTGCTGGCCCCGATGGCCCGCGACGGCATCCAGCCGCTCGGATCAATGGGTAATGATGCACCGCTGGCGGTGCTCTCGGCCCAGAATCAGCTGCTCTACAACTATTTCAAGCAGCTCTTTGCCCAGGTAACCAACCCCCCCATCGATCCGATTCGCGAAGAGATTATCACCTCGACGATTACACTTATCGGTTCTGAAGGCAACCTGCTGGATCCAGGTGCCAAAAGTGCCCGCATGATCCGGCTTGAGCATCCGCTCTTAACGAACGGAGAGCTTGAACAATTGCGTCAGATAGATCGTCCCGGATTTAAAGCTGCGACGCTGTCACTGCTCTTCCCGGCAGCACGTGGCGCTGTCGCCATGGAACGGGGATTGGAAGCGTTGTTCGCCGCAGCTGACACGGCGGTTGATGCCGAGGTCAATATCCTGATACTCTCCGACCGCGGTGTCAATCGCGATAATGTTGCCATTCCGGCCTTGCTGGCGGCTGCAGGCCTGCATCATCACCTGGTTCGCAGCGGCAGCCGTACCCGCGTATCGATCGTACTGGAGTCGGGCGAACCGCGTGAGGTTCATCATTTCGCCGTACTGCTCGGCTATGGCCTGAATGCGGTCAACCCGTACCTGGCCTTTGAATCGCTGGATGATATGATTCAAAACGGCATGCTGCCGGATATCCCTCCAGCAAAAGCGCATAAGAACTTCATCAAGGCCGCCATCAAAGGGGTCGTCAAGACCATGGCCAAGATGGGCATCTCCACGGTGCAGAGTTATCGCGGCGCCCAGATTTTCGAAGCGGTTGGTCTGAACAACAGCGTCGTCGAGCGCTACTTCACCTGGACTCCTTCACGCATCGGTGGAATGGACATCAACGGAATTGCCGATGAGCTGATGACCCGTCATCAGCGCGCCTACCCGCAGCGGGTAGCGCCTGAAACAGCGCTGCCGACCGGCGGTGTCTATCAATGGCGCAAGGAGGGGGAAGAGCATCAGTACAATCCGCTGACGATTACCTCTCTGCAGAAGGCAACCCGTAACGCCGATTACAGCGAGTTCAAAGTTTTCTCCTCCCTGATCAACGAGCAGAACACCAAGCTCTACACGCTGCGCGGACTGCTGGAGTTCAAGGGGAATATGCCTTCGGTGCCGATTGACGAAGTCGAACCGGTTGAAGCAATTGTCAAGCGATTCAAAACCGGTGCCATGTCCTATGGATCGATCAGTAAGGAGGCGCATGAGGCGCTGGCGATTGCCATGAACCGTCTCGGTGGTCGTTCCAATACCGGCGAGGGGGGGGAAGATCCGGAGCGCTTTACCTGGACCAACGCGCAGGGGGATTCCAAGAACAGCGTCATCAAACAGGTTGCTTCGGGACGTTTCGGCGTCACCAGCGACTACCTGAGCAACGCCGGAGAGCTACAGATAAAGATGGCACAGGGGGCTAAACCGGGTGAAGGGGGCGAGCTGCCCGGCACCAAAGTCTATCCCTGGATTGCCAAGACACGTCACACAACTCCGGGGGTCGGTCTGGTTTCGCCGCCGCCGCATCATGATATCTACTCGATCGAGGATCTGGCCGAACTGATTCACGATCTGAAAAACGCCAACCGGCGTGCCCGTATCAGCGTTAAGCTGGTTTCGGAGGTTGGAGTCGGCACGATCGCGGCCGGCGTAGCCAAGGCGCATGCCGACGTTGTGCTGATCAGCGGTTATGACGGAGGTACCGGTGCTTCACCGATCTCCAGTATCAAACATGCCGGTCTCCCCTGGGAGCTGGGGTTGGCCGAGACGCATCAGACCCTGCTGCTGAACAACCTGCGCAGCCGTATAATTATCGAAGCGGACGGGCAGCTGAAAACCGGTCGCGATGTGGCCATAGCCGCCCTGTTGGGGGCCGAGGAGTTCGGTTTTGCTACGGCGCCGCTGGTCACGCTCGGGTGCGTGATGATGCGCGTCTGCCAGAGCAATACCTGCCCGACCGGAGTTGCCACGCAGGATCCGGAACTGCGCAAAAAGTTCAGTGGCAAGCCGGAGTATGTGGTTAATTTTATGCAATATGTCGCCCAAGAGCTGCGCGAGATCATGGCTCAGCTCGGTTTCCGCACACTGAATGAAATGGTCGGACGTTGTGACGTGCTGGAACCGAAAAAGGCGATTGAACACTGGAAGGCGCAGGGGCTTGATTTTTCGGGCATGCTGCATCAGCCTAAGGTCGGTCTGGATGTCGGTCATTACTGTACCGATCAGCAGGATCATGGGCTGGAAAAGTCGATCGACATGACCAAGCTGTTGGCGCTGTGCAAGCCGGCCATCGAGCGGGGCGAAAAGGTACACGCCGAACTGCCGATTACCAACGTTGACCGAGTTGTCGGGACGATTCTCGGCAATGAGATTACCCGCAACCACGGTGTGCAAGGCTTGCCGGATGATACGGTGGTACTCCGTTTTAACGGTTCTGCCGGTCAGAGCTTCGGTGCGTTTGTACCGCGTGGCGTAACGCTGCAGCTGTCAGGCGATGCCAACGATTATCTTGGCAAGGGTCTGAGCGGCGGTACGATAGCACTCTTTCCGCCGCAGGGATCGAACTTTGCCTCCGAGGATAATATAATTGCCGGAAATGTCGCCTTCTACGGCGCTACCAGCGGAACAGCCTATATTCGCGGCATGGCAGGCGAACGCTTCTGTGTACGAAACTCGGGCGTCAATGCGGTTGTAGAAGCGGTCGGTGACCATGGCTGTGAATATATGACCGGCGGGACGGTGGTCGTGCTTGGAGAAACCGGTCGCAACTTTGCCGCTGGTATGAGCGGCGGGATCGCCTATGTCCTTGACGAAACGGGTAACTTTACCAGCCGCTGCAACATTGAGTCGATTGGACTGGAGCAGCCGGGTGGTGCCGATGCAGAAACGATCAAAACCATGGTTGCGGCTCATGCCGAAAAAACCGGAAGTATTCGTGCAGCCACCATACTGGCCGACTGGGATGGCTTTCTGCCGAAGTTTGTAAAAGTTATTCCGAAGGATTACAAACGGGTGCTGCAGGCGCTGGAGCGGGCAAAGGCCTCTGGTCTGAGCGGGGATGATGCCCTGGCAGCCGCCTTTGAAGAAAATTCACATATCGAAGGACATTAATTATGGGAAAAACTACCGGATTCATGGAATACCGTCGCGAAGTACCGGCCGACAGGGCACCGCTGGAGCGCATTAAGGATTGGGATGAATTTCATCTGCATATGCCGGATGAGGATCTGCGCACCCAGGGTGCACGCTGTATGGATTGCGGTGTTCCGTTCTGTCACAGCGGCGTGCTGATCAGCGGCATGGCCAGTGGCTGTCCGATCAACAACCTGATCCCGGAATGGAACGATCTGGTCTACCGCAATCTCTGGCGCCAGGCGTTGGAACGACTGCATAAAACCAATAATTTTCCGGAATTTACCGGGCGCGTCTGTCCGGCCCCCTGTGAGGGTTCCTGCACGCTCGCCAGCTTTGATCCGGCTGTCACGATCAAGAACATCGAAGTCAGCATCGTCGAGCGCGGCTTTGAAGAGGGGTGGATCGTTGCTGCGCCGCCGACCACGCGCACCGGTAAAAAGGTGGCCATAGTCGGTTCCGGGCCTGCAGGTCTTACCGCCGCAGCTCAGCTCAATAAGGCTGGCCATGCGGTGACCGTTTTTGAGCGGGCTGATCAGCCCGGCGGTCTGCTGATGTACGGTATTCCCAACATGAAACTCGACAAACGCCAGGTGCTGCGGCGTCGCATCGATCTGATGGTGGCTGAGGGTATCAATTTCGTCTGTAACACCGAGGTTGGAAAAGCGGATTTTCCGGCAGAGCGCCTGAGAAAAGAGTTTGACGCTGTCGTGCTGACGACCGGCGCCACCCTTCCGCGTGATCTGCCGATTGAAGGGCGCGCTCTGAAGGGAATTCATTATGCGATGGAATTTCTGACTGCCAACACCATGTCGATTCTGGCTGGAAGCGCTACGCCTGTTTCCGCCGCAGGTAGGGACGTCATCATCATTGGTGGCGGTGATACCGGTACCGACTGTGTCGGCACGTCATTGCGTCATGGCTGCACCAGTGTTGTTCAGTTGGAGATCATGCCCTGTTCGCCTGAAGAGCGTGACGCATCCAACCCCTGGCCGGAATGGCCCAAGACCTACAAGATGGATTACGGCCAGGAGGAGGCTGCTGCGAAATATGGCGCCGACCCGCGTGTCTATCTGACCACCGCTACCCGCTTTGAAAGCGACAGTACCGGTGCCGTCTCGGCTGTACATACGGTGCAGGTGGCATGGAGTAAAAACGATAAAGGGCAGTTCGTCCCGACGCCGGTCCCCGGCAGTGAACAGCGCCGACCAGCGCAGCTGGTCTTATTGGCGATGGGTTTTCTGGGACCGGAGCAGCCGTTGATTGAAGCGCTGGGATTGGAATGCGATCTGCGCAGCAACATCAAGGCCGAGCAGGAAAAGTACTGCACCAGTATTCCGGGTGTTTTTGCTGCCGGCGACTGTCGGCGCGGTCAGAGTCTGGTCGTGTGGGCCTTCAACGAAGGGCGTGGAGCGGCCCGTGAATGCGACCGCTATCTGATGGGGAGCAGCGAACTGCCGTAATCCTGTTACCAGCCGATATCCAGAGATAATTTTACAAAGGGTACATCGTTGATGCGCAGGCTGTTGCGGGCGCTGTCATAAAATTCAAAACTGCGGTCAAAGGCATAGCCGACGGCAGCGCTGCAGGTAATGCCGGGTTTCGGCAGGTAGTCAAAGCCCCCCATGATCCTGAGATCGCGGTATTTGAGCGCGTCTGCCTCCACAGTCGCGTCGTGGATCTGGTACTCATCACCGGTGAAATCGCCCGCCACGAACAGTCTCAGTTGCTGGGAAGGGATATACGTTACGCCGGGACGCGGCATGACGAGATCAATGCGCCACTCCGGAACCGGTTGATAGCTCAGCCCGAGTATCGGCAGGAAGGGTGCGCTGTGATATCCGACGCGGTAGAGAAATCCCCCGACGACTTGAACGCCATTTTCAAAGGAATAGCCTCCCAGAGCCAGGAGCGGCATCCTTATGTCGTTATTGCCGACCTCGTTAAAATCGCTGTACAATCCGGGAAAAATTTTCAGGTTAATGAATGAACGTGGATTGATGCGGTAGTTGAGGCCGGTTTCCAGCGAGAGTGCGTGCAGATCCTGCGGCAGTTTTGCGCTTGAAGGCGCGTCGATATGCTTGATGCCATAGCCTCCCCCGATGGTGAGTGTTGTCGCAGTATCCCACCGGAAATTGCGCGTCAGACGCAATCGCGTGTCGCTGATGGATGAATCTGCATCCATGCTGCTCAGATTGCCGGGTGCCAGATAGATGGTATTCAGCTGAACATTCCAGTCATGCCGTGGTTGCCGAACTCCAACGGGTTGACTTACAGCTCGTGATGCTTCCAGTTGATCGGCGCACAACGCCCCGTTACAGAGTAATAAAACCAGTGTCAGTGCCAGAAATGCAATCGAAGGCGCACAGTTCCTCGTCATCCGCCGCTTTATCATCGGTATCTCCTCCTCTCCATAATTTTAGCGCCCGTATGGTGCCATACCTGACGCAATAAGCAAATAAATAAAATTAATTTTGTAGTGTATACGAGCAGAATAGGACAGTAAATTAATTTGATTACTGAGGTATTATCTCCTTTTTTTTTAGTTATCATTATGCTATTTAATCAAAACTAAATTTTAATACCTCAATTGGGGAGGCGACATGAGTTACGAAGTCAAAAACGAGCAGTTGGTCAAATGGGTAGCGGAAGTTGCGGCACTGTGCGGACCTGAAGCAATTCACTGGTGCGACGGTTCACAGGAGGAGTACGACACGCTCTGCAATCAGTTGGTGGAAAGCGGCACCTTCCAGAAGCTGAATCAGGAAAAGCGGCCTAATAGTTACCTGGCCTGGTCTGACCCGGGTGATGTGGCTCGCGTAGAAGATCGTACGTATATCTGTAGCATTTCCAAGCAGGATGCCGGCCCGACCAACAACTGGATGGCTCCCAAAGAGATGAAGGAAACCCTGGGCAAACTGTTCAAAGGGTGTATGCGTGGCCGCACCATGTATGTTATCCCCTTCAGCATGGGGCCGCTCGGTTCACCGATTGCAAAGATCGGTGTTGAAATATCCGATTCTCCCTATGTTGTCGCTAACATGCGCATTATGACCCGTATGGGCAAGGCCGTTGTTGACGTGCTTGGCAATGGCGAATTTGTACCCTGTCTGCATTCGGTTGGCGCACCGCTGGAGCCTGGTCAGAAAGATGTTCCCTGGCCCTGCAACAAGGAGAAATATATTGTTCACTTCCCTGAAGAACACTCAATCTGGTCGTATGGTAGTGGATATGGTGGCAACGCCCTGCTCGGCAAGAAATGCCTGGCGCTGCGCATCGCATCAAAAATAGCCAAAGACGAAGGCTGGTTGGCAGAACATATGCTGATTCTGGGTATTGAATCTCCGGAAGGCGAAAAAACCTATCTGGGCGCTGCTTTCCCGAGTGCCTGCGGTAAAACCAATCTGGCGATGTTGGTGCCACCTGCAAGCTTTGCCGAATCCGGTTGGAAAATTACGACAGTTGGAGATGATATTGCCTGGATCAAACCGGGTCCGGATGGCAAGCTGTATGCCATCAATCCAGAATATGGCTTTTTTGGCGTGGCACCCGGAACTTCGGTAAAAACAAACCCGAATGCCATGGCTTCCTGTGCCGGCAATACGATTTTCACCAATGTGGCCTTGACTCCGGATGGTGATGTCTGGTGGGAGGGGATGACGGATGCCAAGCCGGCTCATCTGACGGACTGGCAGGGCAATAAATGGACACCAGAATGCGGCAGAAATGCTGCCCACCCCAACTCCCGTTTTACGTCACCTGCCGGCCAGTGTCCTTCGATAGATCCGGATTGGGAAAATCCGAAAGGTGTGCCGATGGCGGCCTTTATCTTTGGTGGACGTCGTAACAGTGTCATACCGTTGGTCTATCAGTCCTTTAACTGGAGCTTTGGTGTGTATCTGGCTGCGACCATGGGTTCAGAAACAACCGCTGCGGCAACCGGTGCTGTCGGAACAGTCCGGCGCGATCCGTTTGCCATGCTGCCGTTTTGTGGCTATCACATTGCCGATTATTTTGCCCACTGGCTTCAGGTCGGACGCACAACTCCGGTACCGCCGCGTATATTCAGCGTCAACTGGTTCCGCAAAGATGCCAATGGCAATTTCCTCTGGCCGGGCTATGGCGAAAATATGCGCATCCTGAAGTGGGTCGTCGAACGCTGCAACGGTAAAGCTGCAGCTGTTGAAAGCCCGCTCGGCTGGATGCCGAAGTACGAAGATCTTGATTGGACCGGCCTTGACGGGGTTACCCGCAAGCAGTTTTATGAGCTGACCTCGGTTGACCGGGATGTCTGGAAAAATGAACTTGTTTCGCACGAGGAGCTGTTCGTTAAGATGTATGATCGTCTGCCGAAAGAGTTTCCGCACATCCGTGAGCTTATTTTGTCAGGAGTCTGGCGTTCACCGGAGCATTGGGAACAGTTTAATCAGTCAGCAGATCAGAACAGCTGTATGTAAGCTGTCTGGGCAACTCTGCCTGAATGTAAAAAGGGTACTGCTTTTGCAGTACCCTTTTTAATCTTCCACTTCAATTTCCCGTACGCGCAGCTCTTCTCCGACGGTGATGGTTACGCGGTTGCTCCCGCACTCTTGACAGGCCGCAAACAGCTCTGCCATTGGGGTCGTAGCTCCGCATTCCAGACACTCCCCCTGCCCCGCTATCCTGAAAATAGCTAACGAAGCTCCCTCCAGAAGCGTATCCCGACTGCAGGCATCAAAGCAGAATTCAATTGCTTCAGGCACGACACTGCTCAAATTTCCGATTTCGACATCGATACTTCGTACCCGGCGTCCAGCGGCGTGCTGCAGGCAGAGATCGATAATTCCCACTGTGATTGCCATTTCATGCATAGCAGATTTCCTTGTGCAGAAAATAAAAAAGCCTGCGGGTTACCCCGCAGGCTCGAGACGCTCCCGTAAGGGAAAACGACTTAGTGTTTATTCTCTGGTGCAGGAGCAGCAGCAGGAGCTGCAGCCGGTGCAGGAGCAGCAGTTGCAGAAGACATCGGTTTCTGCTCAGGAGCCTTAGGAGCTTCAGCAGCAGGAGCCGGTGCAGGAGCAGGAGCTTCTTCCTTTTTCTTGCAGCCAGCAGCAAATACAGTTGTGAGTGCGAGTACCAGTGTCAGAGAAATCAGTTTTTTCATTGTGTTACCTCTTTCGTTTTGAATTTACCATTTAAACGCTGTGCGCATGGTTTTGAAATCGATCTAGGAGTATACGCAGTTAATTTGCAGTGTCAAGTTTTTTTTAACACGAAGCGTATACTGTATACCATGAAGCGACCACAAGCTCATCTGGCTATGAGCTTTTCGGCAACTGAAACCATGGCATCTATGTCAAGCAGGGCAGCGGTTCCATCGGTGAGCATCAGTGTCGCTGCCGTGAATTGGCTCTGTGGAGGATCGAGCAGAGTGGCCTCTTGATCAGGAGCTATTCTGAGAACCGACTCCACCAAAAAAGCCAGGGAAGATGTCTCCGAAGAGAGAACGATCATTTTTTCAGGTACACAGCATACCGACACATCCATGAAGTGAGCCAGGTCAATAACAGCAATGATCGAGCCGTGAAAGTTAACAGCCCCCCGGTAGCAGGCGGGTGCACCGGGTATCGGCCAACAGCGCAGCGGCTCCGCAACAGCCGCAATCCGGGCCAGATCGAAGGCGTAACGAGCGCCCTGCAGGGTAAAAATCACAAACATATACGTATCCAGGCTGTTGGAGTCGTCATTAGTCTATCTGGAAGCGTTCGACAACTGTCATGAGTTCGCCTGCCAACAGTGCCAGCTCTTTGGCCGCCAGTGCCATGTCCTGCATGGCCGCCAGCTGTTCTTCGGTGGCAGCAGAAACCTGCTCGGTGGATGCGGCGTTGTCATCGGCAACCCTGGCGATTTCATCAATCGCCGTTACCATTTTGGCGGATCCGTCTAACTGCATCCGCGAAAGGTCGGCAATGCTGGATGCTTTACGCTCCGTTTCAAGCACCGTTACGAGAATTTCCTGAAAAGCGCTGGCGGTGACATCGATGCTCTTTTTACCTTCCTTGATGCTGCGCGAACTTTCCAGAATAACCGCATGTACGGTCTGGCTCTCATGTTGCAACGTTTCAATCATATCAGTAATATCGGCTGCTGATTGTGATGAACTGTCCGCCAGCTTGCGCACCTCTTCGGCAACAACGGCAAATCCACGGCCATATTCTCCGGCACGTGCCGCTTCGATAGAGGCATTCAGGGCCAGCAGATTTGTTTGACGGGCGATATTGGCAATACAATCAGCGATTTTTCCGACTTTTTGGAGTTTACCGTTAAAGGCGTCAAACTGATGACCGATCACCTCCTGATTTTCAAAAAAATCTTTAAGCCGCTCCAGTGAATCATTGGCCAGCGTACCGCCATGCTGGGCGGTCAGACAGGTCTCATGGGCGGCTTTGGCCGTCTCACGGGCGCGGGCTGCCACCAGTTCAATCGAAATAGCCATTTCCTTGATCGTTCCGGAGCTTTTTTCAACCAGTTCGGCCTGGTTTTCGGCACCGCGCGAAATTTGCTCGATCGCTTGGGCGACCTCTTCGGTCGAGGCGTTGATTTCCAGAGCCGTTGAATTTATTTCACGGGTCGATTCAGAGAGCTGTGCAGAGCTCTTCTTAATGTGTCGTACCAGTTCACGCAAATTCTGGAGCATCAGATTAATCAGGCCGGCCAGCTCATGGCTTTCATCAGGAACCCTGGATGGGCGCAAAACGACATCTCTGGTCAAATCGCCACGTCCGATTGATTCGGCCGAATCGGTCAAAATACTGAAATTCGCGGTAAACCCCTTTGAAAAGAACCACCCCAGAATCAGCCCGATCGTGAGTGCGACAGCATATCCGAGAAAATCACTGACTTCGGCAGAATAGCCAAGTTGGGCCACCAGATGCGGGCTAAAGGCAACAGCTGCGACAACGACGATAAAACCGATAATAAATTTGTAACCGACTGGGATCCGCATTGCAGTGTCCTCCGTATATAACAACATAAAACAGGTGCGCTTATATGCGCTGATACATCCGTTCTTCGGGGCAGATTGAAGAAAAACGGCGCCTGACATCGCCGACCAGCGTCTCGGATTTACCAAGAACCAGAATGCCGCCCGGCGGCATACTGTCGGCGACTCCGTGCAATATTTTTTCCTGATCCGGGCGGGTGAAGTAGATCAGAGTGTTGCGACACAATACCAGCTCATGTGCAGCATAGGAACCGGTATTCGCCATATTTCCCTGTGTGAATGTGACCATGTTACGAATCTCGAATGCCAGCTGAAAACGGTTTCCCTGCGGAGAAAAATAGCGCTCACGCAGCTCGGAAGAAACTTCATTCAGTCGATCTTCACTGTACAGGCCGCACCGGGCAAACTCCAGGATTCCGTTGTCGATATCGGTCGCTTTGATAGGTGTCGGAATCGTCAGAAGATCATCAGCAAAATGTTCCTGCAGGATTAGTGCGACGCTGTAAGCTTCTTCGCCGCCGGCAGCGCCCAAGCTCCATATCCGTAACGCAGTTCCGGACTTCCGGGATTGAGCATACAAAAGCGGAAGTATCTCGGCGCGCAGTTTGTCAAACATGGGGGGATTCCGGAAAAAATGGCTGACGTGAATGGTGAGAGTTTTCAGTAAAAGATCAAGTTCCTGCTCGCTGCTTCTCAGCAGATGACAGTAGTCTGCCACGTTCTGACAGCGGTTCGATCGCATTCTGATCGCGATGCGGCGCTTCATGCATTTATTCTTGTAGACGGACATACTAAAATTCCGCCGCAGCTCCAGAATTACGGAAATTTCGGAAAGCTCATCATCGTCAATGTCCATCGTCTCAAAAAACGTATGTCCGGACGGAGAGTTTAGCAATGCTACGACCTCACATGATTCTGAATGGTATTTTCTATCATGAAGCAGCAGGTCACGCAACCTCAACAATCGAGCGCACACGTAGTGCTCATTACTTTGGCAAATCGATTGCACCACAGAGTCCGGAAATGATAAACCTATCAGAATTCAGCGTGTGCGGGGCGTTCATATGTCAGCTCATGAAAATCGGAAAACTTTTGCGCTTGTGAGAACTCTTTTGATGATGCTTTATCTCGCAGCTCTGACGATTCAAACTGCTCAGGGTGAGACGGGACGTTACGGTGTCGTCCGTTCTCCGGCTCCGGTGCTTAATTCTGCCGATTTCAAAGCACTATTCGGTGGCACGGACGGTATCGTCATGAAAAGCGATCGCTGTGGGCAGCTGCGCGAGCTGGAATTTATAGCGCTACCGGGGAGTGTTTTTACGATACGGGAGCAGCTGAAAAGCGGCTCTGCATCTATCTGTCGTGTTGATACCGAAGAGTATACTGCGGCGGCAGGTGTCAAGCTGTACGTGGATTGCCGTTTTCTTGAATTTCATGAGAGTGCCCCGCCGCAGCGCTCGCGCCGTCTGCCGGAACGTGCCGATATAGTGGCTTCCTTGAAAAAAAGTGTCGGCAGCAGCTATGTTTGGGGGGGCAATGTGACGGAAGGTGTGCCGGAGTTGATGGATTGGTGGTACGGAGATAATGCGGGGCGCGATCAGCACCGCCTTACGCTGTCCGGTCTGGATTGCTCGGGGCTGCTCTATCGGGCCAGCGGCGGCTGGACGCCCCGCAACAGTTCACAGCTGCTTACGTATGGACGACCGCTGGCAGTGGCCCGCACAACAGCAGAGCAGATTGCGGCGATCTTGCAACCGCTTGACCTGATCGTCTGGGATGGCCATGTTGTGATCGTGCTGGACCGTACCAGCACGATCGAAAGCATTCTGGCATGTGGACGACCGGGAAAAGGGGGCGTGGTCATTACACCGCTGATTCAGCGCCTGAAAGAGATCATGCGCAGCAGAACGCCGGCTGATCGCTGGCCACAGGACGGAAAAAAACACAAAAGTTTCGTCGTCCGGAGATGGTACGGATTATAGCGTTTACGCAACCAAACTGCGCAGAAGTCCCAGATTGACGGCATCCATCTCGTCGTTGTCCCCTTTGGGAGTTTCCAGAATCTTCGGCACCGTGGCAAAACGGGGATCGTTGAGGATGAAGCGGAACGGATTCAGTCCCAGTGTGCCCTGGCCGATATGCTCGTGGCGATCGACACGCGAGCCGAGTCCTTTTTTAGAGTCATTCAGGTGGAAACAGGCCAGTCGCTGCAGACCGATCAGGCGGTCGAACTGCTGCATGGTGTCGGCATAACCGGCTTCGGTGGCGGTGTCGTAGCCGGCGGCGAAGGTATGGCAGGTGTCGAAGCAGACCCCGAATTTATCCGGAAAACGCGAACCGTTGATTATCGTAGCCAACTCTTCAAACGTACGCCCCAGATTGCTCCCCTGTCCGGCAGTGGTTTCTATCAGCACGCGTCCTTCAAACTGCGGCACTTCACTGAACAGCTGGTCAAAAGCGGACACGACCCGTTCCAGGCCGGTTTGCGGCGTGTCGGTCAGATGAGAGCCGGGGTGCATGACAATTTTATTGATGCCGAGGCGGGCGCAGGTTGCCAGCTCATCGCGGAAGGCGGCCAGGCTCTTGTCGCGCGTATCACCAGGCGGTGCGGCCAGATTAATCAGGTAGATATCGTGAGAGACGACTTCGTGCAGCCCGGATGCGGCAAATTTGCTGCGGAAGAGAGCCGTATCAGCTTCACTGACCGGCTTCCCTTTCCACTGGTTGGAGTTGCGGGTAAAAATTTGCAGCACGTTGCAGCCGGCCGCCGTCGCCCGATCAATGGCCAGATGCAGGCCGCCCGAGATGGACATGTGGGCACCAAGATAGTCGCTCATTAAGACTCCCGTTCAATATAATTACTGTAAAAATGCACATCTACGTCGTCACCGACGGCAAACGAGGTGCTCTCGGCCGGAAGTATCGCAATGGCCTGGGCATCGACCATGGTTTTAAGGATGGCGGTCTGCTGGTTGCCGGCCGACGTTGCGTAATAGCGGCCGGCTTCCCTTTCCAGGAGCAGTCGCACGATCTGGACCTTGCCGGGTTTTTTTGTGAGAGGCTCCCGTAGTACGGCTTTGAAGAGCGGGCGCAGCACACGCTGAAGCCCTTGCATCCTCAGCAGTGCCGGGCGGACAAACTCCTCGAACGTGATCATGGTTGAGACCGGATTGCCGGGTAGAGAAAAAACCGGTGTCGTTCCGTGCATGGCAAAGGCGGTCGGCCCGCCCGGTTTGATACCGACTTTCCAGAACTTCTGCTGTGTACCCAGCTCTTCCAGTATATCCCGTACCAGATCGCAGTCACCAGCTGATACGCCGGCGGAGGTGATCAGTACATCTGCCTGCAGCCCTTCACGAAGTTTCTCCCGGTGACTTTCACGGGTGTCGCGGGCGATGCCGATAATACGTGGTATGCCGCCACATTCCTGCACAGCGGCTGCCAATGAGAGTGTATTGCTGTTGATGATCTCACCCGCTCCCGGCGTTTGACCCAACTCGACCAGCTCGTCGCCGGTCGAGAGAATCGCCACCGTCGGGCGGCTGAAGACCGGCACCAGTGCCAGGCCGAAACCGGCCAGCATGTTGATCTCCGGCGGCCGGATCAGTGTACCTGCCCGTGCAAAGCAGACACCGGACTGTACATCTTCGCCGCGTAGTCGCAGGTGTTGCCCTTTGACGACCGCTTGATTCAGTGTGACCAGCTGTTGGCCATCGTCGGTCTCCTCGACCGGCACAACCGCATCGCAGCCGTCCGGAGTCGGCGCGCCGGTCATGATCCTGATCGCACTGCCAGCTTCGACCAGCAGGCCGTCTGCCCGAGCGCCGGCCGGCAGAAAACCGGTAACGGTCAGTGTGCAGGGTGTCTTTGTGCAATCCGCACTACGTACGGCGTAGCCGTCCATGGCCGAATTATCCCACAACGGCATGTCCCACGGGGCAACTATATCCTCGGCCAGTACCCGTCCGGCCGCATCGAGCAGATGGACCCGCTCGACGCCGGTACTGCTGACGCAGGAAAGTATGATACGGCGCGCTTCTTCAAATGTAACCATGACATGCACTCCTTTTCTGTATCAGCGGGTAAGAATAACCGGAACACGCTTAAAAAACAATATAGATCACCGAGCCTGCCGCCACCGGATGTCTCAGACTTCACAATCAACTTAACATTCCGGTACGATCGTGGTATAAAAGCCACTTGTAAATTTACAGGAGACAACATGGAGATCTTTGGCGGTTTGATGGTGATGATGAGTATCATCAGCATTTTCCTTGCGGTCGTCTGGCTGTTTATGCCCTTTGTCGTGTTTGCAATCAAGGGTAAGCAGGACCGGACGCTGGAAGTTCTGGAAACAATTGAACGCCGTCTGGCCGTTCTGGAACGCCGCTTTCCGCCGCTATCAGTCGAAAGTGACAGGTCTGACACGTAGTACTGCCCGCATATGCAGTAAAAAATGGAGAATCGTATCAATGGGATTACAGGGTAAAAAAGCGCTGATATTCGGCGTTGCAAACGAAAAAAGTATTGCCTGGGCTATTGCCCGCATGTTTCATGAACAGGGTGCCGATCTGGCTATTACCTATGCCGGAGAGGCTTTTGAGAAACGGGTGCGCCCGCTGGCTGAATCGTTGGGGGCGGCAGCGATCCTGCCCTGCAATGTTACCAGCGACGAGGAGATTGCGGCAGTTTTCAGCGAGCTTGGTACCATCTGGGATGGTGTCGATATTGTTATCCACGCGGTTGCCTTTGCCAATAAGGAAGAGTTAAAAGGAAACATTCTCAGTACGACGCGGGAGGGTTTTACAACCGCTCTGGATATCAGCGTCTACTCGTTCCTGGGGATCATGAAAGCCGCTCAGCCCATGATGCAGGGGCGCGACGCAGCCGCGCTGACACTCAGCTACTATGGCGCCATGAAGGTATTTCCGAGCTATAACGTCATGGGAATTGCCAAAGCTGCGCTGGAGGCTTCCGTGCGTTATCTGTCCGAGGCGCTCGGTCCCGAAGGAATTCGCGTCAACGCCATTTCCGCCGGCCCGATCAGAACTCTGGCGGCGGCCGGTGTCAACGGCTTCCACAACATTCTCAGCCATGTCGAGTCCAAAGCGCCGCTGCGGCGTACCATTACTCAGGAGGATGTCGCCAAGTCGGCACTTTACCTGTGCAGTGATCTGGCCAGCGGTGTCAGTGGCGAAATCCACTACGTTGACGGCGGCTACAACATCATCGGTCTGTAACGCGGAGTATCCCCATTAAAGAAGTCTTCGGCAATCTTTCAGGCTTAAAATCCAGCCAGATTCAATCATTGGAACGCTTATACCGCAGACGGGTGCCGGTCGCCGAGTTCTGCTCGCATGAGCTGGCATCCCGCCTGGTAGAAATATCGGGCGATCTGCGGCGCCAGGTCGGTATCCTCATCAATCGCTCCGGCAGCGTCGAGTACGTTATCGTCGGTGATGAAAAAGGGCTGGTGATACCGGAATTGCGAGATTATCCGCTCGGCAAGCGGGTTATGCGCGGCCTGCGCTTGATCCATACCCATCTGAAAAATGAACCGGTTTCTGAAGACGATCTGACTGACCTGGCTCTCTTGCGGCTGGACCTGCTGGCGGCTCTCATGACGGCTCCCGGCAAAGATCAGATCTCTGCTCAGCTGGCCTGGCTGGCGCCTGATCAACGCGGAGCCGGAACGACGCTCGATCCGGTAGTTACCTTGGATCGTATAGACCTGGACTGCGTTCACGCCATCCCCGAGCTGGAAGCCGATCTTGAAAAAGCGGCGCGCGCAGCCACCAACGCCGGGACCTCTCTCGAACGTGCCATTATGATTTCGGTGACAACCTCCGGCACCCGCCAGGAAGCGGAAGATTCCATGGCGGAGTTGCGTGAGCTGGCTCGTACCGCCCAGGTGGAAGCACTGGATGAGTTCATTCAGCGTCCGAAAGGACTCAATCCCCGTTTTCTGATGGGTGAAGGGATGATGCGTGATGTCGTCATCCGGGCCATGCAGCGCGGGGCCAGCATGCTGATCTTTGATCAGGAGCTGACTCCGGCTCAGATGCGCTCCATCTCGGCCATGACCGAGCTGAAAGTCATTGACCGGAGCCAGCTGATTCTGGATATTTTTGCCCGTCGTGCAAAAACGCTGGATGGCAAGGTGCAGGTCGAGCTGGCGCAATTGAAATACCTGCTGCCGCGTCTGACCGGTCGCGGTGTACAGATGTCGCGTCTGATGGGGGGCATCGGTGGGCGTGGGCCGGGGGAAACCAAGCTGGAGACCGATCGCCGCCGTATCCGTGACCGGATTGCCAGTCTGGAGCGGGAGCTGAAGGAGCTTTCACAGGGGCGCGATCAGCGCCGTAAACAGCGCGTCAAGGCGGGGGTGCCGATTATTTCGATCGTTGGCTACACCAATGCCGGCAAATCGACCCTGCTGAACGCCCTGACGCAGAGCGACGTCTTTACCGAAGATCTGCTCTTTGCGACACTGGATACCTCGACCCGGCGTCTGCGCTTTCCGCGTGAGCGTGAGGTGATCATCACCGACACGGTCGGTTTCATCCGCTCGCTGCCGAAATCGCTTTTGGGGGCTTTCAAGGCGACGCTTGAAGAGATGCGTGATGCCGATCTGCTGCTGCATGTCGTAGACGCGTCGCATCCCCGTTTTGAGGATCAGATCGCCCAGGTACGGACGATTCTGGCAGAGTTGGAACTGGGGGATAAGCAGGAGCTGCTGGTCTACAACAAGTCCGATCTGCTGTATGAGATGAAAAAGAAGGATACGGTAGCATTTTTGAAAGTTCGTCAGTCTGCCAGGACCCAGCACAGCGTCACGGTCTCCGCCCGCGATCGCAAAAGCCTCAAACCGTTGATGGACCAGCTACAGAGAAAGTTCTGGCCGGAAGAGGACGATGGTGCGTTTACGGCATCCCCCTGATTACCTCCCGTAACGCCGAAAGAGTATAGGGCTTCTGGACGAAACCGGCCAAGCCCTTGCCAATGAACTTCCCGCTGACCTCCTGCTCGCTGTACCCGCTGCTCATGATTACCTTAACGTCAGGTTTATGCTGGCGCATCTCCCGGTAACACTGCTCGCCATCCATCTTCGGCATAGTCAGATCCATAATCACAAAACTGATATCAGTCCGCTGTTTGAACAGTTCCAGCGCTTCCCTGCCGTCACCGGCGGTAAGCGTCGTAAAACCCAACTCCTTCAGCATTTCCGTGCCGATTCCACGAACAGTCTCCTCATCATCAACCAGCAGAACGAGTCCGCTCCCTTTCCAGGTATCGCTGACAGTATGGCCGTTGAAAACTTCGGCAGGTTTTTCGCTGGCCGGCAGCAGGATCTTGAAGGATGTGCCTTTGCCGACTTCACTATAGACCTTGATAGCGCCATGATGACCACGCACGATCCCCAGTACGGCGGACATTCCAAGCCCGCGGCCGGTAAATTTTGTCGTGAAGAACGGGTCGAACAGTCTTGAGAGGGTCTCCTTCTCCATGCCGCAGCCGGTATCGGCAATTTCCAGATAGACATACAGACCATCGGTGAGATTCTCGTCCAGCCAGACATCTTTCAGGTAATTCCGGTCACAATCCATGCAACCGGTGGTGATGGCGATAATGCCGCTCCTGTCACCGACCGCTTCGGAAGAATTGATGACCAGATTCATGATGATCTGGCGAATCTGGGTGGCATCGGCTTTTACGGTCGGCAAACGTTCGTTAAGGTTGAAACGCAGGACCGCTTTTTTGGAAATAGAAACTTCCAGCAGGTGCAGCATCTCTTCCAGCAGCCGGTTCAGATTGATTTCCTCGACGATAAATTTGCCTTTCCCGGAGTAGGCCAGCATCTGTTTGGCCAGATCAGCAGCCCGGGCCGCAGAGGTCTCGATTCGGTGCAGATTTTCAATAACCGGTGATTCAGGATTCAGCCGCATCAGCGCCAGTTCGGCGTTGCCGAGGATTGCCATCAGAATATTATTGAAGTCATGTGCAATTCCGCCGGCCAGAACGCCAAGGCTCTCCAGTTTTTGTGCCTGCTGTACCTGAAGCTCTATTTTATTGCGATTTTCCTCGGCAGTAATGCGCTCGGTAATGTCGGCGATATGCCCAAACAGAAAGAGCAGGTTTCCCGCAGCGTCTTCCTGGCGACAGGCGCAGAAATGTCCCCAAAAGTCGCTCTGGTCATAGCGGATAAAATGTTTATCGATACCGACCAGTTCAACCTCTTTGGAAAGGAGC
This sequence comes from Desulfuromonadales bacterium, assembly GCA_013349325.1. GTDB lineage: Bacteria > Desulfobacterota > Desulfuromonadia > Geobacterales > Pseudopelobacteraceae > JACRCG01. The sequence goes on from DUZX01000006.1 coordinate 35,953, forward strand.
TTCTGTAGACGTTCAGAGGCAGATGTTCGCTGTGTGGGGTGAATATGTTTCGGGTAGCTGGAGCCGATCAGGTCGCCCATACTACAGCCAAACATTTCAGCCATGCGGCGATTGGCAAAGCGGATGATACCCTCGGCATCAATCAGAATTATACCGGTGGGGGAGGTCTCGAAGAGGGTACGAAAGCGGTCCTCACTCAACTTTTTATCAGCTTCAGCTTTTTCCCGTTCGGCCATTTCGGCGCGCAGGCGCTGGTTGAGACGACGGAAACTCACAACTATCATGGTGAGAACGGTGATAATAATGGTTGCCAGGATGGTAATGGCAATTGCCATGCGATGGTCGCGGATCAGCACGGGGTTGTAGATAATTCCCTGCGGGTCGAATCCTTTAGGCAGCATCCCTTGCGCAACAAAGGTCTCCGCTATCTTTTCCCAGCGTGACGGGTTTTGATATCCCAATTCAACCAATGCAGGCTGGATCAGCGTTTCGATCTGATTGGCCTCGAACAGCAGCCACTCACGACTTTTACTGCGCGAGTATTTTGAGAGAATAAGGTCAGCAATTTCGCCGCGATTATCGAGTGCATAGCGCCACCCCTTGAGTGTCGCTTCCCGAAATGCCTTGACCAGTTCCGGTTTATCCTCTATCAGGCGTTTTGTTGTGAAAAAATTGTCGCCGTAAAAATCGATTCCGGAGGAGAGCGGAGAAAATGTCAGATACGGTTCGCCGACCTCCTCCAGCAAAAACGGTTCATTAAAGACGTAGGCCATCATCACGTCGGCCTTGCCGTTGATCAGGTCACGTGGATCACCCTGGTGATTCACTTTGATAAACCGGCTTTCATCGATCCCATTTAATTTCAGCAAGGCCAGCGTATCGGCGGACTGCCGGGTATACATGAAACGATGGCCGACCATCTGGGAAACCGAATGAATGCCTGTTTTGTGTGTGGTCAAAAGGATAGCCGCAGAGTGCTGGAAAATCTGTCCTACAACAACCAGATCCGCTCCCTTGGCGCGATGCAGCAGCAGCGAAGATGTCCCGACACCGAAGTCAGTCTCTCCGGAGAGAACGCCCGCCTCCACGTTTGTGGCGGGTCCTCCTTCACGGATAGTGACATCCAGTCCGGCCTGTGTGTAAAAGCCCTTCTCAAGGGCGGCGTAATATCCTGCAAATTGGAAATGATGCAGCCATTTGAGCTGCAGAGTGACTTTTTCAAGGGCTTGGGCAGGAGAGGCTGACAGAAACAGGATCAGGAGTAACAGGGAAATGTATCGCATAACCGTCTCCTTGGAAGCGCATACTACGGAAATGATACAGGGGCAGCATAGCGGATTCAGTCGGGATCGGATTTCCCCGGTTTTAACCGATCTTTTTCAGTATTTATCCATGATTCTATCGCTTCAGGTTTCATTGGTCGTGAAAAAAGGTACCCCTGTCCGAGCCGACAATCAAGCCCTTTCATCTGCTCCAGCTGGTGTGTCAGCTCAACTCCTTCGGCAATGACTTCAAACTTCAGGCTTTTCGCCAGTGACATGATCGACAGGATAATCTCCTGGTTTTCGCCGTTGGCCGTAAGTTTCTGTATGAATGTCCGATCTATCTTAAGTGCATCGATCGGAAGGCTGTGAAGATAGCTGAGCGATGAATAGCCGGTGCCAAAATCATCGATGTGAATATGTACCCCCATGTCGCGCAGTCTGTTCATGGTTGCAATCGCCACGTCGATATTTTCCATGAGCATGCTTTCCGTGATCTCGATAGCGAGAGTGTGCGGAACCACGTCGGCAGCGCGGAGTATATCGGCAATCATATCGGCGAGATTCTCCTGCGAAAACTGTTTGCCGGAGATGTTGATACTCATCTTCAGTGGTGGCTGAGACGGGAAGCGACACTGCAGGCGATTCAGTTCGGCGCACGCTTCCCGCAGAATCCAATCGCCGATCTTCATGATCAGCCCGGTCTCTTCTGCCAGCGGGATGAATTCCATCGGATAGACGATGCCGCGTGTCGGGTGGTTCCAGCGCACCAGCGCTTCAAAACCGACCAGAGAGTGAGAATGGAGGTCAACAATGGGCTGGTACACCATGGTCAGTTGTTGATGGTCGAGGACGCCATGCAGCTCGGATTCAAGTGTATTTCGATCCAGTATACTGGCGTGCATCCTGGCGTCGAAGATCTCCGAACTGCCAGTGCCCCGTTTCTTGGCCTCATACATGGCAATATCGGCATCTCGCAAAACCTGCTCTGCCCGCTCGTACTGGTCCGACCCCGCTGCTATTCCGATACTGACGGCGGTATAGACTTCATGCCCTTCGATTGTAAAGGGTGCTGCCAGAATGTGATGGATCCGGTCGGCAACATCAACGGCATCCTTCAAGTCGCTGATATCCACAAGCAGGATCGAAAATTCATCTCCTCCGAGTCGTGCAACCGTGTCGCCGGGCCTGATGCACTCAACCAGTTTGAGACCGACAGAGATCAGCAGTTTATCGCCGGCCAGGTGTCCGAGGCTGTCATTGACGATTTTAAAACGGTCCATGTCGAGAAAAAGAACGGCATAGTTTTTCTTTTCCCGGCGTGCCGACGTGGTGATCTGGTGTTGGAGACGGTCCGTGAACAGCGAGCGGTTCGGAAGGTCGGTCAGTGAGTCGTGGAAAGCGTTGTGAACCAGCTGTTCCGTCGCCAGTTTGTTTGCGCTGATGTCTGTCTGGGAACCGGCCATCCGGTACGTGACGCCGGAGGTGTTGCGTACCGCAATTCCGCGAGTCAGCATCCAGCGATACTCCCCATCGCTATGTCTGATGCGAAACTCATGCTCAAAATGGGAATTATGGCCATTGATATGTGCTGCAATCCTGGCCTCCAATTCGGGGCGATCATCACTATGAATCCGGTCAAGCCATTCTTCAGGAAGGTTGCCGACATCATGTTCAGAATATCCAAGCATGGCTTTCCAGCGACTTGAGTAGAAGATGACGTTATGGCGTAAATCCCAGTCCCACAGGCCGTCATTGGCGCCATGAGCCGCCAGGGCAAAGCGTTCCTCGCTTTCGCGGAGAGCCTCCTCCGATTTTTTGTGCTCAAGGATCTCCTGCTCCAGCTTTTCATACCCGCTCTGCAGAGTACGGTTCATTTCGTTAAAATGTCTGGCCAGCTCTCCAAATTCGGTCGTGTCGCTGTCATCAATGACAAAACCGAGCTCCCCCGCTGTTATCTTCCGTGTAGCATCGAGCAGTATATCGATCGGGCGGGTAATGATCCTGGATAGGTACAGGGCGATAATGATACCGAGCAGAAGTGCCAGCAGCATGGTCACGATAAGGATCGTTGTTACCCGCTTTACCTTCTGCATCGCTTCAGCGGTTAACGTCTTAAGCTTGACGCTCGCCACCAGGGACATCTCCTCGGTTTTGTCGAGCAAATTGTTACCGATACTGGCCGCTTCGAGTTTGTTTTTGCTGATCTGTTCCGGAGTGGCAGAGGCCGTGATGTAGAAGTCGAGTGCTTTCTGGTACTCACGGATGAGTGTCTGGATGTCACTGATCTTGCGGGCTGTTTCCGGGGTGTGATGGCAGGAGGTGCATTTTTTGGCTGCTTGTTCGATTATTGAAAAATTATTGATGATGTAATCCGGTTTGTTGCCGAACGTGGTATGAACCGAATAGAGATCGGTTTGTACGGTCTGGATGGAGCGGAGTAACTGCTGTCGAAGCGACTCTAACTGGTGGAGTGAGATCAGACGATTGAGCATGGCATTCGTATTTCTGACATGCAGAAAGGCGAAAGCTCCACCCAGTGAGGAGATCAGGACAACCAGTAAAAATGAGAATATTATCCTGTTTCTCATTTATCGTGTGCCGTAGTTACACGTCATGGGAATGTACCGTGCAGAAAGTGTCTCAAGAGAAACCTGCGTAAGAATTCTGAATGAATTACAGTTTGAACCAGCCCACCATCTGCTGAAGATTGCTGGCCAGGCGGGCGAAATTTTCAGCTGTAGCTTTGATCGCTACAGCACTTATGACCATATTGAAATAAGTTTGGTTTTTATTTTCATTGGTACCCGCCTGACGTGTATGGAGTGGGGAACCTATTTTTTGATGAAGGCGGCACCATCACCGGAAACAAAATGGAGCAACTTCTGAACCGATGCTTTGGGAGCGCCCTTGGTCAGCAGGGTTATCGGGCGTGCCAGTTCCGGAGTTGCGGGGACATTCAGCGTCGGGCCTGCCAGCGACTGTGGTCCGATCCCTATCGCTTCGGCATTGGTTTCCACGGCATTTTTAACATCTGCTGCGGTACCGGTTTCAAGAACTTCTTTCGTCGGTTCGACTCCGTCCAGGATGTTTTTGATAAACATGCTGTTCGTGCCCTGGGTCAGTTTGCCCCATACGATCAAGATAGCAGCATCATTTCCACCAACGTCCTTCCAGTTGGTTACTTTACCCGTGAAAATCGATTTGAGCTGATCTTTGGAAAGTGTTTTTACCGGATTGGATGCATGCGTCAGAACAATGACCTTGTCCTTGCCGATGACGACACTTTGATAGGCTTTTGCGTCCGGAATGGTGACCCCTTCCTTTTTCAGGAGTGCCAGCCAATCCTCATACGACAGTCCTGCCGCAGCAGCATCGACTGTGCCGCGCTCAAGATCGAGAAAGGCTGTTTTGGGGCCGGATGCGAAAATTCCCAGTGTCAGACCGGTAGCTTTTTCAAAGGGAGTTTTTATCGGTTTGAGGATGTTTTCGACCGGCGCTGCACCGGCACCAACTCGGACCTCTTCGGCCAGAACGGAAAGGGGAAGGACAAACAGCATAACAAACGAGAGTGTCAACCGTACATACAGACTCATAACGTGCCTCCTGGGTGTAATGGACGTGCAGATAGAGCGGATGACTGTATCAGAAGAGTTTTAAATATCAACCGGATTTACGTGCTTTCGGTGAGATTACCAGGTTCTAGGTTAGCCCCCGGTTACGGAATATTCGCATCAGTAGCACTCCCAGAACAGAAAGACAAAGCCCGACACACAGAAACAGATACCCGAGCGAACGCCCTTCGCCCCACCCCCATAGATTCCTGTTCTTCATGAAGTAAATCAGAAAAATGCCGCCAAAAGTCCCGACTCCGCCAATTATATACACGGCAAAGGCAACAAGTGCCAGGCCGATGCCCCGTTTTTTCGCCATGAAAGCCACCCCTCGGGCCTGATATCAATCAAACTGTTTCTTAAATTCTTCCATCAATTGTCGCAGTTCGGCAAGCTCATTGCGAACTGCCGCCAGCTCCGACTCCAGCTTCGTAATCCTATCGCTTTCCGCTGCTACCCGTATCCGGGCCGCCTCGGGTGCCGCACCGCTCTCCTCGAGGGTCGTATCCGGCAGACCGGAAAAGAGCTGGGCGTAGCGCCCCTCTTTTCTGCCGGGCTGGCGCGGCAGCAGTGTTATCAGCGGTGTTTCACGCTGCATCAGCTCCTGTAGCACCTCTTCGACCGCTGCGAGGTTGCTAAAGGTATGCATCCGTTCGCCGCGCGTACGCAGTTCGCCGATGGTTTGCGGGCCGCGTACCAGCAATTCACAGATGATGGCCTGTTCAGCCGGCATCAGACCCAGCTTTTCGGCCAGCAGGTGGCGGTACTTCGGCACGCGCCCGCCATCAGCTGAAATGACCGAAAGCTGTTTGAAGCGCAGTGAATCGAGCGCCCGCACGACATCTTCATCGGTCAGCACCATAACCGGCTCCCGGTTAGATTTCTGATTGCAGGCATTGGTCAAGGAGTTCAACGAGAGCGGATAATATTCGGGTGTCGTCAGTTCCTTTTCGATCAGACTGCCGAGTACCCTCACTTCAATTTCGTTAAGCGTAACATTCATCAGCGGCTCCCTCAGTGAAAGGTCGGCATCTTTTCCTGGATCAGCACGTAGGGGCTGACAATCAGCACGGCAAATTTTTTCTGTCTGTTCTCTTCCCATTCACGGATATTGGAATCGGTCGGTTTCCCGATCAGACCCTCCTCTACCAGATTCTGGATTATCCCGACGTCATCAGAGGCGACTTTGTGGGCCGTATCGGCCAGGTCAAGGGCGTCATCCACCAGAATCAGTCCGCCGCGCTGCATATGTGCCCGCAGCCAGCTCCATTCGGCTTCATCGATGGAAAGTGCCATCTCTTCTTTACTTGGTAACATTCGTGCCTCCTTCGGTGCAAAGATGCCTGACGTGTTGAGCGGATCAGTTTTTTATCATGCGACACAGACAAAGTCTATGCCTTCCTGCCACCCCAGGCGCTGCGCGACAAATCTGAACTCTTCACGGGCCCCGCGCACACCGATTGCCACGATCATCTTTCGGCCACTGAGCTGCAGTTCATCCGGGTGCAGCACCTGAGCGCCGTGCAGCATGCGACCGATCTTGCGCGGGTCAATATCCAGCCAGTTACTGACCTGCAGGCCATCATCCGCCAAGAGCCGTTGCCAGGCACGCGCTTCCAGGCCGGCGCCAGCTATAACAAGTTCGGATATATCAGAAAGAAAACCGAGCCGTAGATGATGGTACTTACAGGCGCGAAAGGCGCTGTTCGCATATTCATCCATGGTGCGTGTGGCCCGTTCGGGATGATCGCGCCAGAACAGAAGTAACTGCGCCAGTCGGGCGAACTGTACCCCGGCGGCAGCCATGCGCAGCCAGAGATCATAATCCTCGGGCCAGCCGCAGTCACGATAGCCCCCCAGCTCTTCAAGAATCGTGCAACGAGTCATGATGCCGGGGTGGACAAAGGGTGATTCAACAAAGAGATCACGCATGATCAGCGTGTGGTCCGAAAGCCCGTTCTGCCAGAGTTCGTAGTCACGCATCCCCTGTTTAAGGCCGTTGCGGGGGAAATGGCGAAAATTACAAGCCACCAGACCGTATTCAGGATGCGAGTTAAGCAAGGCGGTCTGAAGTTCTAGGCGTTGCGGATGGCAGATGTCATCACCGTCCAGGCGTGCCACCAGTGGTGCCTGGCAGCATTCCAGGCCGGCATTGAGTGCCGCGACCAGTCCACCCCCTTCACGGCGAACGACCTGTACGCGTTTGTCCTGACGGGCAGCTTCGGCCAGAAGAGCCGGAGTGCCATCATCAGAGCCATCATCAACGACGATCAATTCCCAGGTGGTGAGTGTCTGGCGATAGAGCGAGTCGAGCGCCGCCTGAAGATACTGCTCTTCGTTACGGACCGGCATCAGGATGGAAATGTGGGGCATGGGTGGTCTCCGCCGATTTTTACTTGACGAGGTACTGCTGATACAGCGAGGATGGTCCCCATTTTGAGACGGGGACGACGAGTGCCATGAGCGGAACACCATTTCAGTCAATCACGACCTTTCAGCAGATTGCAGAACTGCTGGAAGAGCAGGAGTATTCCTTCAAATCCGATCCGGATGGCCCGACGCGGGCGGCGGTTGCCATGATCCTGCATCAGGGCCCTGATGATATGGAGGTCCTTTTTATTCAGCGTGCAGCGCACGACCTCGATCCCTGGTCAGGTCATCTCGCTTTTCCGGGGGGCAAGCTGGAAGCGGGTGAACGCGCCTGTGAAGCGGCTCGTCGGGAGACCCTGGAAGAGGTCGGTCTCGATCTGAACGCGGCCCGCTATCTGGGACGTCTGGCGGATATCGTCGGTGCCAACCTGCCGGTTGCTGTTTCCTGCTGCGTGTTCGGGGTCGATAAACTCCTCTTTGTTCCGGCTCTGAATGAAGAGGTCAGTGAGCTTTTCTGGGTCAGTCTTTCGGAGTTACGCCAACCGGAGCGGCATGTTATGGCCCCGGTCGCATTCGATGACCGGCGCCTGGAAGTGCCTGCCATTCGCCTGCCCGGACTCGAGCACCCGGTTCTCTGGGGTATCACCTATCGTCTGCTGATGCAGCTGCTGGAGTTGGGTTAAAGCTGTTTCGCCACCCGCTTCAGCATGATCGAGTTCAGTACGACTGATACCGATGAAAAGGCCATCGCCAGGCCGGCGTACTCCGGTTTGAGGACCAGGCCGTAGCGCGAGAAGAGCCCGGCTGCCAGCGGAATGCCGAGGATGTTGTAGAAGAGTGCCCAAAAGAGGTTCTGTTTGACCTTCGCCAGGGTGGCGCGACCGATTTTGATTGCCCGCACGGCGTCGCGCAGGTCATCCCGCATCAGAACAATATCACCCGCCTCTTTGGCGATATCAGTGCCGCCGCCGATGGCGATACCGATCTCGGCCTGTGCCAGTGCCGGAGCGTCGTTGATGCCGTCGCCGACCATGCCGACGACCATGCCGCGTCCCTGATACTCCTTGACGATATCCTGTTTGCGTCCCGGCAGCACTTCGGCCTCGAATGAGTCCACCCCCACCTGACGGGCTACAATGGCCGCAACATCGCTGTGGTCACCGGTTATCATGCAGGTGCGGATACCCATGCACTTCAGTTCTTCCACCGCTCTTGCCGAGCCGGGCTTGAGCATATCGGCGAAAGCGGCCACCCCCACCAGCGCATTTCCGGCGGCCACGTACACCAGCGACTTGCCGGCGGCGGTTAATTCGGCCGCTTTGCGGGCCAGCGGCGTCAGGACTATACCGCTCTCCTCCATCAAACGATCGTTGCCCACCAACAGGCGAGCGCCGCTGTACGAGCAGCTGATGCCGTAGCCGCCGCGCTCTTCAAAATCGCTCATCTCACCCGGCTGAATGTCGGCCTCACGGGCTGCCGTCACGGCGGCCTGTGCCAACGGGTGCGTCGAGTGCGCCTCGGCGGTTGCCAGGCATTCCAGCAACCGGTCAGGATCAACACTGCGGCTGACCGGGACGAGATCCGTCATCTCAGGCCTGCCTCTGGTCAGGGTGCCGGTCTTATCCAGCAGCAGGACCTGGATCTGCGAAATGATCTCCAGGGCCGAGCCTTTCCTGACCAGAATGCCGCGCCCGAGAGCGATGCCGCTGCCGACCATGATGGCGGTGGGGGTTGCCAATCCCATGGCGCAGGGGCAGGCGATGACGATGACGGTAACGGCAAAGCGGAAAGCGGTCAGAAAATCGCTGGCCAGCAGGTTGTACCAGACCATAAAAGTGCCGGCCGACAGCAGCAGCACGACCGGTACGAACCAGGCCGACACGGCATCAGCGAAGCGCTGAATGGGGGCTTTGTCCCCCTGGGCCTCACGTACCATTTTGACGATCTGCGACAACAGCGTATCGGCACCGATACGGGTGGCCCGAATCCGCATGACCCCATTGACGCTGACGGTTGCTCCGCTGACCTGTTGCCCCACCTCTTTCAGCACCGGTATCGCTTCGCCGGTCACCATACTTTCATCGACTGCACCGCCGCCGTGAACGACTTCACCATCAACCGGAATCGTATCGCCGGCCCGCACCAGCACAACATCACCAATGCGGATAATCGAGGCGGGCACCTCTTTTTCCCCCTCTTCCGTCACCAGCAGAGCTTTGTCGGCCTGCAGCTGCAGCAGTTTTTTCAGCGCTTCTCCGGCCTTGCCGCGTGCCCGCGCTTCGAGGTATTTACCGAGGCGGATAAAGGCGATCAGCATGGCCGATGTTTCAAAGAAGACCATGCGCTGTGGGCCGAGCAGGCCGAAGTAGGCGGCCAGCGAATAAAAATAGGCTGCCGAGGTTCCGAGCGCCACGAGTACATCCATGTTGGCACTGCGGTTTTTAAGGGAGCTCCAGGCGCCGCGATAAAAAATCAAACCGGCTGAAAACTGGACGGCGGTTGCCAGCAGCAGGTTGAGCTGCATCACGGCCCGGTTACTGTGAATCCCCATGGTGAACATGATCGGCAACGAGGCCGCCAGCGCAAAGAGAAACCAGTCGCGCTGACTCTGTAGACTGTCTTCAATGGCCTGCTCGCTTTCACTCAACTCAACCGGCGTGTAGCCGGCAGCGTTGACAGTGTCGAAAATATCGGTCGGGGAGAGCTGGTCGGGATCGTAGCGCACAAAAGCGGTTTCTGAGGCCAGATTGACGATGGCAAGTGAGATTGCGGAGGATTCCAGCAGTTTTTTTTCAAGCCTGGCGACGCAGGAAGCGCAGTGCAGGCCGCGTACCCCAAAACTCAGTTCTCCGGTTTGAGGGTCAGGTGATGTATTCATCGTTGGTTACGTCCTTTTGAAATCGCCATGCAAAAAATGCCCCCAGGTGATTTTGATGGCGGATGCGATCGGCAGTGCCAGCAGAATACCCCAGAAGCCGAGGGTTTCTCCCAGCGCCATGACCATGATGATCGTAACCAGCGGATTCAGGTTCATCGCCTCTTTAAACACCAGCGGCTTGATCAGATACCCTTCCACAAAATAGATCACGGCAAACGCAATACCGACCTGACTGAGCGCAGCCAGTGTCTGAAACTTGAACCAGGCGAAGAAGAGCGCCGGCAGGGTCGCAATCAACACGCCGATGAAAGGGAGAATCGAGGCTGCGCCTGCAAAGACGCCGCAAAAAATGGGGTGCGGTATGCCCAGAGTGAACAGCGCTGCTGTTGACAGCAGGGCAACAATCAAAGAGACGGCCACCTGGCCGCGCAGATACCCGCCAATGCTGCTGTTGACCTCATGTCCGATGTCAACGATCTGGGAACGGCGATGTGCAGGCAGCCATGAGACGGTCGTTTCGATAACGGTCTGTTTGTAGAACAGCATGAAAAACACCAGAATCGGTGACAGGACGATGTTGAAAAGATTAAAAAACATGCGTGTGCCGAAACTGTAGGCCCACGAACCGGCATTTTCAGCGGCGCTGTTCAGATTGCCGGAGGCTTTGTCGATCAGCCACTGGATCTCGGTTGATCCGTAACGGTCAGGCAGGCGTCCCTTCGTTTCCAGCGCGATCTGCTTGATTTTTTCGATGTAGAGCGGCAGATCGCGGACAAAAGCGTTCCAATTGATGGTAATGGCCGGTACGATGAAGGTCACAAAAAAAACGGTCAGTACGGCCAGCGCAACGTACAGGAGTCCCAGTGCATAGATACGTTTCAGTCCCTTGCGTTCGGCCAGCACGATTAACGGGTCCAGCAGGTACGCGATGATCCAGGAGAGCAGGAAGCAGGATATGGTGTGTTGCAGTGCATAACCTGCTACGGCCAGCAGGCAGAACAGCAGAATCGTGGTGATAAATCTGGCGTAGTCCGTGCGAGGTGCATGGTGCGTTTGATGCATCTCTACTCCTAGGGGTGTGTCGGGTCATGCAGGAAGGTATCGGCCGTGAAAAGGTTATTATCTTCCATCCAGCTTTTCAGTCTGCTTGACAGGAAATTGTCCTTGAATAACATCAGACGTTCTTCTTCGCGCGGATAGAAGGAGAGGATATCCTCTATCTTGCCGAACGGTTTTCTGCCGGCCATTGATGCGGTGAGAAGGCCCTTTAATTCGGCATCTGCGACCGAGGCCACGAAGCCTGCCAGAATATGCCGTTCAATGCGGTAGTCAAAGGGTGGTATTTCCAGAAAACGATCCTGGTGCAGATCAAGCTGCTGTCGGACTTCGTTTTCCTCATCTGCGGCAGGAATAAAAAATATCTCTCCCGTAAAGCGGTCGAGAAAGTAGGCTAGGTGCGCTTCGCCATTGGTAAAGGCAGCCAAAAGGTCTTCCCACGATATTTCTACACGGTGTATCGATGTCATAACTCGCTCCTGATTGATAATCGGCATTCTTCTTGTTGACTTTTACATATCACTGACTGCACAATTTGCGCCATGCGAGCCATTTTTTTAGCTGATGCCCACCTGGCATCGCCCAACGATGACAATTACCGGCATGTACTCAACTTTCTCCATGAACTTGAGGGAAAGGTCGATGCCCTCTACATAATGGGGGATCTGTTTGATTTCTGGCTCGGCTTCCCGTCTCATCCGTTCCGACAGTTTGATCCCGTTCTGGATGCCCTGGAGCGGCTGGTTAGCCATGGATGCCGACTGATCTACTTTGAAGGTAATCACGATTTCCATCTCGGCCCGCTCTTTTCCGAGCGGCTCCAGGCCGAGATTCATAGCGACCCCGCCATCGTTACGGTGCAGGGAAAACGACTGTTTCTCTGCCACGGTGACCAGATCAACCAGCATGACCACGCCTATCATCTGCTCCGTTATCTGCTGCGCACCGGTCTGGTTGCTGCTGCTGTCCGGCATCTGCCGACATCGTGGGCACTCAGGATAAAAACCAGGCTGCAGCGACACAGCCAGGCCAGCTATCAGCAAAAAACGGCCCGCTGGGATTACCGGCAGATTATCCTCGATTTTTCCGCTTCAGAGCAGTGCCGGGGGTGCGACGGACTGGTAACCGGTCACTTCCATATCGCTTTTCAAGAAAACGTCAACCATGCCGGTTTTACGGTGCTCTCGTTGGGCGACTGGATGGGGCAGCTCACCTACGGCGAAATGCTGGATGGCGAATTACGCTTGAAGAGCTACAAGCCTCCCGAAACCCCGAATTAGTGTTTAAAAAACTCCTCCAGAGCCTGTTCTCCCACCTGTGAAGCCTTGACGCGCCATTTGTCCGGATTGATCACCAGAGCTACCAGCGCGATACGCGGACTGTTGATCGGCGCGAAGGCTGCAAACCAGGAGTAATGGCCTTTAGGATCAGTACCGTTGATCGAGCCGGTTTTGGCGGCAATCGGGACGTTGATCAGCGGCCGTCCGCGACGATCATGAAATGCTTTGCGCGATGTCCCGGTTAAAACCGTGCTTGAAAGCATGCGGGTCAGGGAGGCCGCTGTTTCAGGTGTCACCAGTCGACGCAGTTCGCGCGGAGTAAACAGGTCTCCCTGAACACCCTTGTCATCTGCGATGCTGCTGGTCAAGCCGGGAGCCATCATTTTACCACCGTTGGCAATCGCCGACATGATAACAGCGGCGTGCAGTGGTGATATTTTAACATCATGATTCAATCCGGCTCCCATCAGCATCAGGCCATGATCGCTGGTCGGTTCAGCCGCCTGGCTGGCCTTGACCGGTACGCCGGGCAGAAGTTCCTGATTGAAGCCGAAGCGGGAAACGGATTCCATGACCGATTTTTTTCCGGCAATTTCGGAAGCCATGCGGCCGTAGACCGGATTGATCGATTTGCCCAGAGCGTAGGTGACATCCAGGCGATTATTTTTGCCGCGCGGGCTGATTTCCCAGTAGCGCGGGTTTTCCGAATAGGAGTTGCCGCGAAACTCTACCACGGATTCCGGAGTGATTTTGCGGCTCTCCAAGGCGGCTGAGGCTGTGATGATTTTGAACAGGGAGGCCATCGGATATAAACCGTACATTGAGGTACGCGACCATTCGTTATCCCGTGCCGAGTAGGAGGTCATCCCCAGGATACGTCCCGTAGCGGGCTCGATGGCGACGAACACCCCATACGGCACCTTGTTCCGCTCCAGATAGTCATGAACCCGCTTCTGAAGCCCCCCCATGATGGTGTACGTCAGCTGTCGACCATCAGAGGTACGCGCCATCAGGCTGTCCCCCTGCATTTCAGCGGTTTCAAGCAAGCTGCCAGCTATTGTAAAGCTGCTGAGTGCGGCAGGTGGCTTGGGAGGGTCAGGCTGCTTAGGCTGCTGTGTTCGCTGGCTGTCGCTTCCGGAACGAAGGCTGGTATAGACACCGGTGACATAGCTGACAACAGGCCTGTAGAGGGGAAATATGCCCAGAATAACAGCCAGGCCGAGCAGTGTCAGTTTCAGGTTATAGAGACGTTTCCCGGAAGGGAGCAGACGCAGACGACCCGAAACGCGTGTCGACTTGATGCGCCGATTGCTGAATCCGATACCTGAGGGGGTGAAGCCGGTAAAAGGTTTTTTACGAGAAAGGTGTTTGAGATCCTGCATGGTACTCCGGGTACTGAAAAATGTGTGCACTATACCGTCAAGCGACAGCTGTTGTCAATCAACGGCCACGACGCGTGCAGCAGGTATATCCGCTCACAGGATGGTCGAGAGGGGAAAAAAAGAAGGCCTCTGTCAGAAGGTGTTAATTCTGTGGATGAAGGAAATCAGCAGTCCGTAATGGTGGTGATCAAAAAGCATGGAAATTCGCGGTAGCGCGGCCAGGTCCGGTTCGTCAACCTCTTCAGGGAACGCACTGCAACAGCGAATCAGGTCACCCGATTTGATAAGCTCAGGGAATTCCTCGCTGAGAGTTGCAATCTGTTCGGCGGAAAGTACTTTGTTGAGGCGAATTACCAGCCGGTTTTCGATGAAGCGCAGCGAGTGATACGTGCGATAAAACGTACTGATTATGTCGAGGGCTTCCTGTTCGCAGGTGGTGATCGTGAAGAGCGAAAAGTCTTCACCGGAGATAAAACTATTGACGAGCAGACTCTCCTTGATAAAGGAGAGAAACTTTTTCCAATAGCCATTCCGGTCATCCATCAGGATCAGCGGCTTGGGCGAAGTTTTGCCGGTCTGAACGAGAGTAAAAACCTCCATGGCCTCGTCCAGCGTACCGAATCCTCCCGGAAAGACCACAACGGCATCAGCCTCTTTGACAAAAGCGACCTTGCGGTTGAAAAAATACTTGTACGTCACCAGGCGCGGGTTGCGGTACATGACCGGATTGGGCTTCTGTTCGAAGGGGAGCCGGATATTGACGGCAAATGAATTTTCGCTGCCTGCACCCTCATTGCCGGCCTGCATGATACCGGGGCCACCGCCGGTGATAACCATATAGCCGTGTTCGGCCAGGCTGCGACTGAGTCTTACACAGGTCTGATAACTTTCATTCTGCTGTTCCGTGCGGGCGGAGCCGAATATGGTAACTTTTTTCCGGTTACGGTAGGGGCCAAAGACTCTCGCAGTGTAGCGCATTTCGCGCAGCGTGCGGTTGATCAGCTTCAGGTCGGCCAGATAGTCGACGTTCTGTCCGATTTTCAGAGATGAAATAATCATCTCTTTGATGACCGCCGGATGATGTATCCCGCCCGTTTCGGCCATGAGTCTGTCGATGAGCTGGTCGATCTGTCGGTTACTTTCCGAAAAACTCAATTCCATATCAAAAGCCTTTTTTTGAGTGTGAGCTGCGGGCGTTACGGTATCACAGCCGCTTGCGTAAAGCAAACGGCTGATAGCGCGGCCTGCCATCGAATACACTTGAAACCGACGGGTCGTTTTGCTATAAGATACTGCTGTTTTAATCTGATCATGTATGGGCGGTGGTTCCATACAGCCGACCGGCAAGGAGATATCACATGTCCAATCCACAGATGGTCATGTATGATGAAGAGTTCCAGGAGATTAATGAGGTTATCGGTCGGCTGCTGAAGGAAGCCAATGCCAAGGTGATTTTCCTGGTTGACAAGAACGGCCAGCTTATCTCGGGCGTTGGTGAAACCGAACGTTTCGATACGACGTCTCTGGCTTCCCTGACGGCCGGTAATATCGCTGCAACCGGTGGCCTCGCCAAGCTGATCGGTGAAAAAGAGTTTTCAATCCTCTTTCATGAGGGGGAAAAAGACAATCTGCATATCTCCATAGTTGGCGGCAGAGTGATCCTGGTGGTGCTGTTTGACAACCGGTCATCGCTGGGGCTGGTCCGCCTGCGGGTTAAAAAGTCATCTGATGAGCTGTCGGCTATTTTTTCAGGGTTGATGAAAAAAGCTGAAGAGCGGGAAAAGCGCGGCACGTCCGATTTCCCTTTTGCCGAGATAACCGATGACGATATAGATAACCTGTTCAGTTAAGCGATTACGGAGTAAGCCGAAGATGTCATTCATCAATTATGCTTCCCGCGAAATAAATTGCAAAATCGTGTACTACGGGCCCGGGTTGTGCGGAAAAACAACCAATCTCCAGTTCGTCTACCAGAAAACCGCTCCGGAAGCCAGGGGCAAAATGATCAGTCTGGCGACGGAAACGGAGCGAACCCTTTTCTTTGATTTCTTACCGCTCTCGCTGGGAGAGATCCGTGGTTTTAAAACCCGTTTTCATCTCTATACCGTGCCGGGGCAGGTCTTTTATGACGCCTCACGTAAGCTCATTTTAAAAGGGGTTGACGGGGTTGTATTCGTCGCGGATTCACAGGAAGAGCGCATCGACGCCAATATCGAGTCGCTGGAGAATTTGCGTATCAACCTGAAAGAGCAGGGCTATGACCTGGATAAGCTGCCCTATATCATTCAGTACAACAAACGGGACCTGCCGGGAGTAATGTCGGTGGATGAATTGCGTCAGGAACTTAACCCGACCAATGTTCCTGAATTCGAGGCCTGTGCGACCAGCGGTGAAGGGGTCTTTGAGACGCTCAAATCAGTGGCTAAGCTGATTCTGATTGATCTGAAAAAGGGGAAGTGATCAATTTTGCACTTGATTATTCTTCCTGCACATGCTAGTTAACCAATCCCGCCTGTAGTAGCGTAAAATTATGATATACCGAACGGAGAGATGGCCGAGTAGGTCGAAGGCGCTCGCCTGCTAAGCGAGTATACTGGGAAACCGGTATCGAGGGTTCGAATCCCTCTCTCTCCGCCACTTTTTACCGGTGCATACTATTGATCCCTCAAAAAGTGCCACAAAAATTTCTTGTTCTTGGCACCTGTTTCCTGATGGTTGCATGTCAGAAAAGCTCACACGAGCCTCCGCCGGTTCTCAAGCCGACGGTGTCCCACGGTACCGTCAAAGAAAAGCAGGTTATCATACCTGCCGAGGTGGCACGCGAATGGCGGGCGGTCAGAATATCGGTCATCGATAAGGTTCATGCCACTGAAAACGTGTACAGCTTTCCGATCGGCAAAGTTACCCGCGTTCCCGGTGCAAAACTTTCTCTCTCCGTCGATGCCTTTTTGCCTTCATTTGTCATAGAGGGATCCACGATAACGTCCTCTTCCAACAAGCCCGGCAACCCGGGCGTCAAGGTCCGCATTACTGATTCCGATACCGGTCTGCTGGTTTACGCTGGTTGGCTGTTCGTCAATTTTCCCAATACCCACGCCGTTACACACCCCAATTACGCCTTTAATTTCGTGGCTCCGGTCGCCGTTTCAAGATAAACCGGCACGTTAGGTAGGGATCCCCTCACGGGCCAGCTGATCACAGCGTTCATTTTCGGCATGTCCGGCATGACCCCGCACCCATTTCCACTGCACACTGTGCTGGCCGGTCAGGGCAAGCAGTTGTTCCCAGAGATCGCGGTTGACGACCGGCTCCTTTTTGCTGTTAATCCACCCTTTGCGCTGCCACCCTGCAATCCATTCCGTCATACCTTTCACCAGATACTGCGAGTCGGTTGTGATCGTAACGCGACAGGGGCGGGTCAATGATCGCAGCGCTTCAATAGCAGCGGTCATCTCCATACGGTTATTGGTTGTTTCACGTGCCCCGCCGCTCAACTCTTTCTGACGGCCGCTGCAGCGCAGAATCGCACCGTAACCCCCCGGTCCCGGATTGCCGCTACAGGCGCCATCACAGAATATTTCAACCTGCTGTTCTTCATGCTTCGCCACAATAGGCCCCTTCTGCTTGTAATATGTCGGCAATGGCCTGCATGACACGCTCGACGATCAGCAGGTGCGTTTCTTTGCAGTCTTCCAGTTGATACAGATCATTGAAATTGAGCGGAGTGCCGAAAACGACGCGCCCCTGTAGTCCCACTCCCGGGAATTTCCATTCATTCAACCCGATTAAGGCGGTCGGTATGACAACCGGTCGGGTGTCGTAGATTATTTTACCGACGCCGCGATTGCCGCTGCCCAATCGACCATCCTTATGTCGTGTCCCTTCCGGAAAGAGCATTACCTTCTGGTCGCGCAGTAGGTCGTTCAACGTGTGTACCGCCCTGACGTCACGTTTGCGTTTAACCGGAAAGGCTCCCCAGGATGTGTAGACCAGCCGCTGGAATGTTCTGGTAAACAGCTCTTCTTTGGCCGGTGCCCAGAGCATCTGCAGATGATTATGGCTGATGACGGCCCATGGCAGAAAAATAGTGTCGTAGGCCGAGATATGGTTGGAAGCGATCAGCACAGGTCCGCAGGCCGGTATGTTTTCGCTGCCTCTGATAACAAATCTGTTCAGAAGTGACGCATAAAATCCGACTACATATATGGAAAATGTTACCCAACAGCGCTGTAGCAGATGTGCCTTCACGGTGTCCCTTGTACGAAAGTGCGATGGTGTGACGCCCTGCAGCTTATACCATACCGGAGCATATCAGGCAACCTCCCTCCCGAAACGCAAAAAATGCCGTGAAAACAGATCTGATGTGATATACATCTGCAGATGAGGAGCCGTTCTGTATGCCTGAATTTGCCGTGAGCGATGAAAAAAACCGCTGGTTACAGCTGAAGATGGCCGAATTAGGGGTACGGGAGGCGGACCTTGCCGAGAGCTTCGTCAGGTCATCCGGTAACGGTGGCCAGCATGTCAATAAAACTTCCAGCTGTGTCCAGCTGAAACATCTCCCGAGCGGCATTACCGTGATATGCATGCGTGAGAGAAGTCAGTCAGTAAACCGTTTTCTGGCCCGTCGCGAACTGTTGGAGCGGATCGAGGCTGCCTCCGGTGTGATCACTTCGGAGATGAAACGCATAGAAAAGTTGCGCAAGCAGAAAGACCGCCGCAGACGGCGCTCCGGAGGTGCATGAAAATGGATACTTCCGTTGACATCCGTTTTGTAAGACGCTATACCACATAGCAATTTTATGTTCTGGAGGTTAAGAATGAAGTTTGCAGCCGTTGTCACGCTGGTAGTGACGCTCTTCGCCGGTGCTGCCGGCGCCGAAAATGTTTCCAAACCGATTCCGATCGGCATCGCTGTCGCTCAAACCAGCAATGTGGCACTGTTCGGTCAGGAGCAGATGAACGGCGCCAAAGTTGCGGAGAAGTATTTCAATATAAGCGGTATCAATGGAACGCCGATTAAGCTGATCAGCCAGGATACCGGGGGCGACGAAGCCGGAGCTATCAACGCTTTTCAGAATCTGGTAAGCAAGGAAAAGGTAGTTGGTATTGTCGGTCCGACGCTCTCGCAACAGGCGTTTGCTGCCGATCCGGTCGCCAACCGGCTGAAGGTGCCGGTAATCGCCCCTTCCAATACAGCCAAGGGAATCCCGCAGATCGGCGAGTTTGTCGGGCGCGTTTCAGCGCCGGTTGCCAAGGTTGCCCCCTTTGCAGTCACGCAGGCGCTTAAACTGAACCCGGCCATCAAGCGCGTAGCGATTCTGTATGCCCAAAATGACGCCTTCTGCTCATCTGAAACGACTATTTTTCAGCAGGCGGTCAAGCGTCAGAAGCTTGAGATTGCCACGCTGCAGAAATTCATGACTACGGATACCGATTTTACCACGCAGGCCACGGCTGTCCTGCGAGCCAAGGCCGATCTGGTGATCATTTCCGGTTTGGCGGCTGATGGCGGTAACCTGGTCAAACAGCTGCGCCAGCTTGGCTACAAAGGGACTATTATCGGTGGTAACGGTTTTAATACCACCAATGTCTTCCCGGTCTGCGGCAAGAACTGTGAAGGTATCCTGGTCGCCCAGGCCTACAGCCCTTTGGCGCAGAACCCGCTTAACAAAGCCTTTGTTGATGAATACCGGCGCACATTCATAAAAGATCCACCCCAGTTTGCCGCACAGTCGTTCACTGCAATTCAGCTTATTGTCGAGGGACTGCGCAAGGTGGAGATCGCCACCAAGAAAAAGATCACGCAGCTGGATCTGGCAACTGTCCGGGTTGAACTCAACAAGGCTCTGCGCAAGGGATCGTATATGACGCCGCTGGGGGAGATCTCGCTTGATGCGGAAGGCGATATCAATCAACACTCGTTCTATGTATCCAAGATTAAAATGGATATCAGCGGTAAGGTTGGAGTATTTGCAATCGTTTCCGTCGTAAAATAGCTCGTTAATGTACACAGGTGAATACCTCCAGAATATCCTCAACGGCATCAGTATCGGCAGCGTGTACGCCATCTTCGCCCTCGGCTACACGCTGGTCTTTTCAATTCTTGGCATCATCAATTTTGCTCACGGCGCCGTTTTTACGCTGGGCGCCTACCTGACCTACAGTCTGGCGGTCGGCCACTTCGGTATCGGCGGCCTGCTGGCAGACATGCAGGTTCCGTTTCGACTCTCTTTTCCCCTCTCACTGCTGCTGGGTTCACTACTTTCGGGGGTATTCGGCGTGCTGATCGAACGTTGCGCGTTTCGCCCCCTGCGTTTGCGGGGCGCCGACCCGCTGCTGGCGCTGGTCAGCAGTCTCGGTGTGGCGCTGGTGACGATCAATGTCATCCAATACCTGGTCGGATCCGAAATATATTCCTTTCCGTCAGAAGTATACGGAGATATCCGGCCGGCATTTACGTTTCAACGTGGCGATACAACGATCGTGCTGCGCACGGTGCAGCTGATCATCTTTGCTGTCAATATGACGGTTCTCGTGCTGCTGAGGTATCTGATCAGCTGCACGCGGGTCGGCAAGGCGCTGCGTGCGGTCGCCGAAAACTCTTCTACCGCGAGTCTGCTCGGGATCAATGTCGATCGCTTCATTCTCTATACCTTTTTTCTTTCCGGTTTTCTCGGCGGTATGGCTGGTGGGCTGGTCGGCACCAGCTTCGGAATTGCAGGGCCATACTTCGGCGTCTCCTACGGACTGAAGGGGCTGGCGGTTATCGTGCTGGGCGGTTTGGGCAGTATTCCGGGGGCAGTGCTGGGTGGCATGGTAATCGGTCTGGCTGAGGCGTTTGTCCCGTCGGACTACAGCGCCTACAAGGAAGCGGTCGCCTTTGCCTATCTGTTTACCATGCTGCTGATCTGTCCGCGTGGTCTGCTTGGCCGTGCGACCATCGAGAAGGTGTAGGCCATGGAAGGGTTCCTTCAAAATTATGGTTTTCTGCTGGTCACGCTGCTGCAGCAGTCGCTCCTGGCCTTTAGTCTCTATTTCCCGCTGATGGCGGGACAGCTGAGTCTGGCCAGTCCCGGCTTTTATGCGTTGGGGGGCTACATTGCCGCCATTATGTCTACGGCTCCAGAATGTACTCCGCTGCGTGAAAAGCTCGGCACCGGCATCTATCCGTTGGAGTGGCTGGCGGCCGGCCTGATCAGTGGCGTCCTGGCCCTTGTGATCGGCATTTCGGCGCTGCGTCTGCGCGGTATCTATCTGGCGCTGGCCACGATCGCCTTTGTGGAGATCCTGCGGGTTATCTGTCTGAATCTTGAGATTACCGGTGGAGCGATCGGCATCTTCGATATCCCGCAGCTGTTTGCAGAGCGCTGGTCGTATGGCCTGATCTTCGGACCGCTGCTGCTGTTGACGCTTCTGTTTGTCTACCGGCTTGAAAATTCCCGCACCGGCAGAGCCTTGAAAGCCATTCGTGAGGATGAACTGGCAGCCGGGGCCATGGGGATCCATACGACCTACTACAAGGTGCTGGCGTTTGTGATCGGCGCGGTGTTGGCCGGGATCGTCGGGGCCATGAGTGCCCCTTTTCTGAATACCTGGAACGCCCGCCAGGGAACCTTTGACGCATCGATATCCTACCTGGCCTATGTTCTGATCGGCGGCAGTCGCTCAATGTGGGGGCCGCTGCTGGGTGCTGTGCTTCTGGCCTCGCTTCCGGAGCTGCTCAGGCCGCTCAAGGATGCCCGTCTGATCATCAACGGCATGGTGCTGGTCGTTGCCAGTATCTATCTCCCGCAGGGGATTGTCGGTGCTCTGGGACGCCTCAAGCGCTGTGTCGTCAAGAATACCTCGCCGATGGGAGGTGAACGGTGAGCGTCATCATACAGGCGGATGGTCTCTGCCGTAATTTTGGCGGGTTGCAGGCCGTTGATTCCGTTTCGTTCAGCGTTAACGAAGGGGAGATTTTCGGACTGATTGGCCCTAACGGTGCCGGCAAGACCACGCTTTTCAATCTGATTACCGGTCTGACGCCGGTCAGCAGCGGTAGTTTCAGCTATCAGGGGCGCGCGATTACCGGCCTGCCGCCGCATCGTATCGCCGGTCAGGGCATTGCCAGAACCTTTCAGAACATCCGTTTGTTCAAGGGGTTGAGCGTTCTTGAAAATGTGAGAATTTCGCAGCACGCCTGCACACGAACGGGACTTTTCAGTGGGATCCTGGGGCTGCCAGCCAGCCGTCGTGAAGAGCGGGAAGTGGAAGAGAAGGCGTGGGAAATTTTGAAGCTGATCGGGCTGTCGGGACGTGCTGCGGAGCTGGCCGGCAATCTGGCATACGGTGATCAGCGTCGTCTGGAGATCGGCCGTGCGCTGGCGCTGCAGCCGAAAGTGCTGCTGCTTGACGAACCGGCCGCCGGCATGAATGCTGCCGAAAAGCAGAGCCTGACCGGCTTTATCCGTGAAGTACGCGAGCTGTTTCATGTAACGATGCTGCTGATCGAGCATCACGTCCCGCTCGTCATGGGGCTGTGCGACAGAATTCTGGTACTGCATTTCGGCAGTATGATCGCCCTGGGCGATCCTGCAGCCGTGCAGCAGGATCAGGCTGTTATCGAAGCCTACCTGGGGGCTGAATAGCATGGCGCTGCTGGAGCTTGAAAATGTTTCGGTCGCCTACGGAGCCATCCAGGCGGTTCGCAATCTCAATCTTGAAGTGCATGAGGGGGAAATTGTCACCTTGATCGGGGCCAATGGCGCCGGCAAGAGCAGCACTCTTCGGGCAATTTCGCGGCTGTTGAAACTACAGGCCGGGCGGATCCGTTTTGATGGCCGGGATATCAGCGACTCTGCATCGCACGCTGTCGTCCGCGCCGGTATAGCCCAGAGCCCGGAGGGACGGCAGGTGCTGACGAAGCAGAGTGTGCAGGACAATCTGGAACTGGGTGCCTACGTGCGCCACGACCGTGCCGCTATCAAAGATGATATCGAGCGCATGTACCGGCTCTTTCCGCGTCTGGGGGAGCGTAAACAGCAGTCAGCCGGGACACTATCGGGGGGTGAACAGCAGATGCTGGCGATTGCCCGCGCCCTGATGAGTCGTCCACGCCTTTTGCTGCTTGACGAACCGAGTCTGGGGCTGGCGCCGCTGATCGTGCTGGAGATTTTTTCGATTATCCGTGAGCTTAACAGCGAAGGAACGACCATTCTTTTGGTTGAGCAGAATGCCAAGCTGGCGATGCAGCATGCACAGCGCACCTATGTCCTTGAAGCCGGACAAATCACCTTCTCCGGTCTTTCCCGCGAACTGCTCACCGATGAACGGGTGCTGCACGCCTATCTGGGCGGCTAGTTACAACGCCCACCTCCGATTCCTGCCATTACTCCACTTGCTTCACCGTTACGGACGGTACATCCGCCCCTTCGGTAGTATGAAAAAAGCAAGGCGGCTGAGTGGACGCTTTTTGAATACGTATGATGTCACCGGAAACTCAGAAACGTGCAGTTCATTACGGCAAAACGGACAATCCAAGCTCCTTGAGAAAGGCATTGTGCTTTTCCTTGGCCGTCTCGATGCTCTGCGTCAATGAAAGCAACTTCTCATTGACCGCCTGCAAATCGATTTCTTCCTCCGTCTGAGCGGTGCTGATGTAGCGCGAGATGTTCAGTTTGTAGCCTTCCTTCTCGATTCGCTCCATCGATATGCGAAAGAGAGCGGGATCTTGATTCAGAGAAATTTCTGTAAACGATTAATAAAAAAGGGCCAGATTACTAATCTGGCCCTTTCGATTTATGGTTGCTGATAGCAAAAACAAACCTCCGGCATTACCCGGATCAGGTACGAAGGGTCGTGGTCCAGGCCACTCTCAGTCGAAACTCTCCCAGCATCGAGCCAATCTTAGATGATTGGTGCCCCACTGTTAATCCAATTTTCGGTTCTCTCACGTCTGCCACCTTCTCGTGGAATTATTTTTATTTCAAGATTTGTGCATGTTGATATTGACGCGTTTTTCTGGCATTGTACGCCATCCTGTGGACAAACTGCAGGTGGGGTGCGGAGGCGGTAATGGCTGATAAACGGGACATCAGGCGGCAGAAAAAACGGATCTCAATCCGCTTTGGTATTGATGAGGCCATCAGAATGGCCTTTACGGAAGATATTTCTGCAACCGGCATGTTTATCAAGTCCGCGAACATCATTGCTCCTAACACAAAGATACGTATTGAATTCATGTTGGCCGACGATTGTAAGGTAGAGCTGGAGGCACGCGTTATGTGGGCTAAAAAAGTGCCCCAGAACCTGTTCCATCTGGTAAAAAAAAGCGGTATGGGGGTTCACTTTCTCCGTTTTTTCTCCGGACGTGAGCATCTCGATGCCTATTTGTCAGAAATCGGCGCGACCCAAACAGTTTTAGAGGAGGATGGCCATGTGTAAAAAAGTCTTCATCGGTGCGACGGGGCAGCATTGCGGCAAGACGACCATCAGTCTGTCACTGATGCATCTGGCCAAAAAAAAATACGAGCGGGTCGGCTTCATGAAACCGATCGGTCCCAAATGGATAGAATTTAACGGCCTTTATGTGGATAAAGATGCGGCCATGTTTGCTTCCGTTTTCGGCATGGAGCAGGATGTGGCGTTGATGTCTCCGATGACGCTTACCCCCGGTACGACGCGCCGCTTCCTTGATGGCGAGATTTCTTCTTCCATGCCACGGGAGTCAATCATGTCTGCCTGCGCGGAGTTGGAAAAAAAATATGATTTTCTGATTATTGAAGGGGCTGGTCACGGTGGTGTCGGCTCTGTGGTCGGAATGAATAATGCCCGGATTGCGTCGCTTTTGGGAGCACCAGTCCTGCTGGTAACCGGTGGCGGAATCGGAAATGTTATTGACGCCGTCGAGTTGAATATTGCTCTGTACCAGCGCGAACAGGCAGATGTCCGTTTTGTGATTGCCAACAAACTGGATAAGGAAAAACGGGACAAATCCCTCGGTTACCTCCAAAAAGCTTTTGCCGACAGTGGCATGCAGGTCTTGGGAGCTTTTGACTATCTACCGGTACTGGCAGATCCGACGCTGTTGCATGTCTCGAAACTGATCGGATTGCCGCTCAAAGGTGAAGAGGGGGACCAGAATCGTATCTGCCATACCATTCAACTGGGGGCCGCCTCGTCTCAAAGAGTAATTGACCATCTCGAAGATTCCACTTTGCTGATCGTAACCAGCTCCCGGGACGAATTGCTGGTTACGGCCTCTTCACTTCACCATATGCCGGAATTCAGAAAACTACTGGCCGGTTTGATAATCGCCGGGCACGTTCCGGTGGCTGACATAACGCAGCGCATCATTGATGACAGCAATATCCCGTATATCCGCATCGAAGAGACGTCTTCCGAAATTTTTTATCAACTGCGTGAACACGTTTCGAAGATCGGACCGGAAGATACCGAAAAAATCGAGCTGATAAACTCGATTACAGAGCGCTATATTGACTTTGATGCGATTGATGCAAGTTTGTAGATCTTCCGGCTGCTAGTACGTAAAAACGGCAAATAGCTCTTGACGTTAGGCTGTATTTGCTATTTATAGGATACAATTCTCCATCAGGTCGTTCGGGATTAATATGATAGCATTAACGCGTATGGACAAGCAGGTCATGTACCTGAACCCTGATCATATAATCAGTGTCGAGGAGACTCCCGACACGGTCATTACCCTTTTCAACGGCAACCGGTATCTGGTGACCGATACTGCCGCTTCAATAATCAGCAAAGTTATTGCTTTTCGTGCAAAAATCTCGCGTCGTGCGGCCTGTTCCCTTCCGAAGAAGTATCTGGGGCGGGCACGGATCAGCCAGTTTAAATATTCATGTGGAGCAAACGGCAGTGGATTTCCTGCTCCTCCGGTAGAACATGCACATACTCCATTCCACAGTCGGGACTATTAGCGTATGGATTTAGCTACCATTATTGGATTGACGATGGCCTTCGGGTCGATTGTCGGCGGTGCAGTCATAGAAGGTGTCCATGTAAAAGCGTTGATACAGCCAACCGCTGCCATGATCGTTTTGGGTGGTACATTTGGTGCGACGTTTGTCTGCTTTCCGCTAGAGGCCATTATCGGTGCGCTTAAAAATGTTGTCGTTGCCTTCCTGCCGCCAAAAGTTGACCACGAAGCGGTGGTCAAAGATATCATAGACTATGCCACCAAAGCCCGCCGTAACGGACTGATTTCGCTGGAACAGGAGGCGCAGAAAGCCAAGGACGGTTTTATCAAGAAGGGGATCTCACTCGTTGTTGACGGTATTGATCCTCAAAAGCTGCGTGAAACACTGGAAGCCGAAATCATGGCCTATGAAGATCATTTCAAGCATTCAGTCGAATTTTATGAAGCTGCGGGCGGCTTTGCACCGACAATCGGTATTATCGGCGCCGTGCTCGGTCTGATTCACGTTATGGGTAATCTTTCCGACACCTCAAAGCTTGGAGGTGGTATTGCCGTCGCCTTTGTTGCAACAATCTACGGACTTATGGTCGCGAATATCATCTGTCTGCCGATTGCAACCAAACTGAAGATTCGTATGAAGGCGGAAATATTGCGACGTGTCATGATTCTGGAAGGGCTGATTGCGATTCAAAATGGCGAAAACCCTCACTTTATTGAGCAAAAACTGAAGGCCTTCCTTGGTGGTCATTAAACTGTTATGGCACTGAAAAAAGTACCTGAAAAAGAGGCAAACCACGAGCGCTGGCTCGTCTCCTACGCGGACTTTATTACGCTGCTTTTTGCTGTTTTCGTTGTTTTGTACGCGATGGGGCAAAGCGATAAAAAGAAAGTAGAGGAGGTTGTGCAGTCGATGCAGGCCTCTTTCGGCATGGCAAATGTCGGCTCACCGGCAGCCAAGATAAACGTGATACCGTCCAAGGCGATTACCGTCATGCCAGCGATAAAACCGGAAGCGGCCATAGTTCCCTTTGGCCGTCAACGGGGCGGAATGGGAATGGCCAGAGTACGGGCAGAGGAAAAGGACTTTCGCCAGATTAAATCATCGATTGAAGCGTATCTGGTAAAACAGGGTGCCGAGAGCAAGGTTGCACTGACCATCACCCGGCGCGGCTTGGTGGTCAGCCTGAAGGAAGCCGGGTTTTTCAATTCAGGAGAAGCAAGCGTTCGACAGGACGCCTTTGAGTTGATTAACACGATATCCGAGGTCATGACCCAGTATAATAACCCGCTGCGAATCGAAGGGCACACCGACAACATCCCGATCAATTCGACTCAGTTCCCATCTAATTGGGAGCTGTCGACAGCACGCGCGACCAATGCACTCAAATATCTGATCAACCATTTTGAAGTTGATCCGGACAAGATATCGGCTACCGGTTATGCCGAATTCCGCCCGGTTGCTGACAATGGCACCCCTGAAGGACGAGCAAAAAACCGCCGCGTCGATGTCGTCATGCTCACCAGTGAAGGCGAACGCGGCGAGCCGTAATACACTTCTGCTACTGTAGCACTTCCCTGCGAAAAACATACACGGCAGCATCCAGTTCAGGCGGCAGCACAAGACGGCTCAGTGTCTGATCCTCTGTCAGGCTGAATGTCGTCTGCAGACGATACTCAGCCCAATTCCCGGCTGCAAACCTGTGGCGACTTCCGATAACGATATACAATTGTACACTTTTTGTCCTGAACACCTGCTGTTCAAAACGGTTGCCGGCCGGTGGCCACGAGCAGAGCACCACTTCCGGGGCGTACTCACGTAGCGCTGTTCCGGCATCTTTTTTGACGACAATTTCAGAATAATGGACCTCATGCTGCCAGCTATAATCATCGCTAGCCGTGATGCTGATACCTCTGTCAGCGAGAAAGCGCGTCAATGTCCCATCCCCGGCGGCGATCTCCAGACAGGGTCGAGACGCAATCAGTTCAACCAGTCTGTCAATCAGTTGTCGGGAGTAAAAACAGTAAATTCCCTCTGGCTGGACCAGCGGCATGAGCAGTTTTTTCTGGGGCAGCAGCGGCCAGAGGAGGTTGAACCAGAACAGTGATGCCGGTTTGCGTACGAGGCCGTCGGCAAAGAGCAGCTTTTGGGCGATATAACCGTTCAGACGATTGAAGCGTACTTTCCCTGTCTCAATACCGGTCGCCACAGAAACCAGGTGTCGCTTGACAATCAGGTGAGCCATGCGCGTCCGTACTGCCTGCTGGACCAGCGCAGTGGCCGTTTTTTTATCACCACGACCGCCGCGAAGCTTGTGCTCCAGTTGACGTTCTTTCTGAGCCATTCTCCGCAAAAAATCAGGTAGTTGTGCCGCAGTGCCATTACTGACGATGCCCCCGACCTCCCCCTGCACACTCTCCCGTAGCTCCGGAAATTCAGTGCCAAGCTCGTCGAGGGTTGGTTTCGATTGCAGCCATTTCAAAACAGTTTCCGGAGATTCACCCTTCACGACAAACCTCAACAACCTCTTGGCAGACCGGGAGATCAGCATCGGGTGACGGGGCTCCAGAAAGAACGCTCTGTGTGTCGGCAGTCGATTTCCGGGACAGCCCGGAATCAAGCAGATGGCGGGGATGAACGTTTGAAAGCGCTTTCAGCAGGCTGTTTTTAATATGCGGGATATCCTTTTGCAACTCTTTCAAAAGGCTCTTCATTCTTCTGCGCTGCTGGTCGGCAGTCCCGCAGACAGGGCAGCAGCAGCAGACAATCGGCAGCTGTGTCTGCCGGGAGTAGCTGATGATATCCTCTTCGGTCAGGTATACCAGCGGTCTAATGACGGTTGTGACCCCGTTGTCTGCCAGCATCGAAGCGGCCATTGATTTGAGAGAACCGACAAAAAACTGGTTCAGCAGCAATGTTTCAATGAAATCGTCCTGATGGTGGCCGAGCGCCAGTTTGTTACACCCCAGTTCGCGCGTGGCCTCATAGAGTGCGCCCCGTTTCAGGCGTGAGCAGATCGCGCAGTACGATGATCCGGGGCGGCGCTTTTCCTGAATAATGGCGTAGTGTTCGGTCGGTACCATGCGGTACTCGAAACCTCTGTCACGCAGGAAACCTTCAATAATGTTGGTCTGATAGCCGGGATAACCCGAGTCGATATTGACCGCCACCAGCTCGAATGGCACCGGCGCCCGTCGACGCAGCTCTTCGAGCAGTATCAGCAGCGTGTAGGAGTCTTTTCCGCCTGAGACCGCAACTGCGATGCGGTCGCCCTTCTTGATCAGATTGAAGTCGGCAACCGCACGTCCGATACCATGGCGCAAGCGCCGGAACAGACGAGAATCTACCGCTTGTGTTGAAGATACATTCATATTACTCCGCTGTTCCGGCCTGCACACGTGACAAAAAATCACGTATCAGCGGAGTGAAGGTTTCATGTTCGAGCAGGAAGGCGTCGTGGCCATAGGAGGAGGTGATCAGGTGATATTCGACATCCTTATCTAACTCTTGTAAGCAGGTGACCATCGATTCAGTCTGGTAGGGGGGGTAGAGCCAGTCCGAGCTGAAGGCGTAAAACTGGAGCGGTGCCTCTACCGCACTAAACGCTTCGGCCATCGAATCGTAGCCCCAGGCGACGTCGTAGAGATCGAGAGTTTTTGCCAGATAGAGAAATGAATTGGCATCAAAACGGGATACAAAGCTGTAGCCGTTGTAATTCAGATAGCGTTCAACCTCGAACTGACCGAAAAAATCGAACTGGCCATCTTTGGCAGAAAAACGGCGTCCGAATTTTGAGTTCATGGATTCGTCGGAAAGGAAGGTTATGTGACCGATGCCACGAGCCAGGGCCAGGCCATCCTTGGGGTTGGCTTTGTATTCCCCTTTGCGCCAGGTGGGATCATTGAAGATTGACCAGCGGGCGACTGCATTCAGTGCGATAGCCTGCGGGGAAGGGCGTGGCGTGGCGGCCAGGATAATAGCGGAAGCGATCCGGTCAGGGTACTGCGTGGCCCATTCCAGAGCCTGCATGCCACCCATGCTGCCCCCCATAACGGTGACCAGTTTGTCTATGCCCAGGGAATCTATCAAGAGCGTCTGGGCACGGACCATATCGCGAATCGTGACGACCGGGAATGAGAGGTTATAACGTTTTCCGGTTTTGGGGTTGATGGAGGTCGGCCCGGTAGAGCCGAAGCAGGAGCCGATGACGTTGGAGCAGATTATGAAGTAGCGATCGGTATCGAGCAGCCTTCCCGGTCCGACAATGGCATCCCACCAGCCCGGTTTAGTTTCGGAATCGCTCCGTTTGCCGGCCAGGTGAGCATCACCGGTCCAGGCATGCTCGACCAGGATTGCATTACTGCCCTGCCGGTTAAGAGTTCCGTACGTCTCAAAAGCTATCGTTATCGGAGCCAGAATACGTCCGCTATCAAGGCGAATTCCGGATTCAAAGGTCTTAAATTGTTCCGTGACGCGCCCATCAAACATAAAAGCCCCTCCATATATATGAAAAGGGGCTGATAATCTGTTGATCAGCACACCCCCTCATCTTTGCCTTTCGGCAGGAATTAGCACCTGACACCGTATTCCAGAGACAAACTGGAATGACTGGCCGGTTGCTGTGGTTTCGCAGGGCCGTTCCCTCCACCACTCGTGATAAGCAGGTTTATTGAGCAGACAATACGAAATTTATTTGTGGCTTGTCAATCAAATAGGGAGCCTGGCGGATCGGAGCGGCGCAAAATCAGCGTCAAATTGAGTAGAAATGAGAACACTCATCTGATATATAGATAGCAATGTTTTACACCACTTTTTACCCGATACGGGGAGGCACAATGAAAATCATGATGATGGGTTTGCTGCTGATGGCCGGTCTGACGGGCGGATGTGCGCAAAATTACTATAACGTCCCGACGGAACTGGTCGCCAGCAAAATCAAGGTACTCGGTGTTGCACCTTTTTTTATCGATGCCGACTCTGACATTACGCATCCCCAAAAGGAGCAACTCGTTAGCCTGATCGCCGAACTGAATCAGAATAATCAGGGGCTGCTGGGGCGAAAATTAAAAGCGACCGGCAATTTTTACACGGTAACCACGACAGAAGGTGAGCCGCAGCAGCTGTTCAAATCTCTGTTCTCTCGTCGTGAAAAACGCGAAGATGCAACGATTCTCTACAATAAGTACTTTTGGAAGAACGATGAGCTGCGCAGCTATATCCAGAAAAACAATCTGGATGCCGTCATGCTGGTGACAATCAGCGGCCTTATCAAAAAAGAGACCCTGTTTTCCAGCACCCTGCTGACTAAACTGGAAGCCAACTATAACTTTCTGACGATGACCGCTCAGATACTGGATGCTGATGGTACGACCCTCTGGGAATACCCGAATTTTCGCAGGCGGCTGTTAAGCTATTATCCGCTGGCAAATCTTCAGTATGCCGATTTCAGTGAATCAGATGCCAATCTCTCGTCAAAAACCGAGGTCAAGTTCAAAAACCTTGACGGTATTCGTCGCGCACTTGAAAAGAAGAGCACGGACTTGCTACTGCGCGAAACACAGGAATCGGAGGCGTATGCGCGGCAATTTAATGAGATGGTTTCACTGATCGCGTATGACGGGCCTCATGAAGGCAAAGCTGCAGCGCCGGCCGCTACCACTACCACGCTGCAACCGGCACCTGCAGCGATAGTAAAGCTTGTTGAACCTGTACAGGCGCCGACGGTTCAGCCACCTCCCGTGATCATGCCGCCTCTGCCGGTGCAACCGGTCACCCCGCCGCTTGAGACAGCAGCACCGACAAGTAACGAAATCGTTCCTGCAACCGAAAGCACCCGTTAGGACACGCAGAACGTGAAAAACTACCTGTCTCAACAAACGGGGCTGACAAGCCCCTTTTGTTTTGACATGCCCGGTATGTTTTGCGATAATCCGGCGGCTTTTCAGTCGGCATCGGAGGTACCATGAACAAATATGTAATTATCTGCGCTGTGCTGCTCGTATCATTGTGCGCCGCTCCCTCTTTTGCAGCCCCGTTACGGGTCTTTGTATCCGAGATTAACGCTGTCGGGGCTGTTAACAAGGAAGAGATGAAGCAAACCATACTGCTGCTGCTGGCATCCCGGATAAACAGTGACACAATCAGCTCAGTTGCAACGGCTGCCGAGGCGGATGTCCTGATAAGCGGCACCTATGTTGCTATCGGTAAAGTTTTCAGTGTCGACGCACTGGCCAGGACGGCTGGCGGTAAATCGCTGGCACGTGCATTTGTCCAGGGCGAAAATCAGGATGAATTGATACCCGCCATTGGAAAACTGGCTGATAAAATCAGATCAGAACTACTTAAACAGTTCGCCGCCTCTGCTGCCGCACCAGCTGCAGCTACGGTATCGGCGAACCTGCCGGTCGTTCCGGCAGCTAAAAGCGACATCATAAGGCCCAGTGAGCTGCAGCCCGCAACAACGGCCGATTTTATCAAGCCGCGCGAGATGGAGCAGGGGAGTGCGAGCGGCTGGCTTAGCAAGCGCCTGACCGGATCCGCCAATCTGATGGCTGTCGGCAGCGTACGCGCCGATGGCAGCCGCGATCTGTTTCTGGCAGAAGACCGCCGGGTCTCCTATTATCGTCAGGCTGGCGAAATGCGGTTGATTGCAGAGCGGGAACTGCGTTCCAGCGAAAAGATCATCTCACTTGACATCCTTGAATCAACGACGGGCTCAGAACTGTACGTAACAATCATGCGTGGCGATGACGTCGCGTCGGAAGTCTGGCAGCTGCAGGGGGACAAGCTGGTCGTGACCGCCGAAAAACTCCCCTACTTCTTCAGGGTCTTTGCTCTGGCCGGTGGCCCCAAAAAGCTGTATGCCCAGAGTATGGGGCGTGAGAGCGACTTTTACGGTGATGTGTTTGAGGCGAGCCGTAGCGGCAACGTCGTTACACTCAAAAATCCGGTAAAAATGCCCCGCTTCGGCACCATTTACACCTTCAATCAGTTCCGTGATGCTGCCGGGGAGCTGTTTACGCTGGCAATCAACAACGATAATTATCTTATTGTCTACGATCGCGATTTAAAAGAACTCTGGCGCAGTAATGATAAGTTCGGCGGTTCTGAGTTGTTCTTCCAGAAGGAAGATCTGGCAAACTCCCGGACGACCGGTGATAATTTCCGTTGGATATTTATGAATCAGCGTATTCAGGTCACTGCAAAAGGTGAAGTGCTGATCGGTAAGAATGACGGCTTCTGGGTGCTGGGCAATGCCCGCTCGTATAAGAAAGGGGCCGTCTACGCTCTCTACTGGAATGGTTCCAGTCTGGAGGAAAAGTGGCGTACCCGTGAAACCCAAAACTATATGCCCGATTATTACCTGGATGAAGCTCGTGGAGAGCTGTTGATTCTGCAGGTCGTACAACGTGCCGGTATCAGTTCGCGCGGGGCTTCATCATTGGCAATCAAGACGGTCAAATGACATACGCACCGAAAGATAGAGCGCTTCCGCGAGGAGTCAGCGATTTTCTTCCTGAAGCAGCTTCCAAGATCAGCTATATCGAAAGTCGCTTGCGCCGCGTATTTGAACTGTGGGGTTTCCGCCGCGTCATCACCCCCAAGCTTGAATACGAAGATGTACTGGCAATCGGCATGGGAGAAGAGCTTAAGGGCAAGACCTATCGTTTTGACGATCGCCAATCCGGACGTCTGCTGGCCTTTCCGCCGGATATTACCCCGCAGATAGCGCGGATTGTCGCCACCCGCATGGCCGACAGGCCGTTGCCGCACCGCATCAGCTACAGCGGACGCGTACTGCGCCAGACCGAAATACAGGCCGGGCGCAGTCGTGAAACCTTTCAATCCGGTGTCGAATTAATCGGCCTGGATTCTCCCGAGGCTGATGCCGAGATGATTGCCATGGCTATCGAAGCCATGCAGGGTCTCGGTCTTGAAAATTTTAAAATTGATCTGGGTCAGGTTGAGTTCTGCCAAGGTGTCATACAGGCTTCTGGTTTGGGTGGTGCCGCACTTCAGCAGTTGCGCGAAGCGCTGTCGCGCAAAGACAGCTCGGCCGTTGCGGCCATTCTTGCGGCCAACTCGGTATCGCCGCAGTCGATGCGCGAAATATCAGCACTGCCGCGCCTGTTTGGCGGATGTTCCGTTCTTGATGAAGCGGCTGTGGTAACGTCGAATCCACGTTCGCTGGCAGCACTTGAAAACGTGCGCTCCGTGCTGTCGATCCTTGAAATCCATAGCGTCAGCGAGTATCTGACCATCGATCTTGGTGAAACACGCGGGCTCGACTATCATACCGGCGTCACCTTTGAAGGATTTGTAACCGGTTTTGGAGAACCGGTCTGCAGCGGTGGCCGCTATGATGGTTTGACGGCGCGCTATGGCTTCGATGCTCCGGCGACCGGCTTTACCTTCAATGTCCTTAACCTGCTGCAGACGCTTGAGCGGCGACCGGAACTGGAGGCCAGCTCTACCTGCGATTTTCTGCTGTTTAATACCTCGCCCGATCGGCGTGAGGTGCTGCAGATCGCCCACCGGCTCCGCTTGGGCGGTTATACGACCGCCCGTGATATCATCCGGCGCGACTTCGAACAATCGCTGGCTTACGCTCGTCGCATGAATATCCGCTGTATGCTGGTAATCGGAGATGAGGGGGGATGCTTTCGTGCCGTTCGCAGCAGTGACGGAAGGACAGTTACCGTTGAAAAGGCTTTAATTGAACAGGCTGGCGCAGGACTTATGAACTATATTGAAGAAAGTCAGGGAGATCGATAACTATGGCAAACGTGGTGGTAGTGGGAGCTCAATGGGGCGATGAAGGTAAAGGCAAAATA
Source organism: Desulfuromonadales bacterium (assembly GCA_013349325.1). Classification (GTDB taxonomy): domain Bacteria; phylum Desulfobacterota; class Desulfuromonadia; order Geobacterales; family Pseudopelobacteraceae; genus JACRCG01. The sequence continues at coordinate 70,565 of DUZX01000006.1, forward strand.
GTCGATATTTACACCGAACATGCCGATGATGTCGTGCGCTACCAAGGGGGCAACAATGCCGGTCATACCCTGGTGGTCGGTGACGAAAAGGTCGTGCTCCACCTGATACCGTCCGGGATTCTGCACGAAGGGAAGCGCTGCATCATCGGTAATGGCGTCGTCCTCGACCCGGAAGTCTTCATCATGGAGATCACCAAGCTGAAGAAGTCCGGCCGCATCAAGGACGATGCCTGTCTGCTGCTCTCCGAGTCGATGCACATCATCATGCCGTACCATAAACGGATCGATATCGCCCGCGAAGTTAAAAGCGGCGACAAGAAGATCGGTACGACCGGTCGCGGTATCGGTCCCTGTTATGAAGACAAGATCGGCCGCCGCGGTATCCGTCTGATGGATCTGATCGATGCTGAAACCTTTGGCCGTAAGCTCAAGGAATTTCTGGTCGAGAAAAACTTCCTGCTGGAAAACTTCCTGGGAGAACCACCCTGCAGTTACGATGCTATCTATGCCGAGTATCAGGGCTATGCCGATGTGCTCAGGCGCTATGTGGCTGATACCTCACTGATCCTCAATCAAGATCTCAAGGCCGGGAAAAAGGCGCTCTTCGAGGGGGCTCAAGGGACACTGCTCGATATTGATCATGGTACCTATCCGTTCGTCACGTCGTCATCAACCTGTTCCGGCGGTGCCTGTACCGGTGCTGGCGTCAGCCCGCGTGAAATTCACGAAATAATCGGTATATCAAAGGCTTATGTAACCCGTGTCGGCAGCGGCCCCTTCCCGACCGAACTGCAGGATACCGTTGGTGAAGAGCTGCGCCGGATCGGCGGCGAGTTCGGCGCCACGACCGGTCGCCCACGCCGTTGCGGCTGGTTTGATGCAATGGTGATTCGCTACGCCGTGCGGGTCAACGGTTTGACCGGCATCGCCCTGACCAAACTGGATGTGCTCTCCGAGTTCGACACCATCAAGGTCTGTACCGGATACACCTGCGACGGGAAAACGCTGGAGACGCTGCCGGCCCAGTTGGAGCTGTTCGAAAAATGCCAACCGGTCTATGAAGAGCTGCCGGGCTGGAAGCAGGATATTACGACTGCCCGCAGCTTTGAAGAACTGCCGGTACATGCTCAAAAATATGTGCACCGACTGGAAGAACTGGCCGGCTGTCAGATCGTGCTGGTTTCGGTCGGCCCGCGTCGCGATCAGACGATTACGGTCCGCAATCCGTTCGCCTGATTGGTGAAGATGCAGATCGAACATACAGAAAGGCCGGCAATCATGTCGGCCTTTCTGCGTTCCGGTCGGTTTAAAGATAATTCCATCACGGTTGTGATGTCATGAAGAGCGTTCTTAAGCGCCTGAAACTGCGTGGTAAACTGCTGACACTGGTCCTGCCGTTGGTAATTATCCCCGTATGTATCGTTGCAGCCGTGATCGGCTTTATTGCCAACGAGCAAGCCTACCGGGGTGTCACCAGCACCAGCAAAGACGATCTGCTGCATCTCTCCTCGTTCACTATCGACCTGCTCGATTCCCATCATCAGCAGACACGGGAGTACAGCTCTCAAACAACTGCAGCAGACAAAGATCGCAGCGAGCTTAAAAAAGCACCTCTCATCGACACCCCTTTTGAACAGCACTCATTTAACCGGCTGAAAGAGCGCATACGAGGCAAAAAAGTTGGTGACAGCGGCTACATCTTCTGCATGGATAGTAGCGGCACCCTTACGGTCCATCCCGATTCCGAAGGAAAGAACGTCATAAATTCACAGGATCTGAACGGCAACAGTTTTATCAGGGAGATGTGCCGCACGAAAAGCGGCTGGATCAGGTATCCCTGGAAAAACAGCGGCGATTCAACCGCGCGCATGAAGATTGTCCGCTACGACTATTTTGAGCCGTGGGACTGGATCGTGGCGGTCGGTTCCTATGAGGATGAATTCTATCAGGAAGCGCACAAGATCAAGACGCATATCCTGATCAGTATGGCGCTGCTGCTGTTGCTGGTGGGTGTGGTTGCAACGCTCCTGGTGTACTGGGCATCAACCGTCTTCACCCGGCCGATTTCACATATGGTGTCCGTCATACAAAGCGTCCGGCGCGGCAATCTGGATCAGAGGATGACCGTGAGCGGAGAAGACGAACTTGCCGATATGAGTAGTGCCTTCAATCATATGGCCGATATTATCCAACGCAACAAAACGATGGAATCCACCCTCGCTCAGCAGGAAAAAATGGCCTCCCTGGGCCTGCTCTCATCCGGCGTTGCTCACGAAATCAACAACCCGTTGGGAGTTATCCTGGGGTATGCCGGGTACCTGGAAGGGAAACTGAGCCCCGATGATCCCAATTACCAGTACATTCATGAAATCAAACGCGAAAGCAAACGCTGCAAAAAAATTGTCCAGGATCTGCTCTCGTATGCCCGCACACCGCGCCCTTTGCTTGCAGCAACTGATCTGAACCATCTTCTGGAGCAGATTGTCGATTTTTCCGCCAATCATACCGATATGCGAGGAATAACGATTACGACATCCTTCGCCGGGGATCTGCCACCGATAGAGGTAGACGGCGACCTGCTTCGTCAGGTCGCCATCAATCTGATTCTGAACGCCGGCGGCGCGATGCCGGAAGGGGGCCGTCTGGCCATCAGCACCGAAGCGGTTGATACCCGGCACGTGCGGATTACCTTCCGCGATAGCGGCTGCGGTATTCCTAGCGAGAGTCTGGATAAGATTTTTGAACCATTCTACTCTACCAAAGCTCACGGTACCGGCCTGGGTTTGGCCATAACCCGCCAGATCATTGAACAGCACTACGGCGAAATCCGTATCGAAAGCTGCGTCGGTTCCGGAACATCTGTCATCGTGACGCTGCCAACCGAGCGGGAGGAGATATAAGTGTCAGCTAAAAAACGCATTCTACTGATTGATAATGAAGCGGGACTCTGCCGGATGATGGAGCAGGTGCTGCTGGATCACGGGTATCTGGTACGGTTCTACACCTCTCCGCATCAGGCACTTGAGGAGTTCAGCGCCGCCGCGTGGGATCTGGTTATTACCGATATCAAAATGCCCGGCATGAGCGGACTGGAGGTATTGCAGGCCATTAAAGCAAAACGGCAGGATATTCCGGTCATTATGATCACCGCCTATGCAACCGTTGACATGTCAATCCAGGCGCTTCGTAAAGGGGCCTACGATATGCTGACCAAACCGTTCGAGCCGGACGAACTGGTGTATCGTGTCAAAAATGCCCTGCAGCAGTGCCAACTGCTGGAAGAAAATCGTGAACTACGCGCCGAACTGGAAGATAAATTCCGCTTTGAAAACGTCATCGGTGCCAGTGATGGTCTGAAAACCGTTCTGGAGCGTGTTGCCAAAGTTGCCGCTCGTGACACGTCGATACTGATAACCGGCGAGTCCGGAACCGGTAAAGAGCTGATTGCCCAGGCTATTCATTACAATTCTCCGCGCAGTAAAAACCGCTTTATGGCCATCAATTGCGGTGCCTTACCGGAAAATCTGCTCGAAAGTGAGCTGTTCGGCTACAAAAAGGGGGCTTTTACGGGAGCGACTGAGAACCGCTGCGGGATTCTGGAAGCGGCTAACGGAGGAACGCTCTTTCTGGATGAAGTCGGCAACCTGCCGATGAATGTACAAAAAACGCTGCTGCGCTTTTTACAGGAGCGTGAGTTCAATCGACTGGGGGAGACCACCCCGACGAGAGTGGATGTGCGGATTTTGTCGGCGACCAATTCAGACCTGAAAGAGGCCATCAAAAACGGCTCGTTTCGGGAGGACCTCTACTATCGTCTGAATGTTGTCACGATTCATCTGCCCCCTTTGCGGGAGCGCTGCAGTGATATCCCGCTTTTGGCTGCTCACTTCATCATGCTGCAGAATCAGAAATTCAAGTCCGTAATCAAAGGCTTTGAGCAGGATGCCATGCAGGTTATCGGCATGTATCACTGGCCCGGCAATATACGCCAGCTTAAAAATGTTATTGAAGCCTGCATGGCCATGGAGACGGGAGAGTTTATTTCCTGTGAGACGCTCTCCCAGTTTATCGATGTTCAGGCGGGCGCAGCTGTCGGTCCAGGTGCGATGGAGCAGAGTGGCAGCATACCCTATTCAACCGCACTGGAGCGCTTTGAAGCGGACCTGCTCTGCACGCTTCTGAAGCGGCATTCCGGCAATATAGATGCTGCGGCCCGGGAGGCCGATATGAACATGGTGACAATCTATCGCAAGATCAAGAAGTACGGCATAAAAAAAGAGGATTACCAACTCACGGGTAACAAGGAGGAAACAGTATGAAGGTAGCGGTATTTAACGGCAGTCCCAATCGGGAAGGGAACACCTATCACGCGCTTACAATGGTTACAGACGAGCTTAATCGTGAAGGGATCGAAACGGAAATAATCCATGTCGGCAATAAGGTGATCAGAGGCTGCACAGCTTGCGGCGGCTGCGCTAAAAACAAGAACGAACAGTGCGTGATCACCGGCGACGAGGTCAACGGCTGGGTTCAGAACATGAAAACAGCCGACGGGATTATCCTGGGCTCACCGGTACATTATGCTGCCATGTCCGGGACAATGAAATCCTTTCTGGATCGGGCTTTCTACGTAAGTGGCGTAAACGACGGCCTGCTCCGTCATAAAGTGGGCGCTTCCGTGGTGGCGGTACGGCGCTCCGGTGGACTGCCGACGTTCGAGCAGCTGAACAACTTCATGATGTATGCCGAGATGTTGATCCCGACCTCCAACTATTGGAATGTGATCCACGGAAGAAGTCCGGGAGAGGTAACGCAGGATATCGAGGGGGTTCAGATCATGCGGGTGCTTGGTAAAAACATGGCCTGGCTGATGAAGCTGGTTGAAAACGGCACGGGGACGGTTACGCCGCCGGAGCGGGAGCCCAAAACGTTCATGAGTTTTATCCACTGAAGTGGCTTTGCAGGAGATGACGGATGACACTCGATATTGAGAAGGTCAGGAAATCACCGGCTTGATCTGGTGTCAGCCGTTGTACAGATCCTTGAGCAGGGCCGGTTCGTGCAGAGATTTGCGCAACGTGCTGCGGAGTGCTTCAACCTGAACAAAGCCTTCATCCTTGGTCATCTGACCGTTCTTATACAGCAGTCTCAAATTTTTCCGCAGCGCATCAGCCGCAGCAAGAGCTTTCTCTCCGGTCGGGTCAGCATGAAGAAGGTCTGATCCTTCCGGGCGCTGCAGAAACGAGAGCACCGCATCCTGCGCCAGCTGCAGATATTCGTCTCGATCCCCCACGGATAATTGATAGCGTGAATTATTGGAAAGTGTTTGCATGACCTGCTGCCACTTCTCGAGCCGCGACATCAGCATAATCGAATTAAAGATGCGCTTATTGGTACCAAACGAGAAGATCGTCGGTGCCAGTACGCTCCGCAACAGTTTGTCATTTGCCTGCTGGTCTGCCTTGCAGACCTCATTCGCCAATTCCCAGATCTGCTTGTCAACAAAGGTTTCGAAACGCATCTCCCAGTAGGCATGTTTCATGGTCACCGTAGCAAAGGAGCGGATGATCTTGTAGGGGACATAGTAGTTATGGGCAACCGTATCTGCCGCCAGGTGGCAGAGATAGCCGTAGGCACAGGCGCGCTGGCCGTCAGTGGAAGCTTTTTTCAGGATTTTCAGGCCGATACCCCAGCGATGGCAGTTGAGCAGATAATGGGTGAATTTTTTGCCGAGCGTGATGTCTGCGGCAATGCAGCCATACAGAAAATCGCGCGGAAAGGACGTGAGCAGGGCAGCCAGGGGGGGAGACAGCGCGGCCGGGTTTGCAAGCACATTGGCTCCCAGCATCAGGTGGACACCGCCACCCCAGGCCAGGGCATCGGTTGGGAACAACATCACTGCAACGGCAGTCAGGAGAAGAAGCATAGGTGATCTTTCGTTTTGACAGATGGAAGCGCTTGCTGATAGATTGCTGCGGCAGTTTACGCTATATCAAAGATGGTTGCATACAAATTTAATGAGTTGAGGTACGCGCAGTGACGACACATTTCGCTCAATCGCAGTTGTGGGCATCCGTTAACGTCTATCTGCAGGGGCTACAGGAAAGCGGCCTGGATGGCCTTCCGGTGGAAACTGTTTCCATAAAAACTCCACCGGCACAGGGTGCCGTGACACGAGCAACGGGGCATACCATGAACCAGCCGCATCAGGCAGCAGTAGAATCAAACGAAACCCTGGAACAGATCAGAAAAAGTCTGGGAGATTGCCAGCGCTGCAAGCTGAGCAGCAGCAGAAAACAGATCGTTTTTGGTGTTGGCAATCCGCAGGCCAGACTGGTGTTTGTCGGTGAGGGGCCAGGTGCCGATGAGGATGCCAAAGGTGAGCCCTTTGTCGGCGATGCCGGTCGGATGCTGAACCGGATCATCACCGCCATGGGACTCCGGCGGGAAGAGGTCTATATCTGCAATGTGGTCAAGTGCCGCCCCCCTCAGAACCGCAACCCGGAGAGCGATGAAATCAGCGCCTGTTCACCGTTCTTGATGCGACAGCTGCTCTCTGTCAAACCGGAAGTGATCGTGGCGCTTGGCACATTCGCCTCCCAGACCGTCCTGCAGACCAAAGAGCCGATTTCAAAACTGCGCGGCAAGTTCCGGGATTTCCACGGCATTCCGCTCATGCCGACCTACCACCCCTCTTACCTTTTGCGTACCGGCGGCAATTCAGCATCGTTCTGGGATGTCTGGAGCGATATGACCCAGGTACTGCAGCTGCTTGGTCTGCCGGTTCCGGACAAAAGCCGCAAGAGTTAGCGTTTACACGGGGGCTCTTTAAAACAGATCCAGATTCTGCAGCTTTTTAAACGGCTGATTGCCAAAATCCTGGCGCTCCGCTCTTGTCGCCTTTGGTTCTGCAACAACATCCTCCCGGAGTGGTTGGCAGGAGCTGTCACAGACCTGCTCTGTTTCGAGCACCTCTTCCATGCCGTTACTCTTGAAGAAGTAGCGGTCATAGAGGCGGTGATGCGCGGTCCAGCGGGAGGTTGAAACAGCCTCTTTGGCAATATGTGCACGGATACCGTTAATTTTGGAATCCAGATCGTCCAGGTAATTGAGGATTGTGGCCTCGATCGTCTTGGGTCGCTTGGGCGATCCGTATTCGTACTGTCCGTGATGCGACAGCAGCATATGTTTCAACAAGAGCGACAGTTCGCGGGGAAAACCGTCCACCGTGCGGATCTTCTCCTCTACCAGTTCGACACCGATGGTGATATGACCGAGCAATTTACCGGCATCGGTATAATCAAAGGCCCGTTCGAAACTCATTTCATAAATCTTGCCGACATCGTGCAGCAGCGCCCCGACAATCAGCAGATCTTCGTTGATGCCACCGTACAGCGGGACAATGGCTTTGACCAGTTTGACCAGCGAAAGCGAATGCTCCAGCAAGCCACCCAGGTAGACATGATGCATCCCTTTGGCAGCCGGGGCCGCACAGTAGAGGTTCATAACCGCATCATCGTCGAGAAAAGCCTGCATCAACCCGCGTAAAAAGGGGTTGCGGAGCGCGGCGATGGTATCGCTCAGTTCCCGGCGCATTTCGTCTCCAGAGCGCTGTGATTCCGGCAGAAAATCAGCCAGCGAAACCTGTTCCTCGGGCACTTTGCCGATTTCGGCAATCACAACCTGCATCTTGTTCATATAGACGGAGGCTTTGCCGCGCACCTGAACAAAATCATCCTTGCTAAATTGTTTATCCAATACTTCGGTGTTGTCCCAGATTTTGGCTTCAATATCGCCACTTTTGTCCATCAGTCGCAAGTTCATGTAGGGTTTGCCATTTTTGGCCATGGCCATGACCTTGTCCTTGACCAGAAAAACGGCCTGAACCGTATCGCGATCCTTGATATCACAGACATACTGTTTTGCCACGCGCTGACTCCTCTCTTGACGCTGCTGCCGGTCGGGGGTGAATTTGATGGGCGGGACGTTAGCACGATGCGGAAGCGATAGGCAAGCATTGAACCGCTCACGCCGGCACTGGAAACGGCAAACCTTGCACTTTTCTGCGGCGATGCTTATCATGACGATAAGCCGGTCGGACCGGATATTCTCTTTTACGTTTATGAGGTTTGCGATGAATACACTAAAAACAACATGTTTGATGGCCCTATTAACCGTGCTGCTGGTACTGGTCGGAGGTGCTATCGGCGGCAGAGGTGGGATGGCTATGGCCTTCCTGCTGGCGGGGGGGATGAATTTTTTCTCCTACTGGTTCTCCGACAAAATCGTGTTGAGCATGTATGGTGCCCAACCGATAGAAGAGCACAATGATCCCCGTTTTTATGGTATTGTGCGCCGTCTGGCCACTCGGGCCGGGTTGCCGATGCCGAAGGTTTATATTATTCAGGACGACAGTCCCAACGCCTTTGCTACCGGTCGTAACCCGGAGCATGCCGCTGTGGCCGCCACTACCGGAATCATGAGGCTTTTGAATGATGAGGAGCTGGCCGGTGTCATGGCGCACGAGCTGGGGCACGTCAGGAATCGGGATATTCTGGTCTCGACGCTGGCGGCCACTTTTGCGGGTGCTATTACGTATCTGGCGCATATGGCACAGTGGGGTGCCATGTTCGGTGGCGGAAGGAGTGATGACAATGAAGGGGGCAGCGGTCTGTTCGGGACACTCTTTATGGCTATTCTGGCGCCGATCGCGGCCATGCTGGTTCAGATGGCCATTTCGCGTTCACGCGAGTTCGGTGCCGATGCCGCCGGAGCCCAGATCAGCGGCAATCCCCTTTCTCTGGCCCGCGCATTGCAGAAACTTGAAATGGGGAGTCGGCAGATCCCGATGGACGCCAATGCCGCCACAGCCCATATGTTTATCGTCAATCCTCTTACCGGCGGCGGCCTGATGTCGCTCTTCTCCACGCACCCCCCGATTCCGGAACGAGTGCATCGCCTGGAAGATATCTCGAGGACTCATGATTATTAGACGCGCCGCACCTGTACCTCAGGGCAGTAATTCCTCAAATCCCCGTCAGGCAGCCTGTGAAACCCTGCTGCGTATCAGAAAAGAGGGGGGCTTTGCCGATCGATTGATCGACAGTGAGCTTTCCAACGGCTCCTTGAGCGGTCCGGATCGCGGACTTTATGCTGAGCTGGTATTCGGAGTGTTGCGACGACAGGGTACACTTGATCATATCCTCCAGCAGCTGCTTGATAAGCCGATGATCGCACTTGATCCGCAGGCGCTCATTATCCTGCGGATCGGACTCTATCAGCTGACCTGCCTCGACCGAATTCCTGAATCCGCCGCCGTTAACGAATCCGTCAATCTGGCAAAGCTGATCACGCCCGGTACCAGCGGGTTGATCAACGCTGTCCTGAGAAATTACCTGCGTCGCCGAGATACCATCAGTTTCCCTGATATGAAAATCGCTCCTGCTGCAGCAATCGCAGCCCGCTGTTCCCAGCCGGAGTGGCTTGCCGAACAGTGGCTTGACCAGCTTGGCGGTATCGAAGCCGAGCAGCTGGCAGAGGCATCTTCGCAGCAGCCTTCACTGACACTGCGGGTTAATACGCTCCGCTCCAGTCGCGACTACGTCTGGCAGGAATTTGAAAAACAGAGCATCTCTACGACCGCCTGCCGCTTTTCGTCGGCTGGTATCATTGTAACCGGGCGTCATTCCATTACCACGCTGCCCGGTTTTGAAAGCGGACTTTTTGCCGTACAGGATGAAGCGTCACAGGTGGCCGGGATGCTGCTGGGAGCTGAAGCGGGACAGAGGATCTGGGACGCCTGCGCAGCCCCGGGTGGCAAGAGCGGATGCCTGGCGCAACAGATGGATGATCGCGGTGAGTTGATCGCCACGGATATATCCCGTTCCAAGTTGACCCGTGTTCAGGAAACCATGCGCCGACTCGGTATCAGCTGCCTGTCAACGGCAGTTGCCGACCTCCATCAGCCGGATACATTTCCGGCCGGCTCCTTTGATCGGATCCTGCTGGACGCCCCCTGCTCCGGCCTGGGGGTCATCCGCCGTAATCCGGAGGCCAAGTGGCGCCTCTTCTCCGGCGACATAACCCGTCTGGCCGCCGTTCAGAAAACTCTGCTGAAGAACGCCGCGCAAAAACTGAAACCGGGAGGAGTGCTGCTGTATTCCACCTGTTCCACCTCGGAAGCGGAAAACGAAGAGGTCATCGAGGAATTTCTTTCTCAGAACTCCGGATTCGTGCTAGAAAACCTGAACGAACTCTTTCCGCAGTGGTCAGAGCTTTTCACCTTTTACGGCATGTTGCGAACCTGGCCGCATCGCCACAGTATGGACGGCTTCTTCGCTGCACGAATTAAGCGGTTATAAATATAAAACCTCACCACTGAGTCACAGAGGGCACCGAGAAAATAATGTAAATGGGGTGAATACCGCGCTTTGGTATCAGTACTTTTATTAACTGAGGCGATGTGCTGATTACATGTATTCATAGAAAACCTCTGTATTTTCTCCGTGTTCTCCGTGACTCTGTGGTTGATTGTCAACAGGAGTTCTGAATGAAAAAAATTGCACCTTCAATTCTTTCGGCTGATTTTTCATGTCTGGGTGATGAAATCCGAGCTGTCGAAGTCGGCGGCGCCGATTATATCCACATTGATGTCATGGATGGTCATTTTGTCCCCAACATTACCATCGGTCCGCTGGTGGTTGACGCGGTCCGCAAGGTGACCACTTTGCCACTGGATGTTCATCTGATGATCGATAACCCCGACCTGTATATACCTGATTTCGTTGCAGCCGGTGCCGACATAATTGTCGTTCACGCCGAGGCGACGAATCACCTGCACCGCACGGTTCAGCTGATTAAATCTCTGGGGAAGCGAGCCGGAGTTTCGCTCAACCCCGCTACGCCGCTGAACGTGCTGGATTATATTCTGGAGGAACTGGATCTGGTGCTCCTGATGACGGTTAACCCCGGTTTCGGCGGCCAGAATTTTATCGAAGCCTGTCTTCCCAAGATCCATGCTTTGCGGGCCATGCTTGATAAGCGCGGCTGTGAGACCGAACTGGAGGTGGATGGCGGCGTCAAGCCTTCCAATATTGCCCGCATTGCGCACGCCGGTGCCGACGTTTTCGTAGCCGGCAGTGCCGTATACGGCACAACGGACTATCGGGCTGCCATTACCGAAATGAAACGGCTGGCTAAAGAAACTATGCTGTAACTATATCCTGATTCCTGCAGAAGTTAGCGTTTTACTAATTGAGTTTTAAAGGAATTTGGGATACATTCGCCTCCATGTCCAATAGCGTATTGATCATAGATGATTCGGAAAATGTTCGGGACAGAATCGTAAAAATTCTTGAATCATATGAGCTGTTTTCCCGTTTTTACGAGGCGGAGGACGGTCTGGAGGGTTTTAAGCGACTCCTCTCCGCTCCGGTTGATATTATCCTCTGTGATCTGGAGATGCCGCGTATTGATGGTTTCAAGTTTCTGGGAATGCTTAAATCACGTCCCGAGCTTCAGGATGTACCGGTCATCATCCTGACCGGCATGAACGACCGCGAGCTGAAGATCAAGGGACTTGAGCAGGGAGCCAGTGACTATGTCACGAAACCGTTCGATCCCGGCGAACTCGTTGCCCGCGTCAAGGTACACCTCAAGATTAAAAAACTGCAGGACGAACTGAAGCGCACCAACGAGCTGTTGCTGGAGCTTTCCAACACTGATCACCTGACCGGACTTTTCAACCGGCGCTATATGATGGAAGCCCTTGAAAAAGAGGTCCAGAGGTGCATACGCAAGACCGGTAACCTGGCTCTTATCATGCTTGATATTGATCATTTCAAGCAGGTTAACGATACCTACGGTCATCTGCAAGGTGATGTCGTGCTGCAAAAAGTGGCGGCCCAACTACAGAAGGAGCTGCGCAGCTACGATTGTGCCGCACGGTATGGCGGCGAAGAATTCGTAGCGATCCTCCCCGACTCCTCCCTTAACGAGGCTCTGTTCGTCGCCGAACGGATTCGGCAGGCTGTGCAGGGGAACATTTTTCACGGTGCTCTGGCCGAGCTTCACCTAACCGCCAGCCTGGGAGTCGCCTGTTTTTCGCAGGAACAGTCACTATCTGTTGACGGATTTATCAAACAGGCGGATGACGCCCTCTATCGGGCCAAGGCCAATGGCCGTAATCGGGTTGAATCCCAGGAATAGTGCACTTCCGGTGGCCTTGACATAAAGGAGCTTGTTTGACTTCATACATCTCATGCCTCATCGCTGTAATCCTCCTGCTTTGTAACGTTTCTACGCCCCTCGCAGCAACGCCTGCACAGATCGAACGTCCGCCACTCTCGGAAAACTGGTTTGGTATCTATCTTGACAACGAACGGGTCGGTTTCTACCGACAACGGATCAGTGAAGGTGCCGATGGCTATCGCATGGATGGTGACGGGAGTATCTATCTGCGTGTGATGGGATTCTCAAAAGAGGCTTCCACTCGTGAGACCTATCAGGTTACAAAAAATCTGGTGCTGCGCTCTTTTGACGTTGAACAGACCATCAACGGCTCAACATCACGTACGACCGGTACAGTCGCCGGCGGCAACATCCGCATTAAACATGAGGATAAGGGAAAATCGTCCGACAAGCTGGTACGCTATAAAGGTGAAGTCTATCCCGGGCCGGCTCTTAACCTCTACCCGCTGCTGCATGACTCGACGACGGGAAAATCCTATAAAATCCTGACATTTGATCCGGAAGAGCTGAAAGTTAAAGAGGTCAAGATCTCCGTCGTGGGGAGGGAGAAAACCCCGGATGGGGTGGAGGCCATCAAGCTGAGTAACAACCTCTATCCGTTTGTCAGCAATGATATCTGGGTAGACAATCAGGGCTCCACACTGTACGAATCTGTACGTAACGGCCTTGTCATCACCAAAGCCGAAAAGACGAAGGAGTTGGCCGTTTTTGTCGGTGAGCATGCCCTTTCCAAGAAGGATCTTATCTATGATTTCAGTCTTGTTCGGGCTGAGCCACCAATTAAAAACATCGCAAAGCTGACCGGTCTGTCTCTGGAGATCAGCGGTTGGAATGATGACCTGCCGCTGTTGCAGGGAGGGGGGCAACTCGCACAGAAACTGAGTGCTGGAAAAATAATCTTCAAGACCGGTACCCTGGTTGAGCCGGACGGCGTCCCAGCTGCTGCTGAGCCGGTCACGGCGTATCTGCAGCCGGCCGACAAGATCGAATCAAACAATGCGCTCATTATGACTCAGGTCCGCTTGCTGGCCACAGATACCAAAGGACCGGAAGAGCTGGTGAAAAAAATAGCGGCGTGGACGGCTGAGTGGCTGAGTGACAGCGTTGATGACGGAGGCGGTGCCGCCGCCAGTTATGTATCAAAGCGGGGTAATTGCCAGACGCATGCGCGCCTCTACTCGGCGCTGGCGCGGGCCGCCGGTATTCCGACCCGTTTTGTTTCGGGGCTTGTGTATCAGGAAGGAAAAGGGTTTTTGTACCACAGTTGGGCAGAGAGCTTCTTAGCTGGGCGCTGGGTAGCCGTTGATCCCACCTACAATCAGTTTCCTGCCGATCCCACCCATCTGAAACTCCTGGAGGGGCACCTGCCGGAGGATCTGGCGCCGATTATCACCATTATTGGCCGCGTCAAAATTCAGGTGCTTGAAAAACGCTACTGAAATAGCGCTTAAAACTGTGCCACAAAGTTGTCCACCAAAGTTCGCAGCTGTTTTTTCATGCCGCGCTTCCAGGGCCCAACAGCCACCAGCCTCAGATTTTCGGGAGCAAAGACAGTGCGGGCTACGGACTGAATATCAGCAGAGCTGATGTTGCCGGCCTCCTCACGATCCTGATCGATACTCCGGACAACCCCCATCAGTTCCCCCCATCCATAGCGGCCACCCATCTCATAGGTAGAATCACGGCTGTACTCAAGATCAAAGATGTAGGAAGTGCGTATGCGCTCAAGTTCGCCAACCGGAACCGGCGTGCGGGTGATACTCAGGATCTCTGCCAGTGTCGTTTCAACCGCCTGAAGCAGCGTAGCGGCGGCGGTCGACAGATCAAAAGCCAGACAGCCGGTTTCATCGTAGGCCGCTACAGAGCCTTCCACCGAGTAGATGATGCCCAGCTCTTCCCTCAGACGCAGGTGCAGCCTTGAACTGCCGCCCCCTGCCAGAATACGGCGCAGGAAGCGGAGCGCCATAAATCGGCTGTCTCCCCGTGCAAGGCCGAGAAAAGCCAACTGCAGATTCATCTGGCTGTCAGAATCCTGCACGCAGGTGATCGTCGGACGAGTGGTCTTGATGGTTGCCAGGTGCACAGGTGGCAGCGTCCGATCCTGCCAGCCGATAAAACTGGCCAGAGCAGCGGCGATTACAGAAGATCGCTCTACCGGCCCGGAAACAACCAGCACGGCGTTGGAAGGGATATAATAGCGCTGCAGGTGCTCAAACAGGTCGTGATGCTCAATCGCTGCGATGCTCTCCAGCGTACCGATCGTCGGTCTGCCAAGCGGGTGACCCGGCCAGAGCAGGCGACTGGTGATCGTATCTGGATTTACCTCGGTACCCTGTTCGTTCAGGTCTTCACGGGCTTCTTCGGTGATGATCCGTTTTTCTATCTCTATGCCGGTCAGCAGCGGGCGCTGCAGCATGGAAGCGAAGATCTGCATGCCTTCTGCGATATGGTCGGGATGAATGCGGGAATAGTAACAGGTGGAATCGGTATCAGTCGCGGCGTTCGGTGCACCGCCGATCGCCTCGAAGGCGTTCTCGATGGCCAGTGATGAAGCGAAGTCGGCCGTCCCGCGAAACAGGATATGTTCCAGAAAATGCGAGAGCCCTTCCCGTCCCGGAGGATCGTGGCGCCCCCCTACTTTCAGATATATCGCCAGTTCGGCGGCGTGCAGATGCGGCATCTCGACACAGACGACTCGCAGGCCATTAGAAAGGGTTTCTTGAAAAGGAAGAATCATAGCAGGGCGCTCCGGATAATTTCTCTTCGTTGCAGGTATTCTGCGGGAGTCAACAGCACGTCGACATGCGGCTCAGCCCAAATTGGACGGGGCCAGAGTGGATCGGTTGCAAAGCGCGGCACCAGATGCCAGTGGATATGTGGCACCATATTTCCCAGCAATTCATAATTGATTTTTGCCGGTTGAAAAATATCGTACAGCACCTTGGCTACACAGCTGACCTCTTCCATGAGTTCGCTGCGAACCTCCCGGTCGAGCTGAAAAAGCTCGCTGCAATGTATCTTCGTAGACAGTAGCGTATAACCGGGAAAGAACTGATCCCTCATGAGGGTAACATAGGAGTGTTTCAGTTCGCAGATTCTCAGATCGGCATCGGTTTCCCAGCGGTTGCACATCGGGCATACTTGCATGGTATTCAAACCTCATAAGATGTAATGCTTACGAGCATTTTGATAGCAGGTGACGATATTCGGATTTATCTATTTACACAAGAAAAAGTTCGCGATGTATTGACTTTTTCACGTTCAAATCGTATTGATCAAGGCCGCAGTCATACTAATCCAGAGTCTGGAAGAATGATGCGTGTCGAAGGTGCACAAAATAAGCTGAAAAGGGACTTTACATGAGCCAGTTACCAAAATGTCCGACCTGTAGTTCAGAATTTACCTACGAAGACGGAGTGATGTTCGTCTGTCCGGAGTGCGCCTTCGAGTGGCCGAAAGAAGCTGAGGAGGCGGTTAGCGAGGAGATGGTTGTCCGGGATGCTTTCGGCAATGAACTGAAGGCCGGTGATTCGATCACGGTTATCAAGGATCTGAAGATCAAGGGTTCGTCAGCAGTGGTCAAAACCGGGGTCAAGATCAAAATTATCCGCCTCGTATCGGGCGATCACGACATCGACTGCAAGATCGACGGAATCGGTGCGATGCAGCTCAAATCCGGGTTCGTCAAGAAAGCATAACAGGGAATAATCCGTGAAAGCCGTCATTCAGCGTGTTACCTCTGCCTCGGTTGCAGTTGCAGATCAAATTGTCGGTCAGATCGGCCCAGGAATTGTTGTCCTGCTTGGAGTAGAGAAAGGGGACGCAGAAGCGCAGGCCGACTGGCTGGTTGACAAGATCTGCGGGCTGCGCATTTTCTCCGATGTTGACGGCAAAATGAACCTTGCACTACAAGATGTCGGCGGCAGCCTGCTGCTTATCTCCCAGTTTACTCTGGCAGGTAACTGTGTAAAGGGAAAGCGCCCTTCTTTCGATACAGCGGCTTCGGCAGACGAAGGAAAGCGTCTGTACGACTATTTTGTTACCGTCGCCAAGCGCAGCGGTCTGCCGGTTGAGACCGGCATATTTCAGGCCGATATGCAGGTGTCGCTGGTCAATGACGGGCCGGTTACATTTATTCTGGAGCGATAAACTGCCGACCATCAGACGATCTGTGGAGATGCCATGATGAAAGAACTTACCCTCGGTTTTTCACCCTGCCCCAACGATACCTTCATATTTTATCCGCTGGTGCATGGTCTGGTCGATACGGGCGGCCTTGCCTACCGGGAGCGATTGGAGGATGTCGAGACCCTCAATCAGCTGGCGCTTGCCGGTCAGCTGGATGTCAGCAAGGTCTCGTACCACGCCCTGGGGCATATCCGTAATGATTACGCATTGCTCCGTTCCGGAAGCGCCCTGGGGCGCGGCTGCGGACCGCTGCTGGTAGCGGCTGACAACATCGATCCGGCCGACCTGCGCGGCAGGACAATTGCCGTGCCGGGTCGCTATACGACCGCCAATCTGTTGTTACGACTGTTCGCCCCGACACTCGAAAACTTTATCGTCCTGCCGTTCAATGAGATTATGGATGCCGTGTTGTGCGGCGATGTTGATGCCGGGCTGATCATCCACGAATCACGTTTCACGTATCAGGGTTTTGGTCTTCACAAACTGCTTGATCTGGGAGAGTGGTGGGAAGCGGAAACCGGACTGCCGATTCCGCTGGGCGGGATTGTGGCGCGACGCTCTCTGGGTGTGGAAACCATTGCAGCGATTGAACAGGCCTTACGGTCGGGCGTTGACTATGCCCGCACGCATCCAGGTGAGGCGGCTCACTATATAGGTCAGCACTCTCAGGAGATGAGTGCTGAAGTCTGTGCCGCCCACATTGGGCTGTATGTCAATGATTTTTCGACTGATCTGGGGGATGAGGGGGTGCGGGCCATATCTTGTCTCTTACACAGAGCCGAAGAGGCTGGTTATATCCAACCGTCTGCCATGCCGCTTTTTATGTGATCAAGTGATCGTCCAAAACAGGGTAGTTTTCGGCACCAGTAAAATAAGAGGAGCTACGAATGGTTGATCTGAAAGAAAAATGGCAGGGGTGGCTGGCGCTTTCAACCGCAATTATGGCGGTTCTGGCAGCCCTGACGACTCTCTATATGGGGAAATATTCTTCGCGTGCCATCATGTCGCAGGGTCAGGAGAGTGATCAGTGGGCTTTCTACCAGGCCAAGAGTATCAAGGGGCATACCTTTGAAGTCAATCTGAAAGTGCTGGAGTTACAGTATCAGGCTCAAAAAGGTTTGCCTCCAGAGGTGGCCGCCGAATACCAGAAAACGATGAAAAAATACAGCGATGAGATCAAGCGCTATGACGGAGAAAAAAAGGAAATCAAGGATAAAGCGGAGGGGATTGCCAAAGTTAAGCTGAAAGCCCAGGAAATGGGGGGAGATTTTGCCTATGCGCTGATCTTTCTGCAGATCGCTCTGATGCTTTCATCAATCGCCAGTCTGACCAAGCGGCACTACCTCTGGTACATCGCCCTGATCTGTAATATTGGCTGGCTCTTCTTCTTTCTGGATGCCTGGCTGCTGTTTTATTGAACCGCTTCAGATCCGCTGGCGCGGTAGCTATGACACCGAAAAAGACGCCCAACGTGGCAACTTTCTCGGTGTCAATTTCTATCAGGCGACGTCGTGCCTGGCGCACTCGGCTTTTTTAAGCAATGCGGCGGCAAGGGGATGCTGGTTGTTTTCTGCATACTGGCTGGCGGTGCTCCCCCCCGGGGTTTTGATAAAGGGGCTGGCGTTGCCATCCAGCAACGCCTGAACCGTCTGATTACAGCCATAGATGGCTGCCAGCATCAGAGCCGTGTGTCCTTCGTTATCGCGGGCATCGACATCGGCTCCCTTTTCAAGCAGCAGCTTGGCTATGAGCGAATGGCCGTTGGCCGCAGCATAGTGCAGAGCCGTCTTGCCTTTGCTGCTGCAGGCGGTCACATCGGCACCGCGATGCAGCAGATCCTGAACAAAATCCTTCAGTCCCTCTTTGGATGCACTGATCAGCGGGGTGTGACCATGCCGGTCTTTAGCATTCACGCTTTCCATGTTAAATACCTCCTTTGAGTAACAACGTTTTACCGTATAGCATACTCCCATCCTAAAAACCACCGGCGAAATGACACTCAGATGAGCGAAAATGCGCTGATGACATTAAGCACTTGAATCATAGCGCTCCAGACCACTATAATGCGCCCTCCAAGGAGTGACTTTCATGAATGTGTTTCAGGCTGATTTCATAAAAAGTGCTGCAAAACCGAAAGACTATCCGCCTCCGGGCCTGCCGGAAGTGGCTTTTGTGGGGCGCTCCAACGTCGGCAAATCGTCATTGATCAATGTGCTGGCCGGTCGCAAGGGACTGGTTCGCACCAGCTCAACTCCCGGACGGACCCAACTGATCAATTTTTTCGATATTAACAGTCTGTTGACGCTGGTCGATCTGCCCGGTTACGGGTATGCCAAGGCCCCCCCCGCACTGCGCAAACAGTGGGGGCCGATGATCGAGGCCTACCTGGCTTCGCGCGAGAGCCTGAAAGCGGTCGTGCTGATCCTCGATATCCGCCGCGAGCCGTCCGATGGCGACCTACAGATGCTGCGCTGGCTTGAACTGTACAATATACCACCGATTCTGGTAGTGACCAAGTGCGACAAGCTCTCAAAGAATGAACAGGCCAAACAGAAAGGGATCATCGCTACTGCCATCAAGCGTGACAAAGGGATGTTGCTGCCGTTTTCGGCACTCTCCAAAGAGGGGCGCGACGGTATCTGGAAGGAAATCGGCACGATACTGGAAATTCAATTGGAACCCGGCGATTCGACTCCGCTCACTGACCGGTCACCGCTGCCACAGGATCAGCACTCATGAAAAAAACAGCAGCAGAGAGCAGTTCAGCACCCATGCCGGACATGCAGAAGCGTCCCGATACCCGCCGCATCCCGATCTCCAAGGTGGGGGTCAAGGACATCAGCTACCCGATTGTAGTGATGGACAAAAACCGCACCCTACAGCATACCGTGGCGCGCATCAACATGTACGTCGATCTGCCGCACCAGTTCAAGGGGACCCACATGAGCCGCTTTGTGGAGATCCTCAACAAGTATCGCGAGCAGATCGCCCTGGACAAACTGGAAGCGATTCTGGAGGAGATGAAGTCGCGACTCGGTTCGGCCAGCGCTCACCTGGAGATTCAGTTTCCCTACTTTATCGACAAAGCCGCCCCGGTTTCCGGCGCCAAGAGCCTGATGGAATACAGTTGCGAATTCAGCGCCTCATTGACCGATTCTCTCGATTTCGTGCTTGGTATCCGCGTGCCGCTGACCTCGCTCTGCCCCTGCAGTCGTGAGCTGTCACGTTTCGGTGCTCACAATCAGCGCAGTATCATGACAGTACGGGTACGCTACCGTGATTTTGTCTGGATAGAGGATCTGATTGAGCTGATCGAGCAGTGCGGTTCCAGTCCGCTGTATTCACTGCTCAAGCGTGAAGATGAAAAGTTCGTTACCGAGCAGGCCTACGAGAACCCGCGTTTTGTCGAGGATATGGTTCGAGAGGCGTATTCACGATTGGCAGCGCAGGAGAAAATTATCTGGTTTTCAGTTGATGCGGAAAACTTTGAGTCGATCCATAACCATTCCGCCTATGCTTCGGTGGAGCTGGATCGTCGCTCCTGAAAGCCTGATCGGTGACGTTTCAATGTTCTTGCGACCATTTCCGGTTCTCCTGATATATCAATTGACTACGCAGGACAGGTGTAGTAAAAAGACACTCACGATTAATCGGACTACGTTTGGTCTCTGCGTCACTGCCAATTCCCATTGATCCCATCGTCTAGTGGTTAGGACACTGGCCTCTCACGCCGGTAACAGGGGTTCGAATCCCCTTGGGATCACCACGTACCACCAGTACTCAATCCTGTACAGACATGATCATGAAGAAAGCACTTCTCATTTTTGCCCGTGAACCGCTCCCGGGTCTGGTCAAGACGCGTCTGGCCGCCAGCATCGGCATTGAAGCTGCCGCCAGCCTCTACGACGCCATGCTACAGGATGTCTTGAGTATCAGTCGCCGGTTAATCGGGGTCGAAACAGTTGTCTTCTGGGCGTGTGATGAAGAATGTCTGCCACGCCTGGCCGAACGGTACCGCTGTAGCTCCCGCCGACAGCAGACGGGTGATCTGGGGCAGCGCATGCAGGCCGCCTTTGAGGAAATGTTTGCCAGCGGCTGCGAAGCCTGCTGTATCATTGGCAGTGACTCGCCTGATCTGCCACTCGCCTGTTTGGATGAGGCCTTTATCAGGCTTGCCGACGGTTCGGCCGATACCGTTTTCGGTCCCTGCCATGACGGAGGCTATTATCTGCTCGGCCTCAGGAAAATGATTCCTTCACTGTTTTCAGACATCAGTTGGAGTACGCCCCTGGTTTTTGAACAGAGTCTGACTGCGGCACAGCAGGCCAGTAAAAAAGTTTTCCTGCTGCCGGAGTGGTATGATGTCGATACGCTGGACGATCTGCACGCCTTACAGCAGCGCCGCCTCTCAGCACAATAAAACAGAGGAAATCCTATGAAACCGATACTTGTTATAGCTGCGGTGCCGCCGGAAATTGAGCTGCTGGAACATTCTTTGGGGCATTCCGGCCGAATATCGGGTGGTGGTTTTGACTATATCGAAGGGACGCTCAGCAACCTGGGACTGGTTGTCTGTGCAGCCGGAGTCGGCAAGATCAATGCTGCCGCTGCAACAGCTGCCATGCTCGAACGTTATCGCCCACAGCTGGTGATCAATACCGGTTGCGCCGGAGCGTATCCCGGCAGCGGCCTGGAAATCGGTAATCTGGTGGTAGCCAGTGAAGAGCTGCTGGTGGATGAAGGTGTTATCATACAGGACGGCTGGCAGGATCTGAGCTACATGCGCTTGCCGGCCGTTGATCATGCCGGACGGCACTGTTACAACACGGTGCCGCTTTCGCGCCGTGCAGCGGAAAAGGCGATGCAGCTGGCCGACAACTATGGTGTATCGTTGACACGCGGTCGTTTTGCGACCGTTTCTACCTGTAGCGGCACAACGCTACAGGGGGTGGCGATCTCACGGCGCTGGAATGCGCTCGTCGAAAATATGGAGGGGGCAGCGGTGGCCCAGGTCTGTCTGCGCTACGGGGTCGATTGCCTTGAAATTCGCGGTGTCAGCAATCAGGTTGAGGAACGGAATCTGAAAACGTGGAATATTCCGGCTGCCGTAGAAGCGGCGCAGCGTTTTGTACTGAAGTATCTGGAAGAGATGGACCGTCCCGACCTCTCGATGATCCCGCAGGCGGTGCCTGAACTGTAAGGTCAGCTCACCCTGAAAATCGCCAAGTGTATTCATCCCCATGGATTAAAAACTCTTGCCTGGCAGCGCTCCAGATCCTTCACGTTGCGGGTAACCACAACCAGCCCATGCGCTACTGCTGTCGCTGCAATCAGAGAGTCCATCACCGGAAGACTCACTCCTTTTTGTTCAGACACTCCCTGCATCCTTCCCCAGATCAGCATAACTTCCCTGTCAATATCAATCATCCGACCAGTAAACCGCAGGTCAAGGTCATGTTCAACCCACGCCTGAAGTTCCTCTCTTCTGGCACTGACAGGTAGTTTGCTGATTCCCTTCTGCAATTCCCCGATGGTAAGGATACTCAGGAAAAGGCGCTGTTCATCCTGTACATCAAGCCAGCGGATTACCTCGGGATTGGGCGCTTTTTTGAGTAATTCGGAAATCAGACAGGTATCGAGAAGAAATTTCACAACTCTACCTCGCGAGGCGGATCTGTACTGCGACTAACAACCAGATCAACGCCGTGCAGGGGAGATTGCTCAAAAAACGCGGACAAACCGATCTTTGGCAATGTCAGTTTCCGGTATTCCTCAAATGAGACAACAACCGCTGCAGGTTTGCCTCGTAATGTTATGGTCTGCGCCCCCTCATGAATCGCAGAATCTATCACCTGGCTAAGGCGGTTCTTGGCCTCCTGAAGCTGCCACTCCTTGTCGTGGTACAGGCGTACCGATTTATGTGCTTTCATACAGCTCCCTTTTTTAAAGCTAGACTGGCTAGATATAAAAATAGCATGTATTTCGGCGGCGTTCAATATCCCTGTTTACCTCTGGTTACAGTTTCAGGCGCAGGCTGCCAGCTTTGATTGTTCGTAATGGCATTTTCTCGGATTATTATATGGTTTTGTTGAGGGGAATACAGATGGAGTTAATTACCGGAATGAACAGGCATCAAAAAAAGGCCGGGTTTCCCCGGCCTTGGCACAATGCTGCTATGAATATAACTGGATTATCCGCACATCGCTCTCTATTTGATAAATGCTTTGCCTTCGCCGAGAATGAAATCAGCCAGCTTTTGAACTTTGGCAGATGGTTTGCCGATCGTCAGCATGATAATCGGGCTTGATTTCATCGGCTGGGTTTCAACCGCTTTAACCGATGCGTCAATCATGGCTGAAGGGAGAAAACCGATCGAGTCGGGGTTGGAGGTGATGTTCTGGCGCAGGTCAGCGGCGTTGGAGGCATCCAGGGTGTCAATGGCGATTTTTTTGCCGCCGAGGAATGTTTTAGCAAAGACCTCGTTGCTTCCCGGGCTCAGGTTGCTGACGACACAGAGAATTGCCGAGTCCTTGCCGCCGACATCTTTCCAGTTGGTTACCTTGCCGGTAAAAATCCCTTCCAGCTGCTCTTTGGACAGCTTTGTCACCGGGTTGGCGGAGTTGACAATCACCGCATAATTGGCCGGTTCTGCCAACTTGATGACATTCAGGCTTTCTATCGAGTTTTTGAGAGCAATTTTGTCTTTCTTGATGTTGCCGACCAACTCTTCAAACGTGTGCCCCGCAGTGGCCACTTCAGCATCACCCGCATCAAGTTTCTGCAACGCGATCTTTGAGCCGACGGCAGTGGCGTTGAGAGTGATGCCGGTTTTCTTCTCAAAAGCGGCTTTGACCGGATTAATCACGGTGGAAATTGATGTTGAACCTCCGATCAGGGTGATGCTTTCTGCGGCGAGTGCCATTGATGCTCCTGCCGCGAGTGCTGCCATGATTCCAACTGCTGTGATTGCTCTTTTCATCGATGTTTCCTCCTGTAGTGTGATGTTTCTTATAACCTGAACCAGCCGACCATCTGCTGTAGATCTTTTGCAAGTTTGGCAAAGCTCTCAGATGTACCTTTGATCTCGACAACCGACACGGTCAACTGGCGGGTTACGTCATTGATGCCGACCATGGTACGATTGACATCCTCAGCGGTGGCGGATTGTTCTTCGGTCGCGGTTGCGATGGTCTGTACCATACTGAACACCTGCTCGACATGCTCTACGATGTCACCCATTGACGTAAGTGTCCCATCTATATGCCCGATGATACCTTCAATTGCCGTGCGCTGCCTGTTCATAATGCTGACCGACGAATCCACCTCCTCATGCATATCCTTAACGGTACGGCTGATCTCGCTTGATGACTCGATAGTGCGATGGGCCAACTGGCGTACGCTGTCGGCGACAACGGCAAAGCCGCGCCCCATTTCACCGGCGCGGGCCGCCTCGATGGAGGCGTTAAGCGCCAGAAGGTTGGTCTGGTCGGCAATGTCTTTGATCATCTCGACAATTTCGTTGATCGCTTCCGATTTAGTCCCGAGTGCCTCGGTTTTTTCTGCCGACTGGCGCACAATGTCAGCAAAAGCATACATCTCCCTGGATGTGACATCGAGAGCTTTCTGTCCTTCCAGCGCAATCTGTTTCATACGGCCGGCGGAATCGGAAGTGTTGATGGCGTTACTGGAGACATCCTGGATGGTCTGAACCATTTCGGTCATGGCGGTTACCGTTGTTTCAATGCCGTCGGTTTGAGTCTGGGAGTTCCGTTCCAGTTCATTGGCAGTGGAGGCTAACTCTTCAGAGCTGCTGGCAACGGTTGAAGTGGTGTCGCTGATACGTCTCACCATATCACGCAGATTGTGCACCATCTTCACCATGGCGCCTTGTACCTGACCAAATTCATCATTGCTCTTTTTAATATCGCGGATGCGGAGATTGCCCTCGGCAACACTCTCTGCCACCTCCACAAGAGACGTGAGCGGATGAATGACCGAACGAAAGCTCCATACACCGAAAAAAGTGCCGACGATTGCGGCGAAAGAGCCGATTGCAATCAGTAGAATGATGCTGCTCTTAACCATTCTATTAACAGAGCCGATCGCTTTTTCCTGATCACCTTTTGCAGAGCTGACACTCTCCTTACCTTTTTCTGCCTGTTTGAGTACTACCGCCCGCAGTTTATCGCCCGCCTTTGCCGCTTGATCGGTGGCGGTCAGGTGCTTTTTGAGGGCGGTAATAATACCGTTTGCTGCATACAGGTCTGTGCGGACCCCCGCTAAAGCTGTTGATGCACCCCTGAGATTTTTTAGCTCCTCTTTTGCGTTGAGCTTGGTCAATGCCTTTTCAACTGCGGCGGCGCGCTCGGCCATTCTGGTGAAGAGAATGCGGATTTCCGTATCAAGCTTATCGATCTCAGCGGTCGATTCCAGTGTAAACAAACGATTTGTCTGCCCCTCTATCATCAAGCCGAGCGCAACCAGCTCCGAGTTGTCGAGCAGAATAGAATTTGCTGCATTGGATTGCCCGTAGATGCTCCCCTGCTTCTGAGTTTCAATGCCGACTTTTTCTCCCGCCAGAGTGGTTTCCTGATCAAGAGTCAGGTAGAGAGCATTCAGCTTCTCGGAAAGATCTTTACCGGCTTCAAAGGCCTTTGTTTTTGATTCTTCATCTTTTGCTGAAAGTGCTGCTGTCTGGAGTTTTAAGTACTCAGTCAGTTTATCGGAGACAACTCTGGTGTCTTTTTCAATAGCTTCGTTCTCATTGTGGTAGTCATTTTTGGCTACGCGCCCAAGCACCGAGTTAATCTTTCCTTTGGCGATCAGAACTGCGGTGTTCTTCTGGGCATTCTGGACGGAAACAAAGATCAACTGAATATCTTTAACCAGATTACGCAGCTCTTCTACGCTCCGGAGGCGGGATGAAAAACTGCCGGTATCTTTCATTGCCGCAGCAAAGGAGTTGGAACGCCCGATCTGGAGGATGCGGATCCGTTTATCCAGTTCCTTCAGCCGGGTCAATGACTCCTTCATTTTCAGGGCAATTCTGCTGTTGGAATCTGCGGCATCCTTGTCGGTTGTTATTCGTTCAAGTGCGGCGGCACACAGTTCCTCTGCGGTCTGAGCCAGCTCATCTGCAGCACCGACTTTACTGCTGCTCATCTCCTCCAGCGCCTGCTGGGCACCCTTTACCGTGCCGAGCGATTTGTCGGCCTCGGTTTTAAACCGCGCATACTCTTCCGGTGTGCGGGCGGCATTAACCTTGATCAGATCAGTAATCGCACCCTGTAGTTCTTTCTGGAATTCGATTGTTCGAATCTGGTACGGGGTACTTTTCTGGGTCAGATAGGAGAGTTTGTTCTTAATGAAGGTTAGACCGAATACACTGGTAATAACGATCGACCAGATTGCGACGGCACCGATTACCATATTGAGAATGAGCTTGGTTTTTATCTTCACTGAGACCTTCCAAAATAAACAGGAGTGTGTTACGCAGTTGTTATTCGAATCTAAATAAGCGTAATTATATCCATAATACATCAAAGTATCAAGGATCCATTTTAATGAAGTTTGGAGAGGTCATAGTACGTATGGAAGAGCGGATTAACGAATTGCAAATACGCTACATGCAGCAGGAGATGACTATTGTGGAGCTGAATGACATTGTCTGTCGTCAGGAGCTTGGTCTGGAGCGATTGCAACGTGATTTTGCTGCACTGAAGGAACAGATGCTCTCCATGTCGCCGTCCGTATCACGCGACGCTGATCAGGAAGTGCCGCCGCATTATTGATAAAACCTGTAATCGTAAAGCACTCAGAAACTGAATCGATTCACCATCCTGGTTAGTTTTCCGACCTGGTTTTCCAGATTTTTCGCAGCACCGAGTGACTCAGCAGCTCCCTCGGCATTCTTGTCTGTTACTTCACTTATCTGCGCAGCCGTTTTACTGATTTGTTCAAGACCGGTAGTCTGCTCATGAATACTTGCAGATATATCGTCTGCAAACGAACTGAGCGCATGTGCTCCCTTTACGGCGCCTTCAAGCTGCGTATTAATCTCTTCTGAAAGCTGTACTCCGTTTTTAGAAAGAGATGCCGACGCTCTGGTCAGATCACTGGTCTTGTTGGCGGCATCAGCGGACCTGACCGCCAGGCTGTGAATTTCATCCGTCATGTCCTTGAATTCGTTGCCCGCCCCCTCAACATGAGCAGCTTCAATGGCGGCATTAACGCCGAGAAGGTTTGAGAACCGGGCAACAGTCATCAGATTGGCAATAAGTTCACCAAACTCCGCCTGTTGTTCTTCACCCATTTTCTTTTCAAATGCCTTCATGGCATGAGCCGTTTCAGTGCATTGTCGCGACAATTTGCGGATTTCCTGGGCAACGACTCCAAACCCTCCAGCGGAAATGCGCATTCTCACCGCTTTCTCCACTGCGCTGCCGGCCAGTGTCCCGGTTTCCTTGGCGATACCGTCAATTTCATTTGCAATGAAAGTTGTTTTTTCGGCTGCGCCACTAATGTCCCCAATGGAGATAACCATACGGTTCATGGATTCTTTTGCTTTCAGAATTGAGTCTGTTGCATTTTTTGCTTCTGCATGCGCAGCAGCGGTGCTTTGAGCACTGTGGGAGGCACTCTCCGATAGGGTCGCAAGACTCATGGAGGTTTCGTTCAACTGAACACTCTGCTCTTCTGCCCCTTTCGTGACGACCGAACTGACGCGGGTAATCTGCCTGCCGACCTCAGATACAAGCCCAACTGTCTCGGATACCTGGGAGATCGCTTCGTGCAGCGACCCGGCAGTCGTATTCATTGCTTTTCTGATTGCGGCGTGATCACCACGATATTTGCCGTTCATACGCGCTTTCAGGTCATAGTGTGCCAGTTTGTCCAACACAGCTCCGGCCTCGTTTATAGGAGCAATAACAGCGTCCAGCGTAGAGTTCATGCCTCCGATCAAATCTTTCCAAATCCCCTCATAATCCCAATCATTGCCGCGAGTTTTCAATTTACCCTGACTGACACTATTTATCAGGTGTTCCGTCTCCCCATGCATGCCGTAGAGGATCGCAAGCAGAGTGTTAATATTTTGTTTGATCTTGTTGAATTCACCCTGGTAATCATCTATTACAAACGGGGGGAGCTTGCCGTGAGCGATCTCATCAAGAGCATTTCCTGCGAGGCGCATGGGCGAGACCAGCGAGTCGATCATCTTATTGATCAGCTTGATTGTTTCGGCATCTTCCCCTTTCAATACCGCAACATCACCTCTTGAATCCAACTCCCCTGCAATCATCGATTCGGATAACTGTTTGATAACCTCATACACAGACGCGCTCATTAGTGCCCCCTTGCAACAATCAGCAATTTTCCAGCTGGCTGCTTACAGTCGCTAAGTTTTGTATCAGTTCTTCAATGATAGTAACTGCCGTATCTATAGCGTCCTGAACCTCTACGGTCATAAATTCTTTGGTGCGGT
The DNA here is from genome assembly GCA_013349325.1 of Desulfuromonadales bacterium. Lineage (GTDB taxonomy): Bacteria > Desulfobacterota > Desulfuromonadia > Geobacterales > Pseudopelobacteraceae > JACRCG01. The sequence goes on from DUZX01000006.1 coordinate 98,484, forward strand.
TGAAACAGCGCCCCTCAATGCCCACCAGGGTAATCCTCTCCGGCATCGTGCCCGGATACAGAGTGGTACCGATTTCAATTGTCTCACGCAGACCAAGACCGTGTGATGATATCGCACTGCTTTCATACGGCAGTGATTCCCACGGAATTACGTGGACTGTTCCCGGTACGACACCGAGCTGCACGGCATCAACAACAATCAGGTCGGTTTCGCCTTCAAGCATCGGCAACAGGTCAATACCGCCGACACTGCAATATTCCAGTCGCGCCCCGCATCCCGAAAGCCTGTTATAGACTTCAAAACCGACCGCGTCATCGGCAACCAGCTCGTTACCGATGCAGATGATTACTGCACTGCGGTCTGAAGTCGACACTGGTCACCAACAGAATCAATGGTTGATTTGACAGGGCGACAGAGCAACCCGTTGATGATGCCATCAAAATACGAGTGGAACAGACGGCAGAGTGATCCTCCGGTTTCAATCTTGCGCACCGCGCACATATCCCTGATGATGCATGACTTGAACAGCAGATCGGTACCGTCGAGGGTAAAATCAAATCCGGCACGCATCTGTTCAGCCAAAAGTTTGATAATTCCATCCAGTGTCGGATCGGTCAGGTGGACCGGGAGCTTGCTTGCGGTATCACGCCCGGCTATTCTGCCGACCGGCGCCGTATTACCGCCCATGATATTGTCAATCGTACTGGCAAAGGCATCCAGCAGAAAGGCAACTTCAACCGTAGCCTTCTGGTAATCTTCCTGCGTAAGATCGATGATATATTGAGAGTCTGATGTGTTCATAGGAACTTACCCATCCTTTGGCAGAATTCGGCATCACGGTAAAAGTTTTTTACCGCATGATAGTCAGTATGCGTAATAGCATTGGACGGACAGATATAGGAACAGGAAAGGCATGCGATACAGTCATCAGCATGCTTGACGACACAGAGGCGTTTTTCCGTATCAAGTTCGAACACCTTGGTAGGACAGATGTCGATACATAATTCGCAGCCGCGGCACGACTGCTCGTGAACGGTTATTTCAAGTGACATTGCGCTTACCTCCGGATGGTCTTGGCGGTTGCGCCGCCTCTGCTGATGGTTATTTCCATGGGCATCCTGCCGACTGCGTGAGTCGCGCAGGAGAGGCACGGGTCGTAGCAGCGAATACTGAATTCTACGGCATTCAACAGTGCAGTATCGTCGGTTTTACCAATGACGTGTGATTGCGCCGCCTGCTCAATGGATCGGTTTATGATGGCATAATTCTGCTGGGTAGCCACAATGAGATTGGCTGCACGGATAATTCCGTTTTCGTCTATCTCGTAGTCATGGATCAGCGTTCCTCGCGGGGCTTCAACATGACCGACACCTCTCCCCCCCTTGAACATCACCGGTATGCGGGTTTCCCCCCAAATTGCCGCATCATTGACGATTTCATCAGCACGCTCGATCGCCCAGATAGTCTCGACCAGCTTGGCGTAAGTCTGGAATACGGTCAGGTGACAGGGACTACCGCCGAGTTTGGCAAATTCGGCATATTCGGCATCAGCCAGTTCAGTGCCAAAGCTCCTCATGGCATTCATCCTCGCCATGGGACCGACACGGTATTCATGCATACCATCGAGATTAAAGTGCACTTTCTTCATGTATGACCAGTCAACGACAGATTCCACCAGATATTTGTCGTAATCTTCGACTCCGAATTCGATCATTGTCGCGCCGGTTTCGTCAATCGCCCGCAATTGCCCTTCTATCAGGGAAACCCGGTCATTCATTACCGTTCCCAGGCCCCATGACGGTGCTATCCAGTCGTTGAGTATAGCCGGATGTTTATCCAGAGCATTGAGCAGCAGGCCCTTGACGGCAGGAACGACAGCAGGAAGCATTGAGCGGGCTTCCGTAATCCATTCCTGGATTATATTCTTCTTCTCCTGGTCCAGGACAAAGGTAATACCTCCGGCAACGGAAGTAACCGGATGAGTCCCCCGGCCACCCACCATCTCGTTGATCTTTTGCCCTATGGTACGAAGACGCAGAGCGATTTTGGCAAGCTCCGGGTTCGCCTGGACGATGCCGACAACATTTCTGGTGGCCGGATCGGCATCAAGCCCCATTACCAGATCAGGCCCCTGCAACACAAAGATGGAAAGACTGTGCGAGTGGATGATATGCCCCATATACATCAGTTCACGCAACAACATGGCGGCAGGCGGGGCTTTAACACCGGCGGCATGGTCAAGGGCATTGGAGGCGGCAATATGATGAGCCGTCGGACAGACTCCGCAGATACGGGCGGTAATATGCGGCATACGGTCAGCTTCCATGCCGATGAGGATCTTTTCAAATCCGCGCAGTTCGTTGACGACAAGCCCGGCGTTTTCGAGATTACCATTGTCATCCAGATTTATGAATACCTTGGCATGCCCCTCTATCCTGGTGACCGGATCTATTTTAATGGTCTTGTTCATGCCGATGTCCTCCCCGCTTCATAATCTTCATTTTCATCTTCTATCCATTTCCGGATATGAAACGTCGGCTTGCTGCCGATCATTCTTGTCGCCATAGTATATGAATAATGGGACTTGGAGGTCCGTTCCAGTGAAGCCACTATTTTATTATGTTCAATTTTGGTCAATCGCGACATTCGATCGGCAATTTCCGTCCTGATATCCCTGTTCGGCTCCGTCAGAATCTGCATCGTTGCCCCGGCGCACCCCGTACAGGGGATTCCGTTGGCAGGACACGGCGCAAGACAGCGGTCAATGGTTACCGACCCCATGCAGGTGTACCCCTGACTTAAAAAGCATTGCTCGGCATTCGGGAATCCTTCCGTATTGCTACGCAGTTCGCTGATATCTGTTTTTTCCATACTCCGTGTGCATTTCGCGCAGACTGAGCGCCTGTTAACCTCCGGTTGACGGCCTTCAACCAGTGAAGAAAGGGCTTCAAAGACAAAGGCCGGGTGGGGGGGACATCCCGGCAGGTAGAGATCAACATCGATTACTGAGTCAAGTGTGGAGACAACGGATTCAAGTGGTGAAACCTGACTGCCGGGGGGATTGGAAGAGGTGGTCGTTTTGTTCTCAAGATAGACCGCTCGACCAATTTCAGCCGGGGTGTGGATATTGCCTGCCCCTGCCGGGCCGCCAAATACAGCACAAGATCCCCAGGCGATAACAATATCGCATGATTTGCGCATCTCGATGGCTGCGAGGCGGTCATGCTCATTACGGATGGCCCCGGAAACCAAACCGACCGTCGCATGCGGATAATCTTTGATATCAGTAAGAACCGGGCAGCGCTGAATTTTCACCGCCTGAAGAACATTAAGGATTTTTTCGTGCAGATCGACAATTGCTATATGGCAACCGGAGCAGTCGCTGAGCCACTCGGTGTTGATGGAGACTTCACTCATGACGCCCTCCTGATTGTCAGCTTTTTATAACAGGCGTTCTCACCGGCGTGGACGATTTCCAGCGACGACTCCTGCCCCATGATGTTTTGCAGAGCACCGGCAAAAAAACCGTACATCATGTTACAGAGGGAACCTTTCTGGGCATGACCAAAACGGAATAGTGACTGGCGAATCATGCAGTCCCGAAAGACAAGCATGACATGAGTCCCCTCATCATCTTCCTGGACGACTGTTTCCTGATCGTGGGTTTTGAACGCTTCAAACAGCCAGAGGTAATCGTTCTTTGCCAAAACCGTTCTGGTTGAATCAAGGGCCTGTAGAATGTCGCTCGTCTGAGGCACTCCGGCGGACATTTTTTTGCCAAGATTTACCCCGGCCAGATAGGATATACTGTTGGCCGATTCGCCAATAGCCTGCTCCGTACCTGATGCAATAGCGCCCAGAAATACCATGGCGTCCTGTAAGGCTAGCCTTTGCCGGCTTGTCTCCATTGACAACCCCCTTTTATACAAGATGTTCAAGATTTAAGTAGACTACCAGTTTCTTATTGATATCAAGAATCCCTTCGATCCATGGCTGCGCGGCTGTATTTATGGGGGGGGGGAGGATGTCGCTTTTGTTGACGCGGATGACGTCTGAAATTTCATCGATGATAAATCCGGTAAGTTCACTCTTCAGGTCCATAACGGCAATGCAACACATGCTGTTATCGTCATTGTCGGGAAATCCAAAGCAGTTACGAAGGGATATGATGGGTATAATGGAACCACGAAGGTTGATGATACCCTTGACGTAAGGAGGGGAATTTGCTGTCTTGGTTATTTCCGTCATATTGGTTATTTCTCTAACCCGCATGACATCAACGCCGTATTCTTCTCCGTTGAGAAGAAATGTGGCCAGTTGAATGCTTGTGCCTGAAGCAGGTGTGCTCAAAAGACCCCCCATTTGTAATTGGAGCGGAGTAAAAGCAACGGCAGTACAGTGTTTAGCATTTCTTAAAATCAGATGCAATGTACAATTTTGATTCTTTCATACAATAGTTTGGTATCAGGAATAACGGATGGTCTTCCTGTGACAAACATGCGAAAAACAGGCGGCGCAATCAATTGAGGACAGTATAAATTTCTCTCTGATTTCCCTCCACGATCTCTGCAACAAGCCTCAGTACAATTGTTTCACCACACGGTTTTGGTGACGTGCCTTAGCGGGCACGGGTACAAGGGAAGAGGGTGAAACTCCCTCGCTGTCCCGCAACTGTACACAGGCGATGAACGCCGCAATATGCCACTGGATTTTCCGGGAAGGCGCGGCCAGTAAGATGACCCTGAAGCCAGGAAAGCCTCTGAATCCTCTGGGGTCAGGCTTGACTTTCGGACATTTAATGAATCCTCTGGGGTCAGGCTTGACTTTCGGACATTTAATGATAAACTGCCGTCATGGCTCGTAAACCTCGCACACAGAAAGGCGATAAAGAGTACTCATTGTCGGAGGTTAATCCTACAGCGCCAACCAGCACTGCACAATTGACGTGGTAACAACCCCAAGCAGACCAAGAGCAGCTAAAACGATTAAGACAATTATGATGTTCATATAAATCCCCCATTTCTCTGTTTTAAGTATTCCGCTCCACCCGCCAATTCATCTCCCGGTACACTGAAAATCGGCAAACACTCTCCATGCAACGCATCCGTACTGATTTCGTGCCGTGCATGGTTGATGCGCGCCGCCGAATGCCTCGGAACCTGTGTACCCCCATGCTCGGCATCGCTCGGTAGCCAGTTTAACTCCTTGACCCGGTTCAAATTGAGGCTTCTCAAACGCGCCGTATTCAAACGCAAGTCGCACTGTGCCATCTGCCCGACTGCCACCAATTGCGCTCCACTGTTTTGGGGTTGCGCAACCGGCAACTGAGACCGCAATAAACACCAATAAAATCCTGAACATCACTATCCTCCTTTCCAGTCCGAAGACAGAAGATCACAAATTCACTTGTGTGATGCCAGTATCCGTCATGCAGAAGACAGGTGGTGTCGTATTTTTACTTATTTTTGTGTGGGAAATTTTATTTGAGGTGGCTGGTCGACAGCATTACCTTTGCCAGAACTCTTCGGGACAAGGCACAGAAGCGAGAATTATCATGATTATCTGCGACGCCGATATTATGCAGCAAAATCAAGCCCACGCTCTATTGGCATCATGGCGTGGTAGAAAAGCAATTCTGTTTCACATCTTCTGCACAGCATCGATCAATTTTGGAAGATCGTTGAAAATTGTATTCCACACAATCTCCAGATCAACTCCAAAATACTCGTGCGCCAGCAGATTTCGAAAATCCTTGATGTCCTGCCACGGAATGTCAGGATATCCACCCTTCAGTTCGGCAGATAGTTTGCCCACCGCCTCACCGATAATTTCAAACTCCCGGATCACCGCTGAGTAGCGCATTCGGTCATGCACAAAGTCATCACATGTTACACCCTGAACATACGACCGGATGGCCGTTCCCGCCTCAAGAATGTCCTGACAGTAGAGAAGCTGCGGACGCTCAGGCATGGATAATTTCCTTGGTAATAATCTCTCGCGCCAGCGGTTTTAATGTGCTCTCTATCCCCAGATCGACCGTCTTGCCGAACTGCTCTTCAAGATAGCGCCTGACAGCTAAAAAGTTGCTTAACGACTTCTTTTCCGGCTTCAGTTCTATGGCAATATCGATATCGGAATCTTCCCTCGCCTCTCCCCTGGCATAGCTGCCGAAGAGACCAACACTCACGACACCAAAGCGCTGCGCCAGCTCACCTTTGTGCGTCTGCAAGAACGTAATGATATCATTTCTGTTATTAACCATACCGCCGCCAAATATGTTTGATTTCGGGGAATATACGTGTGCATTGGTCAAAAAGCAAGAGAGGCGATCAATGTCAAGCGAATATTCCGGGGACATCCGCAGCGCATCATCGTTTGACAAAAAAAGAGCGGAGTCGAAACCCCGTGCCTATTCTCAATCACGTACCGGGCATCTCTTTCAAGGCCGATATAAGGCGCTGCTTATAGATGCTGACACGTATCTGCTTGAACTCGTACGGTATATTTATTTGAATCCGGTTCGAGCCGGAATTGTGGCTGCTGCAGATGAATATCGGCGCTAGGTAAAGCTGCACAGAGAATTACAGGTGATGTTAGTACGCGGCGGCTGGTATCAGAACTGGTTGATGCCATGCGAACCAATGGATGTGAATGTCCGAAACACTAACCTGACCCCAGAGATTTCTGACCCCAGAGATTTCCCGATCCATAGCTCTCAGTCAAGACGGCTGGAATTGTTTAAGCGTAAAGTAGAACTGATCACAAAGCGAACAGCGGCACAAAATGAACCATTGTCCGGTCAATCGTTATGCTGCAGGAAAGAGAACTATTCACTACTACCGCTGTTGCTGGTGAAAAAGCGCTTATGAAACTCCGCAGAGAACGGGAGACTGCCGGTCGTTTCAGAGCTCCTTCCTTTACTTCAATCGGAAGCGGCATTCCATCCTGAATGACGACAAAATCAACTTCCGCACCTCCGGCGGTTCGCCAGAAAAAGAGAGTTTCGTTTGGGATAAACTGTTTCTTCAATTCGCTGAAGACAAAATTTTCAATTTGTGCGCCATCAGGAACATACGTCGGTTGAATCGCACCACGTGCAATGTTACGCAGGCCAATGTCGTTAAAATAGACCCTCGGCATTTTGGTCAGCTCTTTACGTTGATTTGAATGCCACGGACGCAGCTGGGTCATAATGTAGGTCTGCTCCAGCAGAAACAGGTATTTTTTTACCGTGTTGATGCTCAAGCCTACCGTAACTGAAAGCTCATTGATATTAACCAGATTGCCGCACTGTCCGGCAAGTAACTGGAGCAGGCGGTTATATCCCATGACATCTTCAATATTGGCGATGTCCTTGATGTCTTTTCTGATATATGAGGTGTGAATATCGCGCAGCAACGCCTGTTTCCGTTCTGCATCCCCATAGAGCGTAACGCCGGGAAATCCTCCCCAGGCAAGATAATCTGCAAGATGAGGCGAAAGAATACTGTTAGCAAGCGCGGCATTCTCATTTGGGCCTTTTGCCACGGTATCCGCCAGGGAACCGGTATTCTCTTTTACCCGTAAGGCGTTAGAGTCGCGAAAAAGGAGAAACTCCCTGAAACTCAAGGTATCAAGCTCAAATAGCACCTTGCGGCCAGCAAGACTGTCGCTGAATTTGGAACGGATCTCCAGTGATGACGAACCTGAAACCAACAATTTGATGTGCGGGTGATGATCGTGCAGCAGTTTGAGCAGATTGGAAGGATTTTCGAGATACTGGATTTCGTCAATAGCAACAACAACCCGACGGGAAAAGTCAGCGCCCAGCAGCTTGAGGTATCCGATTAGCGCATCCACACCTTTATTGCAGATGGAAAGCAGGTTTATATCCTCAAGATCAAGGTAGAACGACTGCGACTCCTCAGACAGACTCTCCAATGCTAATCGGATGATGGATGTCTTGCCGACTTGACGCATGCCGGTCACAACGATAACTTCTGAGCCATCAAGAAACCGGACTATTGTTGACAGCAATGACCTTTTATTCAACATTTTAAGTCACCATACTGATATTTTTTCCATCTAAATAACATATGGTGAAGCTGATTGCAATCATCAGAATATGATCCCACAAACGGCAGGTGAATCATCTTGTCTCTGCTATTGTTCATCCGGGGGGTGTTCCGCAAAGACCTCACGAGCATGGTGCATTTCAGCCCTGATTCAAAATTGTTCATATAAATCCTCCATTTCTTTATTAGCAAATATTCCGCTCCACCCGCCAATTCATCTCCCGGTACACTGAAAATTGGCAAACACTCTCCATGCAACACATCCGTACTGATTTCGTGCCGTACATTGTTGATGAGCGCCGCCGAATGCTTCGGAACCTGTGTACCCCCATGCGCGACATCGCTCGGAAGCCAGCTTAACTCCTTGATCCGGTTCAAATTGAGGCTTCTCAAACGCGCCGTATTCAAACGCAAGTCGCACTGTGCCATCTGCCCGACTGCCACCAATTGCGCTCCACTGTTTTGGGGTTGCGCAACCGGCAACTGAGACCATAATAAACACCAATAAAATCCTGAACATCATCACCATCCTCCCTTTCCAGCCCGAAGGCAGAAGATCACAAAATCGCTTGTGTGATGCCAGTATCCGGCATGCAGATGACAGGTGGTGTCGTATTTTAAAATTATTTTAGTTGGGGAGTTTTTTTGTGGCGGGAGAGAACGGAAATCAAAAGCGGAGACAGGAGTTGCATTCAGACAATTCTGTTCTGATGGAGCTGCTTAGAATCTTTCAGGCCAGAGTCGAGCGCTGTGTAACAACCGTAGAATATGGATAGATTCTTTTTTGATGCGATAGGCAGCTATATAAGGGGTACGGACAATCACCGGTTCCCGTGTCCCCTTAACTCGTCCCGGACGCCCTTGATGACGATTATCCAGCAGTCCGGCCACCTGACTTTCAATCTCATCACCCTGCTCTATAGCAGCGAACGGGTTGTCTTCAGCAATGTAGTCTATGATTTCATCAAAATCATTCTGCGCCTGAGGGAGCCATTCCAGCTTCATACTGCCGGCTTCCCAATCCGTTTGACCAATGCCTGCCGTTTTGACGCCCACTGGTCACGAACAGTTGTGTGAGGTACAAATACGGTCTCCGGCTTGTCAGCTTCAGTCAGTGCCGCCTGCACCTGGGTGCGGAACCAACGATCATGGTCAAGGGCCTCAGCTTTTGGTAATTTCACCTGAAAGGGGAGCCCTTTTTCGATTACTACCTGATGGAGAAAAAGGCGAATTGCTTCACTCATTGTGAGGCCAAAGCGCTCAAGCAGTAACTGAGCTTCCAACTTGATGCTGCTGTCAATACGTGAGCGGATAACGGTTTCTGACATGGTACTCACCTCCTGCAGTGTGTAGCCACAATGTAGCGCATAGTATGTCGCTTTTCAATCACATAAGATTATTAACAGCCAACCCGCTCCAGATACCTCCGTAAATCCTTCTCCAACTCCTTCTGCAATCCCTCCGGACTGATGATACGGATGTGCGGAATCCAGTAGCGCACAATTGGCAGCACCTGGTTTTCGTGACCAACCTTGGCAGATACAATGAGACCGCCATCTTCCAATTCCTTTTCGATAATCTGATTTGCAATGAGCTTACGGCGCTTGAAGTATCCGGCAATCTCACGGGTAATCTGGAGGACAATTTCCCTCTTCTCCTCACCCAGCCAGATGCCATCTTCCTCTTTCAACATTGCATCCACCTTCAGATCACCGGCAAAGCGGCTATCGAGAAGGGTTACCCGCTCTATCCTGGCAAAAGAGAAGGTCTTAAGCTTGTCGCCATCCCGCGCAACGAGATACCAGATCCCCTTGTGATTCATCAGCTTGAACGGTGCAACGGCTGTATATGATTTATCGCCATCATCCCTGGCGTAATTGAAGGAGATATGGCTGCGAGCAACAATCGCCCGCTCCAACATGCGGAATATTTCCTCTTTACCGGCCAGATCTTCATAATTATGCCCTTTGACCAGAAGCGCCGACTGAATACGGTTATCAAATATGTCACCCAAAAAGTCGTCCGAAAGAGACGGAAACAAGCCGCGCACACCTGCCAGACCGGCGAAACGCTCAATGTCACGGGTACTGAGCCTGCCGAGGTATGCAGGTTCGAGGTGATAGCGACCATCGGTTTTCTGCAAGGGTAGGTAAGCGAACCTCACATTGAGATCACGCTGGACGGTACGCATATTAACGCCGAATTCATCCGCAAGTGCCAAAGGGTCAAGCTTCTCCCCCTGGTTCAGCTTGATCAGAATTTGTGCAAGTCGATACACGAGGGTGTCATGATTGCCGGTTGTCATATCGTAACCTTAAAATTGCGTGTTTTTGATTATTTACTTGGGTATACTCGGCTGCAATCACCCCAATAATAGATTGTGCCTGAACTGGAGTAAGATATGCTGGTAGGCGCCTGACTCGTATCAACACCTTCACAGGAATTACCGCTGCCACAGCCTGCGAGCATTGCGATTATCAGTAGCAAAGAGAAATTTTTCATGACCTGCCTCCTTGGATGACACAAATTCTTCTGAATGTGTAACCAGTATCCGCCAGGCGCATGACAGGTGGTGTCGTATTTTAAAATTATTATTTTACGGACTTATAAGTATGCCCAATTAACATTATGTTTACGCGTCAACGGCACTCATGATATTTCCGGCAATATGAAATTACAGCTTGTCCTTGAAATCAATGTGCTCGCGACTGATTTTCCGGGGGAAATAGGGGCATCCATATGCCCCCACAATCCAGATAGCCTGCTGACAACTATCAGCACAAAATCCTCTTAATAAAAATCGTAACTGTCACACTCAAACGCTTATGAAATCTCTCGATGACCCCGCAGACCATACCCGAACTATAAGGTCAGCGCGCCCCGAAAATCGCCGTGCCAACCCGCACCAGTGTGGCACCCTCCTGAATGGCCGCCTCAAAATCACCCGACATGCCCATTGAAAGCTCCCGCATCTCGACGCCTGCAATCTGCTCGGCGGCAATCGCCTGCGACAAGCAGCGCAGTTCTGCAAAACAGGGGCGGGCCGCCTCGGGGTCGTCAAAGAAGGGGGGCATGGTCATCAACCCCAGCACGCGTACGTTCGGCAATTGAGCGCATGCCCGTATCAGATGCAACGCACCCGCCGCAGTTGTCCCCGACTTGGAAGCTTCGCCGGAAATATTTACCTGTACCAGAATGTTGCAGACACTGCCCAGTCTGCCCCATTGACGGTCAATCTCTTCGGCCAGCGCCAGCCGGTCGACCGAATGGATCAGCGCCACTTTTCCGGCGATATATTTAACCTTGTTGCTCTGCAGATGGCCGATAAAGTGCCATTCCACCGGATCCTGAACCTCGACCGTCTTGGCGGCGAACTCCTGGACGTAGTTTTCACCGAAGAGTAGCTGTCCGGCAGCACAAGCTTCCGAAATATCAGCTGCCGGACGGGTCTTTGAGACCGCCACCAGCCGGATCCCGTCCGGATTGCGACCGGCAGACCCGGCTGCCGTACGGATGCGTCGGTGAATTTCGGCGAGGTTATCTGAAATGCTCATCGCAATTTACCCTAATGCCTGCATGGTCTGCAGCACTTCGTACAACTCCGTCATCGGCAGGCCGATGACGTTGCTGTATGATCCGTTGATGGCACGCACAAAATGAATGGCGCCCCCCTGGATGGCGTAGGCACCAGCTTTATCCATCGGGCAGCCGCTGGCGATATAGGCGTTGATTTCATCCTCCGTCAGCTCTTTGAAGGTCACCTCGGTTGTGACGCTGCGGCTGATGTGAATACCGCTGACCTTGTCAAACACGGTGAAGCCGGTAATAACCTCATGATCACGACCGGAGAGTGACGTCAGCATCCGGAGTGCATCGGCGGCATCGACCGGCTTGCCGAGAATGGCACCCTCCAGAACCACGATCGTGTCGGCTCCGATAAAAAAACGTCCCGGGGTCAGGGCGGCAACGGCGTCCGCTTTTTCGCGCGACAGCCGCAGAACGTGATCAATCGCGACTTCTCCCGGCAGCGGCGCCTCACAGATATCAGCCGGACAGACCGAGAACGGGATACCGGCCAGCGACATCAGCTCCGTGCGTCGCGGTGAAGCGGATGCCAGAATAATGGTGCCATGCTCACGGGACATCGTTATCACCATTGCGGGCATTTTCGGCAGCTTCCCTGCGCCGGATCTGCTGCTCTTCAAGTGCCTTGTGCTCAGCCTCCATCTCCTGCCAATGTTTGGTCCAATCGCGCTTGCGAACCTTGTGCAGCACGAAAACGCCGGGGATGATGACGATACCCCAGAAGATGTTCATCGCCATGTCGTTCATAATACCGTAGACCAGCGAGGCGATGCCCATTACCAGCAGAAACGCTTCCATTGAGAGGATGCGACCGATCAGTGAGGCTTCCTGGCGTTCCTTGTTCGGATCCTGTGTCATTCGAGCTCCCTCCAGGGAAACATTTTACCGGGGTTGAGGATGTTGTTCGGGTCGAGTGCAGCTTTGATGGCCTTCATGGCGCCGATCTGCTGCGGTGAAAGTTCCAGCTCGATGTAGGGTGCCTTGGAGAGGCCGACTCCATGTTCGCCCGACATGGTGCCATTCAGGTCAAGCGCGGCCTGGAATACGTCCCGGATGGCATCGTGCGCCTTTTCCTCCATGCCGGGGATCTCCTTGTCGATCATGATGTTGACGTGGATATTGCCGTCGCCGGCGTGGCCGAAGTTGACAATCGGAATATCGTATCTGGCCTGGATCTTCTCGATGGTGCGGATGATGTCGGGTACCTTGCTGCGCGGCACGACGATATCTTCGTTGTATTTGGTGGGGTTGATGTCGCGCAGAGACGGCGACACGAGCCGACGCACCCGCCAGAGCTCTTCCGATTCGGCGGCATCCCTGGCTGCCCGGAACTGCACCAGGCCGAGCGGTTTGATCAGTTCATGGATCTGTGCCGCCTGTTTTTCGATCAGGTCACGGTCGCCATCCACCTCGATCAGGAGCACCGCCCGTCCTTCAGCCGGAATTCCCAGGTTAAAACGCCGCTCGACGCATTGCAGTGTGGCATAATCCATAAATTCCAGCGTGGTCGGAATGATCTTGGCTCCGATAATCGTCGAAACAGCTTTGGCGGCCCCGTCAATCGAATCGAAGATCGTCAGCATGGTTTTTTTGGCATCCGGAAAGGGGAGAATCTTGAAGATGATTTTGGTGATGACCCCCAAGGTCCCTTCACTGCCGCACAAGAGGCGGGTCATGTCGTAACCGACGACCGCCTTGTAGGTTTCACCGCCGGTGCGGATAATCTCGCCGGTCGGTAGTACCAGTTCCAGCCCCATAACGAAGTCGCGTGTGACGCCGTATTTGACGCAGCGCGGTCCGCCGGCATTCTCGGCCACGTTGCCCCCCAGGGTTGAAAACTTGAGCGAGGCCGGATCGGGAGGATAGAAAAAACCCAGTTTCTCGACCGCCAGCTGAAACTGCTCGGTGACGACACCCGGTTCGACTTCGGCAACCAGATTTTCAGTATCAATGCGCAGGATACGGTTCATGCGGGTTGTAACCAGTACGACACCGCCCCCCTTGGGGAGCGCCCCGCCGGTAAAACCGCTGCCGGCTCCGCGCGGGAAGACCGGGAAGCGTTCGCTGTTGGCCAGTTTCAGCACGGCGGAGACCTCTTCGGCATTGGCCGGGTGTACGACGGCAACCGGAAGAAATTCCATCTGCGTGGCGTCATAACCGTAGCAGATCATATCCTGTTTGCTGGTGGTGATATTATCGGCGCCGACGATGTCGGTCAGCTGTTTGATCAGTTCGGCTGCAAGCATGGACAATCCTTTTCATGAAGATTTAGAGCGCACGATACATGAAACAGCGGTAACTCTGCAAGGTTGTTGTATGAGCCGCTTATATCGAACCTGTTCAAGATCAGGTAAAATTGCTCTTGACAGAGTTCAGCAGTCACAACTAGAGTGGCTTTTCAATAAAGGGGAGTAGCTATCAGCCGGAGAAATGGCTGACCCCATGCCCGTCAACACAGCCTCACGGCTCGGGCTGGGACGATAACCATCGCAAGCAAGACCTTTATCCAATGCGTATTTCGCCGTGGGTAAAGGTCTTTTTTATTATCAGATTACGAAATTCAGGAGGGTTTCAACAATGGAATGGCTTTCGGATCCGCAGGTTTGGCTGGCACTGGTAACGCTGACAGCTCTGGAAATTGTGCTCGGAATCGACAACATCATCTTTATCTCCATTCAGGCCGGTAAACTTCCGGCTCATCAGCGCGAAAAAGCCCGCCTGGTCGGCCTTGGCCTGGCGATGTTCATCCGCATTGCGCTGCTGATGTCGCTGACCTGGCTGATGGGGCTGACCGCACCGCTCTTCACGGTAGTGGGTAACCAGATCTCCGGACGCGACCTGATCCTGCTCTCAGGCGGACTGTTTCTGCTCTGGAAAAGTACCATGGAGATACATGGCTGCCTGGAGGGGGAGCAGGAACATACCGTCAGTAGTGCCGGAACGACGTTTAATGCCGTCATTATTCAGATCCTGCTGCTGGACATTGTCTTTTCACTCGACTCGATCATCACGGCGCTGGGCATGGCCAACCAGCTGGCCGTCATGGTAGCGGCGGTCATGATCGCGGTCGGCTTCATGATGTTTTTCTCCGGTGCAATCAGCGCTTTCGTTGAAAGTCATCCGACCATCAAGATGCTGGCGCTCAGTTTTCTGCTGCTGATCGGCGTCTCTCTGATCGGTGACGCCCTTGACATGCATATTCCCAAAGGATACATCTATTTCGCCATGGCATTTTCGGTACTTGTCGAAATGCTGAACCTGCGCTTGCGCAGGGGGACGCCCGTCAAGCTTCATCATCAGGAACCGCTGTGAACGGCCAGAGTCTATTGGATCTTGTAGAAACGTCTTTACCACAGAGTCACAGAGAATACAGAGATTTTTGAAAATATCACCGCAAAAATAGTAACAGCAAACCGGAGGTACCCATGTTTAAGAACAAACTTATTCTGATTCTGATCTGCTTTTCCATAGTGCTACCCTTTGCCACTTCGCTGATAAGCTTCTACACCGACTGGCTCTTTTTCGTGGAAACCGGTTTTGCAACGGTTTTTACGACCACGCTGTATGCCAAAACCGTCGCCGGCCTGTTGTTCGGTGTGCTGCTGTTTGCCATCATCCAGATCAATCTGGCGTACGCCAACCGCGCGACATTCCCCTACAGCAGCGTTTTCGTTGTGGGGGGAGCGACGTTGCGCTTCAACCGCGATGAACTGCTGCGGCTTATAAAACCATTGGGACTGCTGGCGTCAGCCGGACTGGCACTCCTGGCCGGCAATTGGGGGGCGCTGCGTTGGGAGGATCTGCTGCTCTTCAGCAACCGCGTGACTGTCGGTACGGCCGATCCGATCATGGGGGCCGATATCGGTTTTTACCTGTTCAGCCTCCCCTTCTGGGAGCTGCTGCATGGCTATCTCCGCTTCACGCTGCTGGCGACAGCCCTGCTGGCCGCTGCGGTCTATTTTGTACGCGGCGGCATCACTCTGACCGAGCGGGGTGCCATTCTCGATGCCAAAGTACGGCATCATCTGGCGCTTTTGGCCGGGCTCTTTGCTCTGACAATTGCCGCCGGATTTTATCTGGACAGCTTCCGGTTGCTGCTGTCCGGCTCGGGCAGTTTTTTCGGCGCCGGTTATTCCGATGTTCACGCGCGGCTGTTGACCTACCGGATCCTGACGGTTCTGACACCTGTGGCCGGGCTGCTGCTGGCGTTCGGCATCTGGAAAGGGGCCTGGCGTCTGGCGCTGCTGCCGCTCTTTGCTGTAATTGCCGTCAACGCCGTCGGCATCCGGGTCTATCCCGGCCTGCTGCAGAAATTCAAGGTGGCTCCCAATGAGCTGGCGCTTGAGACCCCCTACATCGAGAACACCATCAAATTCACCCGCCTCGGCTACGATCTGGAAAAAATAGAGACGGTACCTTTCGACGTCGATCAGAAACTGACGTCAGCCGATATTGCCAATAACGATGCCACCATCAAGAATATCCGCCTCTGGGACCACGCCCCGCTGCTGCGGACTTACAGCCAGCTACAGCAGATCAGGACCTATTACAAATTTTTCGATGTTGATAACGATCGCTACAAGGTCAACGGCCAGTACAGCCAGGTAATGCTCTCGCCGCGTGAACTCTCCTACGCCGATCTGCCCAGTAAAAACTGGATCAATGAACGTCTGATCTTTACCCACGGTAACGGCATCACCTTCGGTCCGGTCAGCCGGATCAGCAAGGAGGGTCTGCCGGAATTTTTCGTCAAGGATATCCCAGCCGTCAGCCTGGCCGATATCAAGGTTACCCGGCCGGAGATCTACTACGGCGAACTTTCCAACGAGTATGTCGTCGTCAAGACCCGCGTGCCGGAGTTCAGCTATCCGACCGCAACCGGCAATATCAATACCACCTATACCGGCAGCGGCGGGGTGCCGGTCGATTCGATCTTCAAAAAGGCGCTCTTTGTGGCCCGCTTCAAGACCGAAAAAATCCTGCTTTCGTCCGATATCAGCGCTGAGAGCCGTGTGCTCTACAACCGTAATATCAACCAGCGCGTGAAGGCAATTGCCCCCTTCCTGCGCTTTGACGGCGATCCCTACATGGTCGTCGGCGCGGATGGACGCCTGTCGTGGGTCATTGATGCCTATACCTACTCGGATCGGCTCCCCTATTCACGCCCCCTGGCGGGTGGAATCAACTACATGCGCAACTCGGTCAAGGCTACGGTTGACGCCTATAACGGCTCGGTCAATTTCTACGTCAGCGATCCGAACGACATGCTGATCAAGGTTTATCAGCGCATGTTTCCAGGGCTCTTCAAACCGCTGGCGGCCATGCCGACTGACCTGCGTCAGCATATCCGCTATCCGCACCAGTTCCTGCAGTTGCAGGCCTCCCTATTTGCCGCCTACCATATGACCGACCCCAAGGTTTTCTACAACAAGGAGAACCTGTGGGAGATTCCGGCGCTGGGCGAAAAACCGATGGAGCCATACTATACGATCATGAAACTGCCGGGTGAAAAGGTAGAGGAGTACATCCTGCTGCTGCCGTTTACACCGTCCAAGCGTGACAACCTGGCGGCCTGGCTGACGGCCCGCTGCGACGGCGATAACTACGGCAAGATCCGCGCCTACACCTTCCCGCGTGACCGGCTGATTTACGGCCCGAAACAGATCGACGCCCGCATCAACCAGGATTCCTTCATCTCGCAACAGCTGACACTCTGGAACCAGCGCGGCTCCGAAGTTATTCGCGGCAGCATGCTGGTGATTCCGGTCGAGAAATCGCTGCTGTACGTCCAGCCGCTCTTTCTGGCTTCTGCTGACAAGGGGAGTCTGCCGGAGTTGAAGCGGGTAATCGTGGCATTCGGTGATCAGGTCGTCATGGAGGAAAATCTGGAACTGGCGCTGCAGCGGCTGTTTGGCGGTAAAAAGACGACCGCTGCCGTTACCACTGTCAGCGCGGGAGCGGTCGATCCGAAAGCAACGCCAACGGCGCTGGCCAAAGAAGCCATGAGTATCTACGAGAAGGCCACCACCCTGCAGCGTCAGGGCAACTGGGCCGGTTACGGTGAAGAGCTGCGCAAGCTGGAGCAGGTGCTGAAGCGGCTGGCGCAGTGAAAGTAAAGAGTTGGAGGTATATCGTGACCGCCTTAAAAAAAGTTCCAAAATTTAAAACAGAGGATGATGAGCGGGATTTCTGGGCAACCCACGATGCAACGGATTCTCTGGACTTTTCGCAGGCCGAAGAAACGGTATTTCCCAACCTGAAACCATCAACGAGGGCAATTTCTCTGCGTCTTCCGGTTTCGTTGATTGATCGCCTTAAAATGCTCGCCAATAAACAGGACGTTCCCTACCAATCCCTTTTGAAAGTTCTTCTGGCTGAAAAGGTTGATGAAGTACTGCATCACGCGAAATGACATGAACGACTACGACACGCTCGTCGAGTCCGTGAGTGCCATTGCCGAATAGATGCGGGGGCTGCAAGCAGTCGCCATGGCGCACTATACACCGGTGGTGGAAACCATTATCGCCACCCACTGCCACGATGTCAGGCAGATCGAACAGACTCTCGATGGTCTGCTTGATTTCTGCGGCTACGAACAAGTTCTTCTACTCTATCGACGACTCTGCCGCCATTACTTCGACATCGACCCCGCCGCCAGCAAGAGATGAAATCCGATGCTTGACATTTTCTCCATCATCCGTTAATGACCTAATATAAAAGTCATATGACCTATATTGTGATAAGGTTTAGCTCATGCTCGAATCAATATTCGGCTCCTTAAGTTGCGAACGGGCGCTCATCTTTCTTGCCGCCAGGGATGAAGGGTATGCTCGGGAGATAGCCTCCTTTTACGCCACTTCGCTCGCTCCGGTACAGAAACAACTCGACAAGCTGGAGGCCGGAGGTGTGCTTGTCAGCAAAACCATTGGCCGCACCAGGCTCTACCAGTTCAACCCCCGCTATCCGCTACTTGCCGAATTGCGCGCTTTTCTGGACAAGTCACTTACCTTTTACGACCATGAGTTGCAAGACCGGCTCCTGCTGGTTCGACGGCGGCCTCGCCGCAGAGCGAAACCGCTGTGACGTCGCTTGCCGGGTTTTCCATTGGCGAACTCGCCGCTTATGTCGCCGACCACCTTCACCAAAAAGGAATCGATGTCGTGCTGGTGGGTGGCGCCTGCATCTGCATCTATTCGGAAAATGCCTACAGCTCGTTCGATCTGGATTTTATTGCCACCGGCATGGCGGGACGCCAGAGCATCCGGCAGGCGCTAGCAGAAATCGGCTTTACGGAAGAACAGCGGTATTTCAAGCATCAGGAAACTGAGTACTTCGTCGAATTTCCCTCTGGTCCTCTGGCCATCGGGGATGAGCCGCCCGGTGAAATTGCCTCGCGTACCTACCTGACAGGCGTGCTGCGGCTTCTATCGCCCACCGATAGCGTCAAGGACCGTTTGGCCGCCTACTTTCACTGGAAGGATCGGCAAAGCCTCGAACAAGCGGTACTGGTTGCCGAAGGCCATCCCGTGGACATTGCCGAGGTGCGGCGCTGGTCGGTGAAGGAAGGCTTTACGGCGGAGTTCGAAGCAATTCGGGAGAGACTTGCGCAATCAAGCAGGTCTCGAAGCCTGGGGAAAAAGTAGTGAACCGGTGACAAATTGTAACCGGTTGAAACTTCCTGCCGCCAGGGAAGAGAAAGCTGACTGGATAATCATATATCGGACACGTCACAGAGGACAGGGAGTGGCTGCCTGGGGGACTTTTGCTGGGCATGATGATGAAGAGTACATATATACCTTGTTCAAAACGGCCGGTAACCTTGCATCCGAATCACAAGAATGGAATGGTGATACTCTGCTTGTTCAGATAGAAAGTTTTGAATCTGATGTGAGAAACAAGCCAGTTGCAAATGTCGGCAGAACATCGCCCTATCCTCGTATACTGCCGCTACGTGATGTTTTGAGGGCAAAGTATCCATAGATCGACACAGAATGCGAAAACTCGAAAGGACAAACCATGGAAAAAAGCCTCTCGCAGATGGCGGTAATGAATATTGAAAAAGGTGAAGAGATCCTTGATGGATATGCGACGGCAAAGATTCCGCAGGTAGGCATCTACAAAATTCTGGTGAAGAAAAAAGTGGATGGAACTATCGAGTGGGCGCATTTTGTCGAGCGCGATTCCGGATTGAAGGAGAAGGTTATTCGCGGTGACGTGAAATCCATAGACGAGTTGAACATTGTGCTTGAGACCATCAACAGAAACTTGCTCAAGGTTTTTGGCGTTGCCATGCAGGCTGCCGAATACGAAGTCCGAACACTGGATGGCAAAAAAGTCTCTGATACAGTTCACTGATACTCCCATCAGCCCACATATACCGGAGGTTTCATGAGTACAACCACCTACGTTATCGGACATCGCAACCCGGATACCGATTCGATCGCTTCGGCTATAGGCTACGCCGCACTCAAGCAGCAGCTTGGCTTTACGCATGTTGTAGCCGCCATGGCCGGCACACCCAACCCGCAGACGCGCTATATCCTGGATCGTCTGCAGATTGCCGATCCGCTTTTTCTGGCGGATGTCCACCCCAAGGTACGCGACACCATCAGCCGCCGCTCGGTAACGGTCAGTCGCGACTCCTCGGCGTACGAGGCGTTGGAGCTGTTCAACAGCAGCGGTGTGCGGGTGCTGCCGGTGATCGATGCGGTTGGACGTCCCAGCGGGATACTTTCGCTGCGGCGCATCTCGGAGAGTTATCTGCTTCCCAGCCAGGAAAAGCTGCGCCAGGTCATCACCAGCCTCCCCAGTCTGGCCCGCACGCTGGGGGGAAGCTATCTCTGCGGCGGTGACGCTTCCACGGACCTGATGACGCTGAGTCTTTTTATCGGCGCCATGTTGGAGGAGTCATTTCTGGGTCGCATTGACAGCTTCCCGGTTGATGATCTGCTGATCATGACCGGCAACCGTCGTACGATCCAGCAGGCGGCCATTGAACGCGGAGTGCGGCTGCTGGTGATTACCGGAGGGCATGATCTGGAAGAGGGTCTGCTGGATCTGGCCCGAGAGAAAAAAGTTACGGTTTTATTGACACCGCACGACACCGCAACCGCCGCCTGGCTGGCGCGTCTCTCCACGCCGGTGGCTGCTCTGCTGGAGCCGAAATTTGCCAGTATCGGTGTTGGTGAATCTCTGGCGGGATTGCGGCAGAAACTGCTGTCGGCCAACGAGCCGGCGGTGCTGGCGCTGGAGGAGGATGGCCGGTTGGCCGGTGTGGCCACCAAATCATCCTTGCTGACGGCGCTCCCCTATCGGCTGATTCTGGTCGATCACAATGAGCTGGGACAGGCGGTTCCGGGAGCGGAGCAGCTCGAAATTGATGAAGTGATCGACCACCACAAACTGGGAAACAGCCACTCGCAACTGCCGATCACCTTTATCACCGCGCCGGTCGGCAGCACCTGTACGCTGGTGGCGGGGCGCTATCGTGAATGCGGGCTCCAGCCGGATCGGCAGATTGCCGCGCTGCTGCTGGCGGGCATTCTCTCGGACACCGTCATCCTCAAGTCACCCACGACAACTGAAGTTGACCGGCAGACGGTCGTCTGGCTGGAAACGATCTCCGGCCAGGCCGCAGCAGATTTTGGCCGCGATATCTTTGCCGCCTGCAGCTCGCTAAAGAATTATGGTTCTGTCGAGCGGGTCGTAAGCGCCGATTTCAAGCTCTTTACGCATGCTGCACATCAGATCGGGGTCGGGCAGGTTGAAGTGGTCGGGTTTGATGAATTTTACCGTATGAAGGAGGATCTGCTGGCTGCTCTGGCAGAAGTCAAGCGGCGCGACGGGCTGTTTATCGCCGGGTTGATGGTAACCGATATCACCACCGAAACGACGCTCTTTCTCGTGGAGGGGCATACCCGTATCGCGCACGTCATGGAGTATCCGCAGCTTGAGCCACACCTGTATGAGCTGAAGAACGTCATGTCGCGCAAAAAGCAGATGGTGCCGCACCTGCTGAAGATCCTGGCCAAAGTATAACGTAGTACCATGGAACATTTATTATTTCGGAAAGTTTCCCCCTCCCCTTGCGGGAGGGGGGCAGGGGGTGGGGGAAGCTGCAACGGAGTACTTTCATGGCAACCTCCCCCCCACCCTAACCCTCC
>DUZX01000007.1 GCA_013349325.1 Desulfuromonadales bacterium
GTAACCAGAGTCAAAATCAGAGATAAAAATCCAAATAGCAGCAGTGCAGACGCGGTTTAGTTCAACAACAGTTTATGCGGTGGTTCCGCTGACGCTACACACCGCATAAACTCTTAAATCGTTGTACTCTTTTGACAGTTGCTATCAGTCACTGACAAGGGGGGAGTTATGGCAAGCATAACCAAGTATGACGGCGCGAAGGGAATCACCTACAAAGCGACTATCCGAATGAAAGGCTACCCGACACAAACAGCGACCTTCAAGCGCAAGACCGATGCCGACCGCTGGGCGAAGGAAGTTGAAACAGCCATACACCACGGCAAGCACTTTGAAACGATCAAGGCCAAGAAGCATACGGCAGCGGAATTGATTGATAAGTACATTAAGGAAGAACTACCCAAAAAACCAAAGACCGCAGAAGGGCAAAAACCGCAACTCGAATGGTGGAAAAATGAAATCGGTGTGCGAACACTGGCGGATGTCACCCCGGAACTGATTGATGAATGTAAAAAGAAGCTGTTAGAACAAAAGACGTACAAAGGTACGAATATGTCCGGTTCCACGGTCAACAGGTATCTGGCGGCATTGTCACACGTATTCACGCGAGCGGTTAAAACATGGCGGTGGATTGACAAAACGCCCTTTACACAAATCGAGAAGGAAACCGAGCCGAAAGGAAGAGTGCGTTATCTGTCTGATGATGAAAGAAACCGTCTACTTGACGCTTGCAAGTCCAGCGATAACAAGCACCTTTACCTGATTGTGCTGCTGGCAATCGCTACAGGCGCGCGAAAAAATGAGATCATGGGGCTTTCTTGGGAGAATGTTTCTTTCGACCTCAAAAGAATTATTCTGATTGACACCAAAAACGGCGATACAAGAGCAGTTCCCCTTGCCGGTGAAGCCTTCAAACTACTCAAAGAGCATTCCAAGGTACGCCGGATCGATACCCCGCTTGTATTCCCCAGGCCCGGAGCAAAAGGAAAAGAAGAGTCAATGGCAATCCGTAGAGCATGGGATAATGCCATTGTTACCGCCAAGATAGATAACTTCCGTTTCCACGATCTGCGGCATTCGTGCGCTTCATATTTGGCTATGAACGGCGCAAGCATGGCAGAAATTGCCGCAGTACTCGGTCACCGGACGCTTGAAATGGCGAAGCGTTACGCCCACATTTCAGAACAACACACCCTGTCAGTTATCGAAAAAATGAATCAGAAGATTTTCGGAGCGTAACCTATGGAAAATACACAAGAAAAGCTGCAACACAGAATCGAGTGTTTAGAATACAAGTCGAAGTCACCAGAAGGCCGCGACGATATTGATGTACTTGCCTCTTTTTGTGAGAGTTACGCAGTAGGAGTGTCACCTGCATCATGGATTATGGCAAGGCTGAATGCAATTTTTGCGAAGTATTTGCATAAAAACATGAACTCGGAAAAGACAACGCTGGACGAACTTTTTAATATAACTCTGCATGATTTTGAAGATTTGCACCGGAAATCTATTTATAGCGATTTGTTTAGTTATATCGAAGCGTTACATTACTACTATCGTGTAACGTATGATGACGCATACACAATGGTTTTACAAAACTTTACAATCAACGCCGCTATGAAATTCAAGAGTATTGGTATCTGTCCAGACGAAGAGGACTCGGAAAATAAGGAACACAGAGAATATATCGGGTAACCCCCTCCCGTCAAGGGAGGGGGAACAGTTTGTTGCCGGTGATTCTGTTTCTGCTTGTTGATGCGGAGGTGTTGGCGTGAGTGGGACTCTTCCGCAAGGCTGGGCGTTGGCTACTCTCGGAGAGGTCGCTAACTACGGCAAAACAATAAAGGTCGAGCCTTCTGAGATAAAGCCCAATGAGTGGGTTTTGGAGCTGGAGGACATAGAGAAGGACTCATCGAAGCTGCTTCAGAGGGTATTCAATTCAGATCGCCAGTCGAAAAGTGCTAAAAATCGATTTTTCAAAGGTGACGCACTTTACGGAAAACTCAGGCCGTACCTCAATAAAGTCTTGATAGCTGATACAGATGGCGTTTGCACGACTGAAATCATTCCAATATCTGCTCCTGAAGGTGTGGACTCAAGATACCTCTTTTATTCTCTTAAGCGCCCTGATTTTATTGATTATGTGTCAAGTATTAGTCACGGACTCAATATGCCAAGACTGGGAACACAGGCGGGAAAGGAAGCTGATTTTCCCCTCGCCCCTCTCAACGAACAAAAGCGCATTGCCGACAAGCTCGATCAACTGCTGGCTGCTGTTGATTCCTGCAAGACCCGCCTCGACACCATTCCCGGCATCATAAAACGTTTTCGCCAGTCTGTGCTTGCTGCTGCCACCTCTGGGGAGTTGACGGCGGATTGGCGGGAAGATAATAAGAATCTGTTCGACTGGTCTGAGGTTGTACTTGAAGATGTGGCGGAAGGTTTTTCGTACGGGACCTCTGCAAAATCATCAAAAGAGGGAAAAATACCAGTTTTGAGGATGGGGAATATCCAGGATGGTAACCTTGACTGGGATGACCTTGTTTTTACATCAGACTCAACAGAAATAACCAAGTATGCACTTCGTACCGGAGACGTACTGTTCAACAGGACAAATAGCCCTGAACTTGTAGGTAAAACAGCTGTCTATAAGGGTGAGAAACAAGCAATATTTGCAGGCTATCTCATCCGAGTACGATGTTCAGAGAAGCTTTTGCCCGATTTCTTGAACTACTGCCTCAACAGCCCTGATGGTAAGACATATTGCTGGCAGGTGAAAACTGATGGTGTGAGCCAGTCAAACATCAATGCAAAGAAGCTGGCTGCGTTTCCGTTTCACCTTCCGCCGGTAAACGAACAACACGAAATTGTCCGCCGCGTCGAATCCCTCTTTGCTGTCGCCGACCGCCTTGAAGCCCGCTACCAAACAGCCCGTACCCATGTCCATCAACTGACTTCGTCACTGCTAGCCAAAGCCTTTCGCGGTGAACTGGTGCCGCAAGACCCGAATGATGAGCCGGCGGAGAAACTGCTGGAGCGGATACGGTCTATGCAGACGGCAAAACCGGGGAAACGTGGTAAAGCGAAATGATCTCGTAGGGGCGACCCGCTGGGTCGCCCTCCCAGCTGCGTCCGGTGCAACGGGCAACAATGGTGGATATGGCAACAGGGCGACCCAGCGGGTCGCCCCTACTGTGATGGAGACTACGCAATGAAAAGGAAATCCTTAACCTCAAGCACTCCTGAAACGTCAACCGAACGCAAGCAACGGGGTGGTGTTGACAGGACGGTTATGTTTCCAGTCGCGCCAGCGGCTCGTGAACTTCCGCCTGATTATGCTGCATGGCTTGGAGATTTGAAGCAGAAGATACGCACTGAACGGCTGCGGGTGGTGCTGGCAAGTAATGCGGCAATGGTGCTGCTGTATTGGGAAATCGGCCAAAGTGTCCTTGAAAAACAGACATTACAAGGATGGGGGGCGAAGATCATAGATCGGCTGGCGGTTGACTTGCGCGAGGCCTTTCCCGAGATGAAGGGGTTTTCACCGAGAAATATCAAGTATATGCGGGCCTTTGCCGCTGCCTGGCCGGATCGTGAAATTGTGCAAGCGCCGCTTGCACAATTGACCTGGTACCACAACATTGCCTTGCTGGAGAAACTGAAGACGGCTGAAGAGCGCCTCTGGTATGCGGGTAAAACCCTCGAACATGGCTGGTCGCGCAATATTCTTGCAATTCAGATAGAGGGGCATGCGCAGCAACGGTTTGGCAGGGCTCAGAATAACTTTCCCGCAACCCTGCCACCGCCAAATTCCGATATGGCGGTACAGATTTTCAAAGACCCCTACCTGTTTGATTTTCTGGGAACCGATGCACCACGCCTGGAAGCCGAGCTGGAGCGCGGCCTGATGAAGCATATCCAGAAATTTCTGTTGGAACTCGGACATACACCAGCACCGATTCAAAGCTGCTCGACTGCCGGTTGCAACTTAACCTGGACCCGGCCGGTCTCTCTACCTCTATCAACCTCATCCTGCCGAAGACTGGTTAGCGGTGCGCATCAAGACATATAGTTTCAGTTGGCATCAGATCCTGTTTTTTCTGGTTAATTGAATGGACTATTCACTCACAGGCTGCGAACTGTCAATCGGCTTCCTTCAGATACCGGGTCGCCCCGGACACCCTTGCCGTTCGGCTAACGGTTCCCACCATCAGGGTCCGTAGAGGACTTTCACCTCCAAGTCACAAATCAGCCACCATAGCTGATTCGATGGGGCTTACGCCCCACGCACCCTGCCGGGCGCACAACGTAAAAAGGGCCGAAACTTCAAGAAGTTCCGGCCCAAAGTTTACAACTATAAAACAGGTCTTCGTTAACTTCTTTAAGTATACCAAAATAATGCAAAGTGTGCGTGTTAGTAAATGATCTTGGCAATTTGTGTGATGTGTGTCGATAAATTAAAGCTGCTTTTGTAAAGATTATGGTAAATCAGCCTCCATTTCGACTGTAAAAGTTTACATTTTTTCGAGCTCGATGATTTCAGCGTATCATCATCTTCGTTTTGCTTGGTAAAAAGCATCTGCTTCGATGATAAGCTCTTGTTTTTAATATGTTTTGCGTCAAAATAAATAACACCAGCCGAGTACCGGGAATGGTCTCTATTTCAAAAGAAAGTCTTTCCCTTTATAGACCCGTACCGGATTACCGCGAACCAGTTCATTATGTGCATCCCAACGCTGCTTCTGGACTTTTGCCATCTGGCGCTGCCTGTGTCTGGCAACCAGTATTGAAAGCCGCTCCAGGGCACGTTTCCGGTTTGCGTTTTGGGATCGAACATCCCGGCCCATTGCGATGAGGCCGGTGGGAATATGCACCACGCGCACGGCTGATTCAGTGGTGTTAACATGTTGCCCGCCGGGACCGCCGGCTTTCATGGTTTCAATGCGGAGATCCAGCTCGGAGAGGGGTACTGATTCAGGCATCGGCAATTGCTGGGTACCCACAAACCAGTTCTTTCGTTTGTGGTCGGGACGGAAAGGCGAATTGCCGATCCACTGGATGGTCCCCTCGTAGCTGGCGACAAAACCTTCCGCACCTTCACCGTCCAGATGGATGAGTGCCGAGAGAAGCGTTTCCTTTTCCCCACCGGCTTCTGTCTCAATAATTTCGGCTTGCAAGCGCTGCTTTCGAGCTTCAGCGATGAGCGACTCCGCCAACCGGGCAACTACCCAGCAGCACTCCACCGGTCCGCGACCAGAGGTTATCTGGAGAAGTATGGACACTATTTTTGCCTCACTTTGTACGTCAGAACCGGCTCAAAGACCGCTACCACACTGATCAGGCCAAATGAGACCATATCTCCGATTACACCCGTAATATCTTTGTACGCCTGGGGTGCCTCTTCGTAGAGAAGATCCTTGTCTTCGCAGATAACGTAACTCCCCATCCTGGTTTTCCTCATCGAGTCGGCAGAATAATTTTCCCGGAGCCGTCCTTCACATTCGGAACGGTTCCACTTCCGTCCGGCACCATGGGCAACTGACCAGAGATTGGCGGACTGGTCACCGGTTGGTTTGACCAGATAGCTGCACGCCCCTCTTGAGCCGGGTATTACGATGAGTGGCTGATTTGAGGGAGCAGCACCTTTGCGGTGAAGGTAGGCTGCCTTCCCATTGATGGTCACATTTGTGATGGAGTTGTGCGCCAGATCAGTAATCAGTCGATATTCGCCGCCAAGCTGTTCCGCAACGCGATGGGCGATCAATCCACGGTTGGCCGTTGCCCAGTTCATGGTTTCGTCGTGCCGGATCAGATAACGGTCGGCTTCGTCGCTACCTGCGGCAAGTCCTCCGTCCCGGTGAAGGTCAACATGGGAGCGAAGCAGCATCTCACCCAGTCCGCGGGAGCCTGAATGGACCAACAGGAACAGATTCTTTTCATCAAACCCCGAAGGGTAGAAGGAAGCTTCATCCGCAACATCTTTTATCCGCAGCAGTTCGGCAAAGTGATTTCCCAAACCGATGGTTCCGGCAGATGCTGTGAAGACATCAAGCGCCCACCGCTCCTGCAACCATGCAGCAGTATCACCATCCCATGGTCGTTCGAGGCCATTCAGTTTCTTCGCCCATTTCTCCGGTTTTGACTTGGCAGCACTCAAGTTGGTGGCAAACAGTGCCATACCGCAGCCGACATCGGAGCCAACCAGATAGGGGTAGAATATCCCTTCCGACAGCATGGCCGCACCGACCGGCCCCCCCTTGCCGGGTGGAGATCAGGAAACCCGGCAACGCGAACCATGCCGGGCAGTGTCGCCACCCGTTCAAGCTGGCGCACGGATTCCCCCTCGATCCAGGAGGATGGGGTGGTGAAGAGAGTGATGGATGCATTTTCTTGAGTCATTGCCAGGTCCTTGACGGCAAAATATAGCGATTGCGATAATACCCGTATCTGTTGATAAGATCAAATACGCGAACCATTTAGAAAATCTCGTCAAATTCAGCAGGATTATTCAGAACTTTTACCAGGAAGTCATTATACTCGTCCATGCCGGTCTGTGAAAAGTTCTTGTTGACGGCGAAGCCAGGCCCGAAGCAGATGCAATCATTGTTCGGGCTTGTCACCGGTAAAGATACCGATACTTTCATGAGTGCCTCGCCGCTCCGAACAGCACAGTTCTACTCCTGCTGCCGCGATATCCGGTTATGACATGTGTGACATCATCCATTACCGGAACGGTTCTGCCGGACATGATGGCACGTACACGGGCCTGCCGTGCGATAAACTCAATTTCCGGAATATGCATCGGATAATGCTCGACAAGATCAATCAGCTCATCTTCAGCCAGAGAACTGTTCGCAAGGTTTGTTTCCCAGCTTTGTATCTGCAGCTCTTCGGGCGGATGGTTGAGTGTAATTAACTGATGGAACTCTACCGGCACATTGCCCGGTTTTATGTTTTTCGACACCAGGCAGAACAGCCCCTTGTTCTGCCGGAGTTGTGAAAGCATTTCGGCATACTGAAAATTCGTCAATTTATCCTGATCACTGTATATATACCGTCCTACCTCGCCTTCATAATCGACAAACAGCAGCAGTCTCTGGTCTGAAATCGAGCTGGAAAACGCCGCAATCATGGGATGAACTCTGCGCTGGGTTACGCTGTCCATGATTTTGTTGTCTTCAGCGACAGACGAAACCCGGGCATAGTCAAATACCTTTACCTCCATGCCTAGTTCAGCGGCAAGGGCGAACGCCGCCTGCATACCGGTAGATATGTTGTCGCAGTTGAACAGGAGGTTGAACCCGGTTTTTTCCTGCGATAGCCACTGCCATGCCGTGGCAAGTCCCTTGAACTGCTCACGCTGATGGCGACTGAGCGGCAGCGAATCAAACGTCTGCGTCGGCTTGTGGGTTACGCAGAGGCGGTTGAGATCACTCATGGAAGCCGCCTGCAGCGTGGCGGCATGCTCAAGCATTGCCTGGGTTATCTCGCCCGAGGAGGCGTCGGATGAGTTCGCCACTGTCAGTGCCATCAGGATGCTGTTTTTGATGAGCCCGCCGGAATAATTAAACCGATCGGCAAGCTGTTTCAGATCGACATCAGCTGCAAGTTTTACTGCCGGCGGTAGTAATGCCTTCCACATACTCAAACGAAGTTCGGCGTTGGGTAGTTCAAACTCGATCTTCATGCTGATACGGCGCTCCATGGCCGGATCAAGGTCAACCGGTTTGTTGGTTGCCAAAATCGTAATACACCGCGATTTCTCAATCTCGAGCAGCAATGCGCGGCTCAGTCGGGCGTTGTGCGGTCCGCCAAACAGATCATCGCATTCATCCAGAAACACAATCGCTCCCAGCAGTGCGGCTTCTCTAAACAGATAACGGAGCATGTTGTCGCTGCTCATGGGCATATCGTCCATATCCTCAAGATTGAAAGAGAGCAGCGGCCGGTTGAACGTGTGTGCCAGAGCTTTGACCAGCATGGTTTTGCCGGTGCCGGAAGGGCCGTAGAAGAGCATTCCAAGACCGGTACCGTAGCCGAAAAACTCGTCCAGTTCCGTCAATTCGCCGTTGTTGCGCTGAGCCAGGTAGCTTTCGACACAGGATACGATTTCCTGCTTCTGCTGCTCGGGCAGGATGACCTGATCCAGCCGCACGTTGCTCCGTTCCTGCTGAATGAACTGGAACGCAGCGTGATAATGGTTATTGTCCCCCAGGATGAAGCGGACATTGCGCTCATGCAGGTAGTGGCTGATATCCATAATATTGGTGGTACTGTCCGCGTGCCCATGGGATATGAGCACCCGTTCCCGCATCAGGGTGCTGTTGATGCTGAAATAGCGGCGGCTTTCCAGTTGCCCGCGCAGGTCCGGGCAGATAATCGCCAGCAGGGTGCCGATTTCCATGCCGTTGTCGCAATGGTTTTCGAGCCCGCTGCCCTGAAATACGGCGATAAAATCCGGCGCTACATACAGCATGAACAGCAACAGTACCACCGTGCGTTCAAACTGGTCCAGATTCCAGCAGTCACAGAATTCGATATAATTGAGGCAGATTCCCTGCTGCCGGGAGACTTCTTCCCGACTGCGGTTTTCCCGTACCGTGCGGCTCAGCATCTCCTCGGCACTGCCCGGAGATGCATCTTTGCCCAGAATCGGGAAGAGTTTGCAGGCATCATCCTTGTCCTCTCCGTCGCCGGTGCGATTCTCACGTCGCAGCACTGCCACGGCGAGCAGGAGTGTTGCTTCCCGTTCCAGCGCCTGCAGATGGTCAAGGTTGTCTGCAAAAGGTTCCAAAGCTCTGCTGCGTTCCCGTTGTACCGGCATGGCGATGATCTGTGCCGCCTGGTCTGCGTGGTTGAAATTTGTCTGCATGATGGTCTGCATGACTTCCCCCCTTATGCCCGTTTCCGGATCGGTTCGACGATGTCGGCCAGCCCGTACTGAATGGCCTCGTCCGGTGTCAGCCAGGTATCCACATCACGCAGCAGGTATTTTTCCAGTTCGTCCTTGTGCTTGATGTTGGAATAGGAGAGGTAGTGCTGGAGGATGCGCTCATGCTCCAGGTCTTCTTCCTTACGGCTGGCGATGAGCTGGCTGTGGTTGCCGAAGTTGAAGGCGGAGAAGCGGTGCGAGAGGATGGAGGTGCGGGGAGTGATGACCCGGCGCCCCTTTTCACCGGTCATGAAGATGAGGAGCCCCATGGAGGCGATCATGCCGATGCCTGTGGTGTAGATGGGGATACGTGACCACTCCATGATGTCGATGATGGAGAAGCCGGCCGGACAGGAACCGCCCGGAGAGTTGATGATCATCTGGATCTGGTTGACCTCGCCCTTGATGTTGAGGTCAATGATCTCCTTGCAGACCGATTCGGCGGTGCCGCCGGCAATAGCGCCGGAGATGTAGATGATGCCGTAGTCTTTGAGTCCGTTGTCTTTCTGCTGCTTGTCGGTGTCAGCTGCCATGGTGGTGCCTCCTGTAGTTTGGTTATGATCTACAGGTAACACCGGGGAGTGACAGATTTGGACATAGGGAAGAACATTTTTTTAAGCGAGATTCACTGCGGCATGCTGCCAAAACGTAACTGGCTATTACGCAGATGTTGAGCCATCAAGCCTTTGTTGAAGCATACTCAGATAATTTTCCATACCGATGGCGCTTACTCCACGGCTGACAGACCGCTCGCCATCGGCCAGACAGAGCAGCAGACCGTTCTCCGGTTTGGTTTCTGCGAACAGTGAGGCATAGCGGGTGAGACCTGATGCCAGAGCAGCGGTCGGTGTACGGCTTAACTTGATTTCCACCGGAAGAACCCTCATATTCTCCCCCTCGATAATCAGATCCACTTCCAGGCCGTTATTTGTCCTCAGATACGAAAGGCGTGGTTGTTCACCCCGGTTGGCATACGTCTTTACTGTTTCCTGCAGACAGTAATTTTCAAACAATGCTCCCGCCATCGGCCCTTCCAGTAACTGTTCTCTATCCCGCACACCGGCCAGGTGACATGCCAGTCCGGTATCAAGAAAATATACCTTCGGCATTTTGGTAACGCGTTTGCCCAGATTATTGAAATGCGGCGGCAGAATGTAGATTATCCGTCCGGCTTCCAGAACTGAAAGCCAGCGCTTGACTGTCGAAACGCTTACGCCGAGATCTGTGGCAAATGAGCTCATATTGAGCATCTGGCTGCAGCGTATCGCCAGAAGCTGCATAAAGCGGTGGAATTCCCGCAAGCTGCCGATGTCATACAGAGAACGGATGTCCCGTTCCAGATATGTCTGGATATAGGATGAATACCAGAGCCGCCGGTCAATTTCCGGAGCCGTGGCAAGCTGGGGGTATGCACCGGTCAGACAGGCAGCGGCAAACAGTTCCAATCCGCCCGTGATCAAAGCGGTCTGCTTCATCTCATCGGCGGCAAAGGGGAGCAGATCGAGCAGCGCAATCCTGCCGGCAAGGGAGTCTCCCAGGTTGCGAATCATGCCGAACTGTTGGGAACCGGTAAATACAAAGCGGCCATTGCGACTGCGATCTTCATCCACCCTCATCTTGACGTATGAAAGAATCCCGGGGGCAAGCTGAATTTCATCAATGATGCAGCGCTCGCCCAGTGAATCAAGGAAATAGACCGGATCGGAGTGCGCCTGCTCCAGCACCGCCGGATCATCAAGCGTGACATAGCGATATTCGGGCAGGGCATGGCGCAGCAGGGTTGATTTGCCGGACTGCCTCGGACCGGTTACGGCAAGGCAGGGAAAGGTGGCAAGAATGCCGGGAAGCAGTTTTTCTATGGTGCGTTGAATGTACATAGAAGCATGATAGAAGTGGGGGCACGGGGAGTCAATACAAATTTAATATGCGACAGAGAATTTGTATTTCAAAGCGTGGCCATTATTTCTGAACAAGAAGCTCAGGGTAGAAACCCGATTATGTTGATGATAGAGAAACCGGCCACCTCACAATGGGTGTTATAATTGGGCATAACAACACATCAACTTGTTATATTTGCCCTCTCCCAACCTCAGTAGTTAAAGTAATTTGTTCACTTAGATGAGTTGCAAGCTCTTTTAGATATTTCTTCATTTGTTCAACGTTACAGTCCTTTTTAACCAATAGGTATGATTTATCCTCCGATTGGTATTTAAAATCGAAATTCGCTACCTTAAATGATTCATCCAAATTTTGCAGGTCACTCTGTTGGACAAAGAGAATAATTTCCCATTTTTTTTCATCACCATGGTAACAGACGCTCAATTCTAAATGAATACCGTGTGGGTAGCTACCTTTAAGAATTATGTGCGGATAGGCAGCTGAGGTCCCTTCTATATATTCACATACGGTAAATGGCATGTAACCATCTAATCCGCAATCTAGAAATGCGAAACATCATCAAAAAAAGTGTAAAGCAAAAAAACCCATAACAACGAGGTGTTATGGGTTAAGTTTACATTTTCGAGTTAGGGGTACTTTAAAATGGTATGTCATCATCCTGAAAAGGTGGTTCCTCATAACTTACCCCACCGCTTCCGCCGGATTGGGATGAAGATGTCTCGCCGCCGCGACGTTCTCCCTTGGGAGAAAGCATCTGCATCTTGTCACCGACAATCTCCGTCGTGTAGCGGTCATTGCCGCTTTTATCCTGCCACTTACGGGTTTGTAGTCGCCCTTCCAGGTAGATCGTTTTCCCCTTGGACAGATACTCGCCGGCGATCTCGGCCAGCTTGCCCCACAGAGTTATGTTGTGCCACTCGGTGCGTTCTTCCCACTCACCGGTTTTTCCCTTGAATTTTTCACTTGTAGCCAGAGAAAAACCGGCCACAGCCTGACCGGAAGCCGTGAAGCGCACTTCAGGGTCCTTGCCCAGATTTCCTATCAGCATTACCTTGTTAAGGCTGGCCATACTATAACTCCTTGAATATGATTGTCGTTCCGCTCTGTGAAATGATCACACGGTTACATTGGCAGATTAACCGTTAACGGCGCTCTTCAGGATCTGACTCGGTTTGAAGCTGAGAACTCTGCGGGCAGAGATCTCAAGCGTTTCACCGGTTTGCGGGTTTCTTCCGCGACGAGGCTTCTTCTGTTTAACCTCGAATTTACCGAAGCCTGATATTTTAAGATCTTCGCCGCTCTCCAGACATCCCTTTATAAGCAAAAAGACACCCTCCACGAGATCGGACGACTCTTTTTTTGAAAATCCGCATTTACTTGAAACAGCTTCTACGATATCTGCCTTTGTCATCTGTCCCCTCCGCTGAAAATTAGGTTGGACAATACACGAACTTTTTCGGTAAAGCAAGTGAGTCGATTGCCTTGGAATGAGTCTATTCAATTGACAAAACAGGCTGTGAAAATTATTATCAAAAATCGATTTCAGAAGGACATTACGGGGGGGATTATGGGGAAAACGTTTAAAATTGCAGTTCTTTCAGGCGACGGCATCGGACCGGAGGTCATGGACGTGGCACTTGACGTCCTTGATGCGGTCGAGAAAAAATTTGATGTGACCTTTTCGCGTACTGCCGCCAATGTCGGTGGCTGCGGTATTGACCGTGAAGGAAAGGCTCTGCCGCAAACCACCATTGATATCTGTAAAGCCGCCGATGCGATCCTGTTCGGCTCGGTCGGTGGACCAAAATGGGAAACACTGCCACCCGAAGAGCAGCCTGAGCGGGGAGCCCTGCTGCCGCTTCGTAAAATATTCGGACTGTATGCCAATCTGCGGCCGGCCATCATCTTCCCGTCTCTAACCGGCGCCTCTTCACTTAAGGAAGAGGTTATCGGCGGCGGTTTCAATGTTTTGGTCGTTCGGGAATTGACTGGTGGAATCTACTTTTCACAGCCCAAAGGTATAGAGGGTGAGGGGCGAGGCAGAGTCGGTATTGATACGCTGCGCTACTCCGTACCTGAAATCGAGCGTATCGCCCATGTGGCCTTTCAGGCGGCCCGCAAACGGAACAGGAAACTCTGCTCGATTGATAAAGCCAATGTGCTCTCATCCTCCGTACTCTGGCGCGAAGTGGTCATCGGCATCGCCACAGAGTATCCCGATGTGGAATTGACGCACATGTACGTAGACAATGCCGCCATGCAGCTGGTCAAATGGCCCAAACAGTTCGACGTCATTCTGGCCGAGAACATGTTCGGCGATATCCTCTCCGATGAGGCCGCCATGCTGACCGGATCACTGGGGATGCTCCCCTCGGCTTCTCTGGCCGAAGGTACCTTCGGCATGTACGAACCTTCCGGCGGCTCAGCTCCAGATATCGCCGGCCAGGGCATCGCCAACCCGATCGCCCAGATTCTGTCTACCGGTATGATGCTCAAATTCTCGTTCGGCATGCTGGAAGCGGCTGATGCCATCGACAATGCGGTAGCCAAGGTTCTGGACCAGGGCTACCGGACGGCAGATATTTACCAGAACAAAGCCGGCGAACAGCTGGTCAATACCAAAGAAATGGGCGCGGCAATTATAGCCGCACTCTAATACCTCAATAAAAAGGACAATGACTATGAAAGTTGGAATTGTTGGTTGGCGCGGCATGGTTGGTTCGGTTCTTCTACAGAGAATGCTGGAGGAGAATGATTTTGCACTCGGTTTCGAGCCGGTTTTTTTCTCAACGTCTCAGGCCGGTCAGGCTGCTCCGCTGAACGCCGGGACATTGAAAGACGCGAGTGACATCAACGAATTAAAAAAACTGGATGTCATCATCACCTGCCAGGGGGGGGACTACACCAAGTCCGTACACCCTGAACTGCGCACACAGGGGTGGAACGGCTACTGGATCGATGCCGCCTCGACACTCCGTATGGAGGACAACGCCGTTATTATTCTTGATCCGGTCAACCGTGACGTAATCGACAAGGCACTGGCCAACGGACAGAAAGATTTTATCGGCGGCAACTGCACTGTCAGCCTGATGCTGATGGCGTTGGGCGGCCTGTTCCGTGCCGGCTTGGTTGAATGGATCTCGTCAATGACCTATCAAGCCGCCTCCGGAGCCGGTGCTCCCAACATGCGCGAACTGCTCAGCCAGATGGGTGTTTTGAACGGTGTCGTTGCTGAAGAACTGAAGAACCCGGGTTCCGCAATACTTGAGATCGATCGCAAGGTCACTGATACGCTGCGTGACGGCAGCCTGCCGACCAAAGAGTTCGGCTTCCCGCTGGCCGGCAGTGTGCTCCCCTGGATCGATCGCGAAGTTGAGGATGGCCAGAGCCGCGAAGAACTGAAAGGTTTCTTGGAAACCAACAAGATCCTTGGGACAGCAACTCCGATTCCGGTTGACGGCATCTGTGTCCGCGTCAGTGCCATGCGCTGCCACAGCCAGGCGATTACTATCAAGCTGAACAAGAATCTGCCGCTGGCTGAAATTGAAAACCTGATCGCCAACGACAACCAGTGGGTCAAACTGATTCCCAACACCAAGGCTGAAACACTGGCCGGCCTGACACCGGCGGCGGTTTCAGGCACACTGACCGTACCGATCGGCCGCGTACGTAAGATGAAAATGGGACCTGAGTATCTGCAGGCCTTTACCTGTGGCGATCAGCTGCTGTGGGGAGCCGCAGAACCACTGCGCCGCATGCTGCGTATTCTGCTGGAAAAATAAGAGGTCACGTTAGACACGCAAACAGACTGTCATGCGCTGTACGAAACGCCCCTTGATGGGGCGTTTTTCGTTCTTTTGGGAGTAATCGCCTATGGAAATTTCAAATATCAAACCTGAACTGCTGGCTCCGGCAGGTTCGCTGGAGGCTTTTTTTGCCGCCATGGAAAAGGGGGCTGACGCCGTCTACTGCGGGTTGCAGGATTTTTCAGCCCGTGCCCGCGCCAAAAATTTTTCGGCTGCCCAAGTTGAACGGATGCTGGCCTACGCCCATGCCAATGGCAAGCGGGTCTATGTTACACTCAACACCCTGGTCAAAGAAAAAGAGCTGCCGCAGTTGGTGGATACGCTGGCCGCTCTGGCCGGGATGCGGGTGGATGGCGTCATTCTGCAGGATCTGGCCGTCGCGCGCCTGATCCGTAACCACTTCCCTTCCATTCCGCTGCACGCCTCGACCCAGATGACGATTCACAATACGCCCGGCATCAAGATGCTGGAGCAGCTCGGCTTTCAACGTGCGGTGCTGGCCCGGGAGCTGGCGGTCGACGAAATTGCAGCGATCGCTACAGCCACACCGGTTGAAGTCGAATGTTTCATACATGGCGCACTCTGCTTTTCGATCTCGGGCCAATGTTTCTTTTCATCCCTTTTGGGCGGACACAGCGGCAATCGCGGACGCTGTGCCCAACCCTGCCGACGGTTGTATACCCATCGCGGCAAGGAGGGACACTACTTTTCTACCAGTGACTTGTCGGCCATCGATATGATTCCCGATCTGATGGCAGCCGGTGTCAAATCGCTTAAAATCGAGGGGCGCATGAAGTCGGCCGAATACGTGGCCAGCGTTGTGTCAGCCTATCGTCTTGTTATCGATGCTCCCGAAACGTCCCGCAAATCGGCCCTGTCAACCGCCAAGGAGATGCTTAAATATTCGTTCGGCCGTACGCCGACCAAAGGCTTCCTGGCTTCACAGCAACCGGATGATATCGCCAACCCCTGGCAGAAAGGGGGTACCGGTCGTTACATCGGCCAGATCAGGAGTGTCAAAGGGAGTCATCTGACTTTTGAAAGCCGTGATGCGCTGTATGTCGGTGACCGCCTACGGGCGCAACCCAAAAGCGACATGGCCGGTCAGGCCTGGACCGTGCGAGATCTGTTTTTCAATCGAAAGAAGGTCATGGAAGCCCAGGCCGGCAGTCTGGTGGAGGTTGAGACACCTTTCACCTTTTCAGTCGGCGACTCGATCTACAAAGTATCATCCCGTGAAGCGTTTACCCTCAGCGACAACGCCTGTCAGCGTCGTCTGGAAGGGATCAAAGGGGACAAACTTCCCTGTCACCTGACACTTTCGCTGCATGCTGACAATCTCACGATTGACGCCGAAGTTCTCGGCTGCCGGCATACCTTCAGTTATCCACTTGGGCCGCTGGAGATATCACGCAGCGACAATATGCAGGCGGTACTTGCCGGGCAGTTTGCCAAAACCGGCGAAACCTGTTTCCGGCTGGACTCACTGGCAGCCCCAGGTTTTCCGCCAGTACTGATACCATCGGGTCTTTTTAAAGAGCTGCGTCGTACCTTTTACCAGCAGCTGGAGCAGGTGGCCTTGAGCGGTTTCCGCGAACAGCTTGAGCGGTCACGAGCGGAAGCGTTGGCCGACATCAAGGCCGCTACGGCACGCCCCGTCCGCTCTGTAAGCAGCGAGAGTCTGACCGTTGTCATGGAGCAGCCCAAAGAGTGGAATGTTCCGTTTGCACATAGCGCAGACGCGACCATGATTCCGCTCACCAAAGCGGCGATTCATCAACTTGCGGCTGCCCTCCCCCGCCTGCGCGGTTCTGAAAACATGCTTGTCTGGCAGCTCCCCTTCATACTCTTTGACCGGGATATTCCGCTGTATGCACAAACATTGCGCATGCTGCACCGGAACGGTTTCCGCCGTTTTGAGGCGACCAATCTGTCACATTTTGAGCTCCTGCGCGCATTTGAAGAGCTGCAGATTTCAACCGGGCAGCGCTGTTTCAGCCTGAACAGTCAGGCGCTCCTGGCGTGGCATGATCTGGGCGCTGCTACCGCAACGCTGTACATCGAGGATGACGCCGATAACCTGGCTGACCTGCTGAAAACCGGCCTGCCGCTCGAACGACGCGTGATCGTGTACGCACCGCTACCGGTCATGACGACCAAGATCCGCCTCAAGGAGGTGCATGGCAACACCCCGCTCCGCTCCGACCGTGGTGAGGAGTACCGTGTCAACACACATGACGGCCTGCAGACAATAACGGCAGCGACCCCCTTTTCACTGACCGCGCGCCATGCCGAGCTGCGCCGGGCGGGCTGTGGCTCATTTTTGATCGACCTGACAGAAGCTCCGCGCGAGCGTTGGGGCGAAATTCTGGCCGCATTCAAATCAGGGCGGGACGTGGCCGGCACTACTGAATTTAACTATCCCAAGGAACTTATCTGATGAAAACGCTACTGACGCTTTGCCTGCTGGTGCTGTTGGGAGCGGGCGACGCCTCTGCCGGCAGAGTTGTTACGGGAGTGGTACGGGCCGTCTATGATGGTGATACCGTGCTGTTGGCCACCCGCGAGGAGAGTCGGCTTAAGATTCGGCTGTACGGCATCGATGCACCGGAAACCAGAAAGCCGGATCAACCGGGACAACCCTTTGGAGATGATTCCAAACGAGCCCTGATGAAGAAGATTATAGGGCGTCAGGTTTCAGCCGAAATTATCGATGTTGATCAGTATAAGCGGGTGGTAGCGGTGATTCGATTTGCTGGCCGGGATATCAATCGCGAGATGGTTTCTGAAGGGATGGCCTGGGCCTATCGGCAGTATCTGCATGCACCGTATGCATCAGAGTACATCGGCCGTGAAAGCCGGGCACGCTCACAGCGAACCGGATTGTGGAGAGATTCAAAACCGCTGCCCCCCTGGGAGTACCGTCATGCACTCAAAAGCTCCCAGAAACAGCGGAAGCGCTGGTGATGCGGGTTGCATCAGGGTTCAAAGTTTGTATTTCTGGGAAAGCTCAAGGATATGTTTGACGCGGGAAACGATGCGCAGTGGTTGCACCGGCTTGGAAATAAAATCTGCAAACCCGAATTCGAGTGCTTTACGTTCATCCTCTGTCGTTGATTTGGATGTCAGCATGATGACAGGAATACCGGAGGTCATCGGATTGGCCTTTATAGCCCGCATAAGTCCATAGCCATCCATGCGCGGCATGACCGCATCGGTAATGATCAGCTTCGGCCGTTCCGCCATGGCCAGCTTCAACGCATCCAGCCCATCGTTGGCGAGGAGCACCAGATACCCCTCCTTGACCAGCGCCATCTGAATCAACGTTGCGACCGGAGCAGAATCTTCAGCGATCAGAATCGCCTGCCCCCCTTCACCGGAACTGCTTTTCAGATAATGCACCGATATTGCATCCAGGATCTCTTTGCGGGTAGCCAGCACCGGAATAATCTGAAACCCTGTTATGCGACTCAGCATCTCAATCGTCTCAAGATCAAAGGGATCCGTAATAGCGACGGCCAGCAGGGCATCCTTCTGTTTAAGCGGGAACACCAGCCGTTTCATGGCAAAATCAGACGGCAGCAGATCCAGTAGTTCCTGTGCGTAGGAATGACTGACAAAGTTTTTGATGGTCTTAAAGTTAAACTGCTTGGAAAGCGCTTCAACCAGCTCTTCTTCTGAAATAACCCCCATCTCTTCCAGGACGGTGCCCAGTCGTTTTTTGGACGTTTGCTGACGTTCGAGCGCACGTTCGAGCGTCCGCAAACTGATAATTTGTGCCTCTACCAGTATGTCCCCTAAATGTTTCATAGCACCTCATCCCGCATACCCAAAACAATTTCTGCTCTTATAGCACAGTTCTCAAAAATATTTCAGCATTTTATACGCTATCCAGAACGCTTGTTTAATGAATCTAAAAAAATCATTAAAGCAATTGACAAGCAAATAAAACATTGTATAAAAAATACGATAAAAATGTGATGAATATTTCAAGCACGAAAATTTCGTTTTGTGGGAGCAGCAGCTTTTACAATTGCAGCGCAAAAAAAGAAAAGGAGGAAGCTATGAGAGAAAGGATTGGTAAGTGTATCTGTTTAGTGGCAGCCATGGCGATGATTTCCGCGTGCGGCGGTGGCGGCAGCAGTAGCAGTGGAGGCGGTGGTGGTGATGCTACTCCCGTGTCAAAGACGGTGAGCGGAACAGCCGTTATTTCAGAAGCTGCTGCCAGTAAAGCGGCCGTGCAACTAGATGGTGCAGCTGTTGAAGTCGTTTCATACGACAAGAGTGGCAAAGAGTTGGGCCGCGCCGTTATGACGACAGACACAACAGGAGGCTTTGCCGCACAACTTCCGCTGCTTGCCAGCGGTTATGTTGTGGTACAAGCAACAAAAGAAGGATTTACCCAATATCAAAAAAGGATAGAGGTCGATAGCACCACACCCGGCGACATTGAAGTACAGGCTGCCGTGGACCGCGTTGCATTTACGCGAGAAATCACAATTGATCCTGCATCGGCAACAACTATTGGCAAGTCATCTGAAGCAAGTTTCAATTTTGCCATTATTCGCTACGCAAACGGTACAAAGAAAGCGGTCGCCGGAAAATCAGCCATACTTGCTGCAAAATCGGCGGCTGATGCAACGCTTGAAATGGGTATTTCAATACCGGCTGCCTCACTGCCGGGCGTAGCCAGCATCAATGCAAAAGCTAGTACGTTTGATCCGGCCAGCAATTCTCTGCCCGGTTCCAACACGGCGACAGACAGCAGCGGAAAAGAAGGCAAGATGGTCTCACTGGCGTTCGACTACCTGAACCTTACGGCAACCGGAACAGATGGAGCGACAAAGAATCTCGGCAAGGTCGCTCAAGCACTTATTAAAGCAGGTGTCAAGAAATCTGCTTATAAAACAACGACTTATACTCGCTATATTTATTCGAACAGCTGTGACAACCTGTTTCTGGAAGACTACAATAAGACAGCCGCCGGCCATCAGGTTCCGGTCTGGTCATTGCGATCAAGCACTGGTAAATGGGTCTACATCGGCGAGGGCACCGTCACCGACAGCTCAAACAACCCCATTACGGCACCTACTGCAGCCAGCTGCAAAACTGACGGCTATTACCTGACCATTCAGGTATCCAACACCGAATTCCAGAACAACTACTGGAACCTTGATCACATTGTCTTCAGCACGCCTACCAAGATCTGTCTGTCAGGAACATTCACTGACGGCACAAACCCGATGGCTAATATGAGCCTGACCCTGAGCGGCAATAATTTAGACAACGCCTGGGGATACACTGCTGCCAACGGTAAATACACCATCGAAACAGTTCTGCTTAACAGCAGCAGCACCGCTAGCAACGCAAAGCTAGGTAAACTGAGTTTCTATGATGCTGTTTCCGGCTATAACTCCACAGATGTTGACCTTAGCGGTGTCGTTTACCCGGCCTGCAAACAACTCGATAAAACTTTACAGGCTCCATGCACGGTTTCCGGGAAGCTGGTCGGCGACGATGGAATAACTGGGGTACCCTACCGCAGTCTCTCCTTGGTAAGCAGTACTGCCGGCTTCTATAAAGGGGTTGGTACCGGTTCAGATGGTTCTTTCAGCAGCAAAGTAAAATGCGGTGAACCGATCAAGGTCTATTCCGGTGGTGCCACTGAGTTGGCTTCCTTCACTGTTAATGGTGTCACGACAGCCGGTGAGACATCAGACGATTCCACCGCTGTTGTTTTGAACAATATCACGACACCAAATATGGCACCAAACGGCTACGCCTATTTTGCCAACAGCTCCATCAATCTGCTGAAGACTTCAGCGTTAACAGCGTATATTTCCGGCTACGACGGCGACAA
The DNA here is from genome assembly GCA_013349325.1 of Desulfuromonadales bacterium. Classification (GTDB taxonomy): domain Bacteria; phylum Desulfobacterota; class Desulfuromonadia; order Geobacterales; family Pseudopelobacteraceae; genus JACRCG01. The sequence goes on from DUZX01000007.1 coordinate 20,495, forward strand.
TAACTATCCGCTCAGCTATACCCTGACGATCGGCAGTACCGTTAAGACAGGTACCATCAGTGCCTCTGATCCGCAACCGATTACGGTAAGTATTGCCGGTTTGACAGTTGGCGACTATAACGCCACATTTGAACTCAAAGACAGCAAAGACGCCTCAAGCGGAGTAAAAAACATTGGCAAAGTATATGTTTCAAGCGGTAACCGGGCCCCGGTTACGCAACTCTACACAAGCACGAATTATATAAAAGCCTGCGGCTCCAACAGAGATGCGACGCTCTATGGCTGGGCATTTGATCCGGACGGTGATGCAATGACCGGCGCCTGGAGCCTGACGGGCGGCACCGCACCCAGCGCAACAAGCTGCCCCGGCGGACAATCACTTGCAGGAATCTCCCTCTCTGCTGCATGTAAGACCACATTACCGCAGGGAAGCGGACCATTCGTTTATAATTACACCGCCAGCGATTCTGCCACTTCTGCAGGTGTTGCATCTGTTTCCATCAGCACCTACAACAACCCACCTGTTGTAACACTGAGATCCGATAAGAATCTTGTACCGGAAGGATCTACTGGTGCTGCCCGCGTAGTAACACTAACTGCTACTGCCCAGGATCCTGATTCGGACGCCATTGCGAGTTCAGCATGGTATGTAGACAATACCGCACTTACCTGTACCGGCCTGACCTGCAGTTACACCATTCCCGATACGGCAACCAAAGATCAGATTTTCACTTTCAAGTATACAGCTTCCGATTGTGCCGCCACCGGTAGTAATACCGTTAAGGTTGTGTATGGTCAATCCGCTGACGTTAAAATCGTAGTTGAATAACTAAATTAAATCCTATAAGGAGGAACACTCCATGACACAGAAAAAATATGCATTATTGATTGCCCTCGCCATGACAGTGGTTGCCGCATCCCTTTCCGGGTGCGGAACCTCTGGCTCATCAACCGCGTCGTCGGAACTGGGTCAGGCCGCCAAGGCTGATGTGACCGTCTCGGCCAAATTCCCGGTATCCGGTTCAGCCGTGAAAAGTCTGATACCGGATAAAACAGCGGTAATTGAAGTCTATGCCTACCAGCAGAGCAGTCAGAACTATCAGCAAACTCTAATTGCGACACTGACCCCGGCTGCCCCCACGCAAACGGTAAAAATGGCTCCGGGTCTGTACACTATTAATGCAGTTGCCTACGATTCCTCTGACACAGCTACCCGCACTCAACTGGCACGCACCAGCACCGCTGGAGAAGTGCAACTTGGGGTAGCCAACAATGTCAACCTGACCTTTCTGGACGGACAGTGGACGCTTGTTGATGCCAATGATGCTGCATCGCCGCTTGTGTTAAGCAATGGAACGCAGTTGAACGACTTCGTTATCGGCAGCGAAATGAATCAGTATCCGGTGGCCAAAAGCGCTATCGACTACACCAAGCCTGTTGGTGGTGGTAGCGGAATCGTCCGACTTCGTTTTAACAACAATACCAGTGCCAGAACGTATGGCGGTATGGCATCACAGTTTGTAGGTACCACCAGCAGCAACTCACTCTACAGCGACAGTTACAATCTGACTCAGAAATGTGGCCTCTATAATTATTACGCTCTCCCCTGCGACGAGAAAGCCGGCAATCAACTCGTCATGATCAGCGGAAAAGGTGGCGGTAACTATCAGAGTGGCAGCTATTACGAAGGAAGCTTTCTGTATGGCTCTGCCGAGACCCTGCTCCCCGGCGGAGGAAAAACGTCTTTCACGCTGAACGGACAGGCAGTTGATCTTGAAGCACAAATGCCGGAAACAACCGTTACCGGTGGCAAGCTTATGACCGGCGGGATTTTAGAATGGTTACCATCTACCGACAAGACTAAAACACTTGCACTTGCGTCAGCACAGACACCACCACCGGATCCGCCAAGCACAGGTTCTACAGGTGGCACCGGCATCAACAAGATAGTAGGCAAGGCAGTTAAATCTCAATCAAACAATACGGCGTACACCGCTCTCACCGTAAAAGAAGTTCAGACTCTTGTATGCTCCGGTACAAATCCCAAAAACAGGGGTACCTGGAGTTTTGCCAACAACACATCTGCAGGAAAAGTTGTTTTAAGTAGCACGTCCGGCGACCGGGTCTGCTATACCAATTATCCCTATCTGAGCAATTATAATCCGATAACATATACAATGGTTGCTGATGCCGGAGATTACTCATATGGCTTGGTTCCTACCGATGTAAATAATATCGGCGATTACTGTCATGAGTGGGATTATAACCCAAATATTTATACTGCCACCGGGATGATACCGAATCCGAACTACAACACCTGCAAAACAAAATATCCTGCTAAGGGAGATATCTACAACCCGTCGAATTTCAGAGCTCTGAAAAGCTCCTCAAAGACTGCCATTTCTTACGGTTCTTTCAAGTTTAATTTCTGGGGTGAATCAACCCAGAGCGGCACGGCCTATCTCTACCCGTTCCGTGCAAAGGGAAGCAGTACCGTGGCACCAGCAAAATAATGTCTAGGCAATTATGATGACAGGGAAAGGGGCGGCGCAGGCTGCCCCTTTCTTTTTTTGCGCCGGTAGGGTAATAAGATGCTGCAAATGCTTCGTCATACGAACAGAAAGATGATACCTCACCGGGAAAGCGGGACACTAATGAGAATTATAGCGATTATCGCACATCTGTTGTTTGTATTTACAGCGCTTCCGGTTTTTTGTGAAGCTGCCTCCGCAACAAACGCACCGGCATACAAAGAGGGTGAGTTACTGGTACGCTTCAAAAACCCGCTTAAAGCCTCAAAAAGCGTCACTGCCCAAAAGTCTTCGATCATACGGCGCTTCGGGACCCTTCCCCTGCATCATGTCAGAATTCCGACCGGTGTTTCAGTCAGTGAAGCTCTCGAGGGGTTCAGGAACGATCCGAACGTACTCTACGCAGAGCCGAATTATATCGTCCGCAAAGCGACGGTACCAGACGACACCCGCTATGCCGAGCAGTGGAATCTACCGTTGATCTCGGCACCATCAGCATGGGATATTTTTACCGGGAGCCGGGCTGCCGGGTCGGTCATTGTGGCGGTACTTGATACCGGCATCGCCTATTCCCACCCGGACTTGACTGCCAACCTTTGGCACAACAGCGGCGAAATTTGCGGGGATGGAATCGACAACGATAATAACGGCATCATCGACGATTGCTATGGCGCTAACTTTGGCGGGTTTACTCCCGGAAACCCCTGGGATGACGATACGGCCGACAGCCATGGCACCCATGTGGCCGGGATTATCGGCGCCGTCGGAAATAATCAGATCGGCACCACCGGAATCAACTGGGGCGCCAGGCTGATGGCGGTTAAATTCCTGCATGGTCCGGATGGGCTCGGAGAACTGGCCGACGCTTTGCGTGGAGTAGAATACGCCATCGCCCAGGGTGCGAAAATCATTAATATGAGTTTTGAAGTTGATGAAGATACCGGCTCGCTGCGTGATGCCGTGACTGCGGCAGAAAAAGCGGGGGTCCTGGTTATAACTGCCGCCGGCAATACGGGAAAGAATCTGGATAGCATCGGCGTATTTCCGGCCTCAATCCGATCGCCGATCAACATTGCCGTCGCTGCGGCAACCCGCACAGATACACTTGCCCCCTATTCGGATTACGGACGGCACATCGTAGAACTTGCCGCTCCCGGGGGTGTTACTACCGGTTCTGCCAATGCCATTTTGAGTACTGTCTGGCTGGATAACGGCGCAACCCTTTATCGGACAACTGCCGGCACCTCCATGGCTGTCCCCCATGTGACCGGGGCGGCCGCTCTGATCTGGAATCTCTTTCCGCTTCTGACGGCTGAACAGGTCAAGGCACGCATACTGAACGGTGTCGATCGCGTTTCCTCTTTCGCAGAGAAGACGATTTCAGGCGGAAGGCTGAATCTTGAAAAGGGACTGAGTGCGGCAGACAGCCCTGCCGTTTTTGATGTTTTACCATATCAACTGAACTGGAATGGTGGTGTGATAACGGTAACCGGCACTAACTTCGGAAGCTCAACCGGCAGTATTACACTCGACGGCGTGAATCTGTCCGCCAATTCATGGAGCGCTACTTCGATCACGGCCACTGTCCCTCAAAATGCAAGGAGTGGCGTAGTACAGGTCAACGGTCAAGGGAGCGGCTTCCCCGTGACCGTGGTCCCCTTGATCACGCTTGCAGCTACGCCCTCTTCAGGGAATGCACCTTTATCGGTAGTACTTGCGGCGACAATTTCGACCGGTGCCACCATATCAAAATATGAATGGGATCTGGGCGACGGGATATTCAGGGAAATTCAAGGGGTTACCACCAGCACGTCTCACGTCTTCAGCACTGCCGGAGTCAATATAGTTCGTTTTAGAATTACTGACAGCACCGGTGCTTCAGCAACTGAAACCATTACTGTTACTGTTTTAGAAGCAGGTGCTGCGGGTGGTGGCGGAGGTGGCTGCTTTATCGCAACAGCCGCGTATGGCAGCTATCTGCATCCGAGCGTTCAACTCCTGCGTAATTTCCGTGATCACACTCTTCTGACGAACGCTCCGGGGCGGGCATTTGTTGCCCTCTATTACCGTTTGAGTCCGCCGGTTGCACATTTTATAGCACAGCATGAAATTGTGCGTACTCTTGCCAGATGGCTGCTGACTCCGCTGGTGCTGATGATCCTTCACCCGCTCGTGATGTCCATCGTCATGCTTCTGGCGTGTACTGCTGCGCTCTATTGTAGAAGCTACCTATGGCACCGTATGCCGCTGAAACAATGAATCACGCCGCTCTTGACAAACTGCTTCAGAAAGCCGGTAAGGCTTTTGAGCGTTCAGCACCGAACGAGGCTCTGGAACATCTGTTCAGGGCGCTGAAACTGGCACCTGGCAACGCCTTGATTCTGATGAGAATCGGCATTGCACTGCATCTGCTGCAGCGCACTTTCGATGCTGAGCAGTATTACCTGAAAGCGATTAGAAACTCACGGACTCTGGGTGAGGCCCATAACAATCTGGGGAAACTGTATCTGGAGACAGACAAGAACAGCGAGGCCGCAGAGGCCTTCAGACAGGCGGCAGCGTTACTACCGCATTCGCCATTACCGGCATCAGCCCTGGCAACAGCGCTTCAGCGAATGAACAGGATTCATGATGCAGAAGAAATCTGCCGGGTGGCAATTTCAAAGTTCCCTGGTTTTGCAGAACCCCACCATACCCTGGCCTCACTTCTGCTGATCCAGGGCAGATATCGTGAAGGGTGGCAGGAGTATGAATGGCGCTGGGAAACCAACCGCCCTCCGTTTACAAAACGACGATTCTCTATGGCTGCCTGGCACGGCGAAGAAATACCGGGTAAACGGCTCCTTGTTCATGCTGAACAGGGACTCGGTGACACCATCCAGTTTTCCCGTTTCATCCCGCTGGTTGCATCAGCCAGCAGGGCACATCTGACGATAGAATGCCACCCGTCGCTTCATCCTGTAATCACCACGGTGCATTCCGGGCTTAAATTAGCTTCAATGGTACCGTCTGACTCCCCTTTTGATTATCAGGTTTCACTTGTTTCACTCGCCGGAATTCTTGGAATTACCAAGCAGAATGTTCCGTCTTCCGACAAATATTTGCACGTGCCGCTGACGTTTTCGGAATCCTGGCAAGCATTGTTTGACAACGATAATGTTCGCTTAAAGGTGGGAGTGTGCTGGAGCGGAAACAAGTATCCTGATCCTGGCCGCAGTTGTCCTGACGAAATCATTCGAGAACTGTTTACCTGTGAGCATGTCACGTTTTACCCGCTTCGACCAGGCACGTCACTACAACCAGGAATGTCCAACACACGAAACCTGACATCACGAATTCAGGGCTTTGACGATACGGCAGGGCTGATTGAGCAGATGGATCTCGTCATCAGCATTGATACTTCCGTTGCACATCTTGCCGGTGCACTTGGCAAACCAACATGGGTTATGCTTCCATACGCACCCGATTGGCGCTGGGGATTAGACGGTGACACCACCCCGTGGTATAACAGCATGCGTCTATTCAGGCAGCAAAAGCAGAGTGACTGGCACGGCCTGGTATGCCAGGTAAAAGAATCACTGACAGAGTTCGCAAAAAGCAATGATTTCCAGTCTGGGTGACTCAGATTCAAACCAAAAAAGCCCTGAAGATAAATCTTCAGGGCTTTTGAATTGAATGTATCAATAATTATTTTAGTTCGGGTAAACTGACACCTTTTTACGATCTTTACCCAGACGTTCAAAAGCGACGACGCCTTCGATCAGAGCAAAAAGGGTGTAATCTTTACCGCAACCAACGTTGTTGCCGGGATGAATCTGTGTACCGCGCTGACGGTAGATGATATTACCGGCTTTCACGGTTTCGCCGCCGAATTTTTTGCATCCAAGACGCTGTCCACCGGAATCCCTGCCGTTTCTCGAACTACCACCAGCTTTTTTATGTGCCATTTCCGTATCTCCTGGGAAAATTTATTGATGTATGCTTTTCGCTACGCGCTGATCTTCTCGATCTTCAGTACCGTCTGGAACTGACGATGTCCACGAAGTTTGCGCGAATCTTTGCGCCTTTTGGACTTGAAAACCAAAACTTTCTTGCCTTTGCCCTGAACGGCAATTTTGGCAGTGACCGATGCACCTGCAACCAGCGGTGCGCCGACAACGGTTGTGTCGCCACCAAGCATCAATACTTCGGCGAATTCTATGCTGTCACCGATTGCGCCCTCAAGCTTTTCTACCTTGAGAAATTCACCTTCGGAAACCTTGTATTGTTTGCCACCTGTCTTAATAACTGCGTACATAGTACCATCTCCATCCGCATCTGAGTTTTAAAGAGTTCTGGAATATAGTGAAGTGCCATCGACAAGTCAAGCAGAAAATAAATTCAGCGATTTAATACCCACACAGCGTGGTAATTTCGACACTCACAACAGGCTTCTTCACGGGCCAAGCGGATGCCGAGGGAGCTCATTCACGTCCTCCTTTTTCAACTTCCCCTTTAGCTGCCCGCAGGCCGCCGAAATATCACCGCCACGACTGTCGCGGGTAATAACCGTTACGTGACGGTCAATCAGATAGGTATGGAAAGCGTCGATGGCCGCCTGGGTGGGAGCCTTGAAGCCGCACCCTTCATGTTCGTTGAACGGAATCAGATTGACCTTGTTGGGAATATCGCTGATCAGACGCAGCAGCCGCTTGGCATCCTCCAGGGAGTCATTAATCCCCCCCATCATGACATATTCAAAGGTAACCTTGCGGCGCCCCGGCAGCGGAAATTCCTTGCAGGCTTTGAGCAGCTCCTTGAGCGGGTAGCGGCGGTTGACCGGCATGATGCGGTTACGCAGCTCGTCGGTCGTGGCATTTAACGAGACTGCCAGATTAACGTTCGGAATTTCACGCCCCAGGCGCTCCATCTCCGGCACCAGTCCGCAGGTTGAAACAGTCAACCGCCGGTTCGAGAGCTGCAGGCCGTTGCCATCAATCATGATCTGAATGGCCGGGATGACGTTATCAAGATTGTGCAGCGGCTCGCCCATGCCCATCATGACGATGTTCCTGATCTCTTCACCGCTGTCACGGACGTCGCGCCTGATGGCCATGATCTGGTTGACGATCTCTGCCGTCGTCAGATTGCGGGTCAGCTTGAAGGTGCCGGTCAGACAGAATTCGCAGGCCATGGCACAGCCGACCTGTGATGAAATACAGACCGTATTGCGCCCCTCGATCGGTATCAACACCGATTCAACTGACTCGCCGTCCGCCAGAGTAAAGAGGTATTTGCGGGTGCCATCATTGCCGACCTCAACCGCCTCGGCGGTCAGACTTGAAATGCAGGCGCTGGCGGCCAGTTGGGTACGCAGCTCTTTGGAGATATTGGTCATCTCCTCAAAACTGCCGGCATCCTGCTGATAGATCCATTTAAACACTTGCGTGGCGCGGAAACGCTCTTTGCCCTGCCCCTGGAGAAATTGCTCCAGTGCCGGCAGCGTCAGGTTTTTAAGATCGGTTTTCTCAGTCATTACATTCATACTGCTTTCCAATATTTTCTATCTAATACGGTTACACCAGTAACCGGGTTCGCGCCGTAAATGCATTACCGCGAGAACGTAAACCCTTTCCATTTCAACCCGGAAAATCAGTCCAAACGGAAAACGGTTTAAAAGACATCTCCGAATCGATCCTGAGATGAGTGGCCAGGCTACCGGATTTTCTGTTATGCGTTTGCCAGTAAGTGAGACTTCATCCAGAAAGCGTCTACCAAGTCCCGCCTGGCAATTCTGATAATACCTGGCTGCAGCCAACATTTCTGCTTCTGCAGCCGGATGCAGGACGATTGGTTTCACAGAATTGCTCTACGCGCATCTTCAACAGCCTCATCCAACGGTCGGCAGACAACTTTACCGGCTTCTATCTCGTCATAGCGTGCTTCAGCTTCTCGCACCCACAACGCCTCAATTTCTACATCATTCCCCTGGTTTTGTTTCAGCTTTGAGACCAATCGTTCATAGCCGTCCATACTCAACAAGACAAGGTCGCTGTGACCTCTCCTGGTAAGAAAAACCGGTTCATTTTCCTTATGGCATATTTCAGCAAGCTGGCTAAAGTTACTTCGCAATTCCGAAATTGAATGAACATGCTGCATAGCTTCCTCCATGCACTGTTGTCATCTATCTTGCCCAACGTATACATCACGGCACGCACTCAATGCCACCACTTATAATCCTACTTTTTATCCGGCATAACCTCAACCGGTGAAGAGTGGAGTTGCGTGTTGCCCCCTATTTTTTGTTCTTCTGCCTGCTCCACCTGAGTTTCCGGTATTTTATCCTGCGATTCACCCGCCTGCTTATCGACCGCTTCCACCCTGGACGATGACGGCGATGCAAACACCGGCGGCGTACTGATGACGTGATCTATCTTACTTTGCAGACGCCCCACATTGGGCGATTCGGCCAGTGCGGCCTGATACTCGACCTCATTCAGGACACCTTTCTGGCGCAGTAGCCGCAGGATCATATCTGAGCGCTTCAGCACTTTTTCCAGGTTTTTATACGGGTTATAGGCCACACGAGGACCGGGCAGCATGGCGGCCAAAAAGGCGCATTCACGCGGCGTCAGATTTGATGCCGATTTACCGAAATAGTACTGCGCCCCATGACCGATACCGTACACCATCGGACCGAGTTCAACGACGTTCAGATACAACTCGATGATGCGCCCTTTGGTCAGTTCCTGCTCCATCCGGTAGGCCAGATAGATTTCCTTCAGCTTGCGGGTGATGGTCTTCTCGCGCGACAGAAAAAGGTTCTTGGCGGTCTGCTGCGTAATGGTCGAAGCGCCGCGTTTCAAACTCTTCTTCTCGAGATCGTATTTGATGGCGTTCTTGATGGCCTTGACGTCAAAGCCGTCATGTTTGTAGAAGTTTGAATCCTCGGCCAGAATTACAGCCCATTTCATCTCGGCCGGAATCCGAGATGACGAGGTCCAGTAGCGGTTCTTCGGACCAACCACGAAGTCATGATAGTCCCCCTGCCAATCTTTGACCTGAATAACCGTGCTGTACTTTTTGCCGACCAGGTCTGCCACCGGCGGCATCAGCGAGAGCGATACGCCAACATATGCCAGATAGGCAATGATTGCCAGCAGGAGAGTATAAATCAGTTTTTTCACGAAAGAGTTCCTTCAGTTTTTTCAGTTTCTTATCATTGCGGTGGCACAGCAGTAATAACTCACTACCTGGTGCAACAACACATCCGGGGATTTTTTTGGCCGGTTTCACTTACAACATCGCTTCCCGCTTGCCGAATCATAAATAATCGCTACAATGTCCCCGTTTGCTGGTGGAAAACAGCGGGGGAGCATTGTAACGGTTTGAGCCATTTTGACAACCAATTTCTGACGTATGCTGTCACGCTGTATGACGGGCTCAGCCAACCCGGCTACCTGCCGCTCTTTCTCCTGAGCTTTCTGGCCTCGACACTGCTGCCGCTCGGCTCTGAGTGGCTGCTGGTAACCATGCTGGCCGCGCGCTATGACCCGTTCATGACGGTTGTCGTCGCGAGCACCGGCAATTATCTGGGGGCTACCGTCACCTACCTGATCGGTCTGTGGGGAGGAAGCTGGCTGATAGAACGAGTTCTGCGGATTTCACTCCAGCAGCAGGAACGTGCCCGCAGCTCGTATCAACGTTTCGGGGTCTATTCCCTGTTTTTCTCCTGGCTGCCGGTGATCGGAGATCCACTCTGCCTGGTGGGCGGTCTGCTACGGATTAATTTTGCAACGTTCACACTGCTGGTGGCATCCGGAAAACTGCTGCGCTATGTTGTTGTTGCCTGGATAACCTTGCAAGCGACCCGATAGATTATCATCACATGAAAGGGGTGTTCATGGACAATACTGACGTCAAACTGAGTAGCGACACACGCTATAAGGGCTATGACCGCATCATGGGCAATATATCCTGGCTGCTGATCGCGCTGGTAGCTCTGGACATCAAGCTGATGCCGACGGAACAATCCAGTACCCTCTTTCTGACGATATTCTCACTACTGCTGTTCTTCTACAACCTGAATGCCCGCTACGGCCTTCTATCGCACCGCTACAGCCCCTTCAAAACCTTTGTCGACCTGATGGTTTTTCTGGCCTTTATTGTAGCAGTCTGCTGGTACACCGGCAAAATAACCAGCCCCTTCATGTCGCTGCTCTACCTGATTCTGATGGCAACCGCGCTGACGCAAGGGCGTCGCATCACCTACTTCATGGCCGGCCTGGCTATTTCCTCCTATATTCTGCTGGCTTCAGTCGACTTCCGTGAGCTCAACTATTATCTGACCCACATTCTGGAAGTATTTCCGTACATGCTGATTGCCCACCTGGGCGCCATGTTGGCCGGAGAAGGCGAGGCGGCCCGCCAGGAGGTGGAACAGCTTTCGCTGACCGACGAAGTGACCGGCATCAACAACATGCGCAATTTTTTTCTGCTGGCAGAAATACAGGAACGGATAGCGACCCGCTATATCAGGCCGTTCGCCATCTGTATGATCGATGCCGACGGTCTCAAAAAAGTCAATGACCAGTATGGCCACTTTGCCGGGACAGCTCTGATCCAGCAGGTGGCAAAGATCATCACTGCCAGCATTCGGAGTTCGGATTTTTGTGCCCGCTACGGAGGAGACGAGTTCGTAATCATGTTCACCGAAACCGGTAAGCAGGATGTGATCACGGCGGTCCAACGCATCGTTGACGCAATGGCAGCCACCCCTTTCGATTTCGAGGGTATCAGTATTTCGACCACACTATCAGCCGGCCTGGCCGGATATCCTGAGGATGGCCCGGATGTTCGCACCGTTATGGCCAACGCTGACGAAGCCATGTATGTCAGTAAAAAAAGCGGCAAGAACCGCATGACCCTCTTCACCAAAAGCATGAAAGCGGGAGAGGCAGCTCCGCCGCTATCATGACCGGCATTATGGTCAAAGCATGGCTGATACTGGCGCTCCTGTACCCGTTTGCTGCGCCTGCAGGTGCTGCGGAAACCGGCTCATCAGCAGACTTCTCTGTTGATGAACACCGGGGTGCAAAACTCCCGCTGAACCTTATATTCAACGACGAACAGGGCAAACCGTTATCCCTGGCTCAACTGATTACGACGCCGACCATCATCCTGCCGGTCTATTACAGCTGCAGCAACGTCTGCTACAACCTTCAGTGGCGACTGGCACGCAGCCTGACCCAGATCAAGAGCAGACCCATGGTTGATTACCGGATTATTTCATTCAGTTTTGATGATCGTGAAACGCCGGAACTGGCCGCCAAATTCAAACGGGTCTACCTGACCTCGATGCATGCCCCCTTCCCGGAGGATGGCTGGCGCTTTCTAACCGGTGATACAACTAATATCAATATGCTAACCGAGGCGCTCGGTTACCACTTCCAGCGTCGCGGGCGCGATTTTCTGCACCCGGTGGCCGCCATGATTGTCTCTGCTGACGGCACAATCGTGCGCTATCTGTACGGCACGAACCTGCTCCCCAAGGATCTGGCACTGGCACTGATCGAAGCTCGCGACGGTACATCCGGCACGACTATCCGGAAAATGATAGAGTACTGTTTCAGTTTCGATCCGCAGAAAAACAGCTACGCCTTCAACCTTCTGCGGATCAGCGCCACGGCAATCATCCTCTGCGTCGGCAGTTTCGTGGCTTTTCTTGTGTGGGGCGGCAAGCGACGAGGAAGAAATAAGGAGCTAAAATGACCAATCAGCACCCACCCGCCAGCTTCTGGAACGATACCGGTACAACTGGAATCTCCTCCTGGATATTCTCTACCGATCATAAACGGATCGGACTGCTCTACTTCTATTCCACCTTCGGCTTTTTTCTGGTGGGGGTACTGCTCGGCCTGCTGCTGCGAATCGAACTGATGGCACCGGGACGCACGATCATGGGAGCACAGGCCTACAATGCCCTGTTCACGGTGCATGGCGTCGTGATGATCTTCCTCTTCATCATCCCCGGCTTTCAGGGTTCCTTCGGCAACCTGATCATGCCAATCCAGATCGGTGCCCGCGATGTCTCCTTTCCACGGCTGAACCTGCTCTCCTGGTGGATCTACATCATCGGGGCGATAGTAGCACTGACGTCGCTCTTTTCGGGTGGCGGAGCGCCCGACACCGGCTGGACCTTCTACGTTCCGTTCAGTGCCCGCACCGGCACCAACGTCTCACTGGCGGTGCTGGGAGCTTTTATCATAGGCTTCTCCTCGATCCTGACCGGTCTTAACTTTATTACCACCATCCACCGCCTGAAAACCGAAGGCATGACCTGGTGGCGGCTGCCGCTCTTCACCTGGTCGCTGTACGCCACCGCCTGGATCCAGATCCTGGCAACACCGGTTCTGGCAATCACACTGGTGCTGGTGGTCGCCGAGCGGCTTTTGGGCACCGGCCTGTTCGATCCGGGGCGCGGAGGTGACCCGGTCATGTACCAGCACCTGTTCTGGATCTATTCACACCCGGCCGTCTACATCATGATCCTGCCGGCCATGGGGGTCATTTCGGACATCATCCCGGTTTTTTCACGCAAACCGATCTTCGGCTACAAGATGATCGCCTTCTCCAGCATCGCGATTGCCGCCGCCGGTTCACTGGTCTGGGGGCACCATATGTTTACCAGCGGCATGAGTGACACAGCGGTGATGGTCTTCTCGTTTCTGACCTTCATCGTGGCGATTCCATCAGCGATCAAGGTATTTAACTGGGTCTCGACGCTCTACGGCGGCTCGATTTCGCTGGAGGCGCCGATGCTGTTTGCGCTCTCCTTCATCCTGCTCTTCTCGATCGGCGGCTTGAGCGGCCTGATCCTGGGAGCGGCTGCCACCGACATCCATGTGCATGACACGCATTTCGTGGTCGGCCATTTCCACTACGTCATGTTCGGCGGCACCGGTTTTGCCTTCTTTGCCGCCATGCACTACTGGCTGCCCAAGTTCTACGGTCGCCGCTACGCCGAAAAACCGGCCATCGTGGCCTGGGCTCTGATGTTTACCGGCTTCAACGTGCTCTACTTCACCATGCAGGTGTTGGGGATGAAGGGTATGCCGCGCCGCTATTACGATTATCTGCCGGAGTTTGCCAACCTGAATCTGATCGCCACAATCGGCAGCTGGATCCTGGCGACAGGGCTCTTGATCATGCTGGTCAACCTGTTTCGCGGCCTCTGGTGGGGTAAACCATTCGAAGGCAATCCCTGGGGGGGCGCTACGCTGGAGTGGAGCATCCCTACCCCGCCGCCGACCGGAAATTTTATCGAGGAGCCGATTGTGACGCACGGGCCGTATGACTTTACAAGGAGCGGTCAGCCATGAGTCATCATCACAAAGATTACGCCGGTGCCAAGCTCGGCATGTGGCTGTTTCTGTTCACCGAACTGCTACTGTTCGGCGGACTGTTTATCCTGTATGCCGTCTATCTGGCGCGCTACCCGCACGAATTTGCCGCTGCCGGCAGCAAGCTCAACTGGGTCATGGGCAGCGCCAACACGGTCGTGCTGCTGACCAGCAGCCTGTGCGCCGCCATGGCGGTGACTGCCGTGCAGCGCGGCGAGCAACGCCGGGTTGTGCAATTGATCGGCGCAACGATCCTCTGTGCAGCCGGCTTCATGACCATCAAATATTTTGAGTGGAGCGCCAAGATCGGCCACGGCATCTACCCCGGTTCTGAGCATTTAAAAGCCGGCCCACCGGGTGAATCGGTCTTCTTCAGCCTCTACTACATGACCACCGGCATCCACGGCCTGCATGTGCTGATCGGCGCAGCGCTCCTGACCTGGATCGGCGTAAAGGTCAAATCGGGACAGGTCAACGCCAGTGATTACGCACTACTCGAAAACGGGGCGCTCTACTGGCATCTGGTCGATCTGATCTGGATCTTTATCTTCCCGTTGTATTATCTGGTGCTGTGACAGTATTTATACTGAAAGCTGTACAGGAGTATTATTAAATGACGAGTATCCAACAACGAGCCGAGCTGCAAGCCCAAATCTGGAAAATTGCCAACGATGTTCGCGGCTCCGTCGATGGCTGGGATTTCAAACAATTCGTTTTAGGCTCGTTGTTCTACCGCTTTATCAGTGAAAACTTCTCCAACTACATCGAAGCCGGTGATGATAGCGTCAACTATTCTGCCCTCAAAGACAGTGTCATCTCTCCCGCAATCAAAGACGATGCGGTCAAAACCAAAGGGTATTTCATCTACCCGAGCCAGCTTTTTGCAAATGTTGCCAAAAATGCCAACGACAACGAAAACCTGAACACCGATTTGGCTAAAATCTTTGCCGCCATCGAGAGCTCCGCCAACGGCTACCCTTCCGAACATGATATTAAAGGACTATTTGCCGATTTCGACACCACCAGCAACCGGCTCGGCAACTCAGTCAAAGACAAAAACAGCCGTCTGGCAGCGGTTCTGAAAGGTGTGGCAGGGCTAAACTTCGGCGATTTTGAGGACAACAAGATCGACCTCTTTGGCGATGCCTACGAATTTCTCATCTCCAACTATGCCGCCAATGCGGGCAAATCCGGGGGTGAATTTTTCACCCCCCAACATGTTTCCAAGCTCATTGCCCAGCTTGCCATGCACAAACAGACCACGGTCAATAAAATCTATGACCCGGCATGTGGTTCCGGTTCCCTGCTTCTGCAAGCGAAAAAGCACTTTGATAACCACATCATCGAAGATGGCTTCTTTGGCCAGGAGATCAACCACACCACCTACAACCTTGCCCGTATGAATATGTTCCTGCACAACATCAACTACGACAAGTTTGATATTGCTCTCGGTAATACGCTGTTAGATCCCCATTTCGGTGATGAAAAACCCTTTGATGCCATTGTCTCCAATCCCCCTTACTCGGTGAACTGGATCGGCAGCGATGACCCCACCCTCATTAACGATGACCGCTTTGCCCCTGCCGGTGTGCTTGCCCCAAAATCCAAAGCCGATTTTGCCTTTGTGCTCCACGCCCTCAGCTACCTCTCCAGCAAAGGGCGCGCTGCCATTGTCTGCTTCCCTGGTATCTTCTACCGTGGTGGCGCGGAGCAGAAAATCCGTCAATATCTGATCGATAACAACTTCGTTGAAACGGTTATCTCTCTGGCTCCAAACCTCTTTTTCGGCACCACCATTGCGGTGAATATTCTGGTCCTCTCCAGGCATAAAACCGATAACCTTACCCAGTTTATCGATGCCAGTAGCTTGTTTAAAAAAGAGACCAATAACAACACCCTCACCGATGACCATATCAAAAAAATTATGGAGTGGTTCGACACCAAAGCCGATGTTGACCATTTTGCGAAATCGATTGATTCCGCTGCCATAGCCAAAAACGACTACAACCTTTCTGTCAGCTCTTATGTTGAGGCCAAAGACACCCGCGAGGTGATCAATATTGCCACGCTCAATGCTGAGCTGAAAACCACGGTGGCGAGAATTGATCAGCTGCGTAAGGATATTGATGCCATTGTTGCGGAGATTGAAGGCGGCAAACAATGAGCAGGAAAAAATCAGACAAAACAGTTTCCATTACAGAATCATCAGCCGCGCAATACCTGACTTTTGTGGCAGCAGTCGGCAGCGACCTGCAGAACATTGAGATGCGCTATCAGGATGAAAACATCTGGCTGACACAAAAGATGATGGCAACGCTGTACGATGTAACTGTGCCTGCCATCAATCAGCACCTTAAACGTATATTTGACGATGCTGAGCTGTCGCGGGAGGCAACTGTTAAGCAATACTTAATAGTTCAAACCGAAGGCAATAGAGCGGTCACTCGCGAGGTTGAGCATTACAACCTGCAAGCGATTATTTCTGTCGGTTTCAAGGTAAACAACCCGCGTGCCGTCCAGTTCCGAACGTGGGCAGGGCACATTGTCAAGGATTACACCATTCAAGGGTGGGCAATGGATGTGGAGCGTCTGAAAAATGGCCATAAATTCACGGACACATATTTTGAACGCCAACTGGAACAGATCCGCGAAATTCGCCTGTCAGAACGGAAGTTTTATCAAAAAGTGACCGACCTCTATGCAACCGCATGTGATTACGACAGCACTGCAAAAACCACGCGAGATTTCTTTGCTTTGGTGCAAAGCAAGCTGCACTGGGCTACTCATCGCCATACAGCGGCAGAACTGATCGTGCTGCGCGCCGATGCCGACCAGCAAAACATGGGACTGACCTCGTGGGAAGCCGCCCCAGAGGGCAAAATCGTCAGATCCGATGTTTCAGTTGCGAAAAATTATTCAAATGCCGATGAAATGGACTATCTGGAGCGGATTGTTTCTCTTTATCTGGACTTTGCTGAATTTCAGACAGTACGAAAGATACCGATGTCCATGGCAGATTGGGCAAAGCGACTGGATGGTTTTTTAGAATTCAACGGCAACGAGATATTGACCGGTCCTGGGAAAATCTCACATGAGCAGGCAAAACTCCACGCTGAAACCGAATTTGAGAAATACCGCATTGTGCAGGATCAACTTTTTGAAAGCGATTTTGACCGCTTTGTGGCGCTGCAAAGCAAGCGTAGTGAAATAGAAGCAGAAGAAGGTAAACCATGAGCCGTCTGAATTTTATGGAAAAACTGCTGGATGGAGTTGAGGTGGAGTGGAAGGCGTTGGAGCAAGTGGCAAAAATAAAACATGGTAAAGACTGGAAAGGCTTAGAAACAGGCAATGTTCCGGTCTACGGTTCGGGTGGGATTATGGGATATGTCGATACGTATTCATATGACAAGCCATCCGTTCTGATTCCTCGAAAAGGTTCGATTACAAATATTTTCTATGTTGAGTCGTCATTTTGGAATGTTGACACAATTTACTATACAGAAATTGATGAATCGAAAATTATCCCGAAATTTCTTTATCATTTCATTAAAACGATTGATCTAATGGCTTTGGACACTGGATCGGGAAGACCAAGCCTTACACAGGCCATATTGAATAAAATTTTAATCCCCATCCCATGCCCTGAAAACCCCGAAAAATCGCTTGAGATCCAATCCGAAATCGTCCGTATTCTGGACACTTTCACTGAGCTTACAGCCGAGCTTACAGCCCGCAAAAAGCAATACGCCTACTACCGCGACCAGTTGTTGAGCTTTGAAGACGGAACCACGAAAGACACGAAAAGCACGAAAAGGTTTGAGGTCGAGTGGAAGACGTTGGGGGATATGGCGTTTGAATTTGGCCGAGGAAAATCAAAACACCGACCGAGAAACGATCAAAAGTTATATGGTGGGAGTATTCCATTCATTCAAACCGGTGACATCAGAAATGCGTCGCATGTCATAACGGAGTACACGCAGACTTATAGTGATTTTGGGCTGTCACAAAGTAAGTTATGGCCAAAAGGTACGCTTTGCATAACGATAGCAGCAAATATTGCAGAAACGACAATTCTTGGGTTCGATTCATGTTTTCCAGACAGCGTTATTGGTTTTATTGCTAATCCTGAAAAGACAACTTCAAACTATGTTGAATATCTTTTGTCTTCATTTAAATCGAAACTGCAATCGCAAAGCACTGGCAGTGCTCAAGATAACATCAATATGGGAACCTTTGAAAGTATGCGGTTCCCGTTTCCACCCCTCGCCGAACAAGCCCGCATCTTCGCTATCCTCGACAAATTCGACGCCCTCACCATCTCAGTCACCGAGGGTTTACCGCGCGAAATTGAATTGCGCCAGAAGCAATACGAGTATTACCGCAATCTTCTGTTGAGCTCCCCCAAGCCGGAGACGATTCAAACAAGGACTGTGTCATGAGTGATGAACGCAAGCTGACAACGCGGGATGAGATGACCGACTTTCTGCTCTACACCGCGCCAGACGGTCAGGTAAGGGTGGAGTGCATTCTTCATAATGAAACGATCTGGCTGACGCAGGATCGCATTGCCGAACTTTTCGGGGTGCAGCGCCCGGCCATTACCAGGCACCTGAAAAACATCTTTGAATCCGGGGAGCTTGAGGAAAAAGTGGTTAGTTCCATTTTGGAACTAACCACTCAGCACGGCGCTATTGAAGGGAAAACCCAGACCCGCGCTGTCAAGTTTTATAACTTCGATGCCATTGTTTCTGTCGGCTACCGTGTCAATTCCTCCAAAGCCACACAGTTCAGAATCTGGGCCACGCAACTGCTGAAGGAGTACATCATCAAGGGCTTTGCCATGGATGATGTGCGACTGAAAAATGGTCGTTTTTTTGGCAAGGACTACTTTCGTGAACTGCTGGAGCGTGTTCGCTCGATCCGTGCATCCGAACGCCGGATCTATCAGCAGATCACCGACATCTTTGCTGAGTGCAGTATCGATTATGATCCGAAATCGGAAACCACCCGGAACTTCTACGCCCATGTGCAGGATAAGTTCCATTTTGCCATCACCGGTCACACCGCAGCAGAGATCATTTATTTGAATGCTGATGCCGACAAACCGCTGATGGGCATGATGACCTATAATAATGCGCCGGATGGTCGTGTGCTCAAATCCGACACCACCGTCGGGAAGAATTATCTTCAGGAAGATGAGATCAAAAAACTGGAACGGGCCGTTACCGCCTTTTTTGATTACATTGAGCGAATCATTGAAAACCGCACAACCTTCACCATGGAAAGCTTTGCCGAAAGTGTGAACCGTTTTCTGGAGTTTAACGAATACCGTATCCTTGAAGGATATGGTTCCGTTACCCGTAAACATGACCAATAAAGAATTGGTTATCAATATGTTGGCAGAATTATCCACCAAAGAGATTTCGGAGGTAGTCAATCCTCAATCGCTTACCGAGCATGAAAATGTTGCCAAGCGAGGTGGAGGTGTTGCTAAAGAAGCCAGGCTGAAATTGGAAGCTGAAACGGGAAAAAAAGTTGTCAGCCCGCAAAATGCACAGCAGTTGCGACTATCGAACAAGGATCTTGAAAATGATTGATTACTCCACCATTGCCGAGTCGAACAACTTCATCGTTCTGGATAAATATCCAGGACAAAGCCAGCATCATAGAGGCCTTCTTCTCTTTTGCCCAGGCGGAACAACAGCGTGAAGCTGCCCTATTGATTACGGAAGAAAACCTGAATGAAGAGGCGGCGAAACGGTATATTACCGCTTCACTAAAACGAGAATTCGCCAGCGAAAACGGTACTGAGTTAAACGCGATTCTCCCCAAAATGAGTCCGCTTAACCCGCAGTACCTCATCAAGAAACAGAACGTTTTTCAAAAAATTGTCGCTTTTGTAGAGAAGTTTAAAGGTGTGGGGGGTAAGGTTTGAAATCTAAGATTCATAACAACTGGTTCAACCTGACAATTTCTTCTGTCAGGTTTTGGGAAGAACCCTCACGCGTCAATTTTCCTCGTCATGGCACATCAATCTTGATAGCTTTTATGCTATTACTGCTGCCACATATTTCCCGTGCGGATTTTTTCAAGTACAAGGATGACGGCGGCAACCTTACCATTACCAACCGGCTTGAAGATGTACCTAAAAAATATCGCAATCGAGTAATTGTGGTGTGGGATAAGGATCTTGCAGCCAAGGACCCGCTGGCCAGGCGGCAGGCGGCAGCACGGGAACAGCTTGAGCAGCAGGAAACTGCCAAAAAATCCCGGCAGCAAGCTGAAGAAAAGAAACGTTCAGCCAGCAAGGAAAAGACACTTGTCATCGAATTTGATGAAATCAGCGGCCAACTGATTCGCCGCTTTGAGTAGAGTTGCAGGAAAGTTTTGCGAGGTAAAATCTATGATGACCGAACAACACCACATTGTAAGCTACCGTAAACTGACCGCCATCTGGCTGCTTCTGCTGGCCCTGACGGCATTGACCGTGGGAATCACCCGCTTTGATCTGGGTGCCTACAAAGTCTGGGGGGCGCTGGGTATCGCGTCACTCAAGGCGGGACTGGTGATTGCGATCTTCATGCACATGCGTTACGAAGGGTGGCTACTGCGCGGACTGCTGCTTGTGACACTGCTCACGCTGGCCATTTTCATCGGCTTTACCTTTTTCGATGTACTCTACCGCTGAGGAAATCAGATGAATCCATCGCATATCATCACCACCACCGAGGCCATTGACCCAGTCTTCATGTTCATCTTCGGCGCCTGCCTGCTGCTGCTGGTCGGCATCACGGTGGCCATGCTCTATTTTGTCGTGCGCTACCACCGTTCCCGGGCTCCGCAGCCATCCTCGCAGGCCGACGGGAATCTCTGGCTGGAGATAGTCTGGACGGCACTGCCAACCCTGCTGGTGATCGCCATGTTCTGGTACGGCTGGCGCGGCTACGTGGCGCTGCGCACGGTGCCGCCCGGAGCGCTGGAGGTGACCGCAACGGCCCGCATGTGGTCATGGAGCTTCACGTACGAAAATGGCAAAATCAGCCCCAAACTGTATGTTCCGGTCGGCAGGCCGGTCAAGGTAAACCTGGTCTCTCAGGATGTCATCCACGGTTTCTTTCTGCCTGATTTCCGGGTTAAACGCGATGTTGTGCCGGGCATGCAGAACCATGTCTGGTTTGTAGCTTCCAAGACAGGTAGTTATGACCTGTTCTGCTCGCAGTATTGCGGAAAAGCCCACTCAGCAATGATCTCGACAGTTGAAGCGCTGCCGGAAACTGAGTTTAACGCCTGGCTCACACCGACGACACTCCAGCACCCTTCAAAACCGGATGGTAAAAAACTGGCTGAAGAAAAGGGGTGCCTGGGGTGCCACTCGCTGGACGGCTCTGCCGGTGTCGGTCCGACCTTCAAAGGGCTTTACGGCAGTCAGCTCAAGGTTCTGCGTGACGGAAAGTCGATGACCGTTTCCGCCGACGAAGGATACCTGAAAGAATCCATCCGCCAGCCGGCTGCTGCAATACTGGAAGGTTTTCCGCCAATCATGCCACCGAATCCCGACCTGACTGACGAACAGGTCGAGGCACTGGTAGAGTTTATCGAGACACTCAAATGATGGTTGCAGTGGCAGCACTACTGCGGCTGAAGCTGTCGCTGCTGAACGGCATTGCCGCAATCAGTGGCTGCCTGCTTTTTCCCGGAATAATAGAATGGCAGATTATTGCAGCAGCTTTTTTGGGTGTAATGCTGCTGGCTGCCGGCAGTTCGGCCCTGAATCAGCTGATTGAGCGTGATCTTGATAGCCGCATGAACCGTACCCAAATGCGCCCGCTGCCTCAGAGTGTACTGTCCTTGCAACAGGTCGCCGTTATCGGCGTATCTGCGCTGCTGGCCGGGCTACTGACGCTGTACGCATCCGGAGGCATGCTGCCGGCGCTGCTCGGCACTGCCGCAACTCTCTGGTACCTGGCTGTCTATACCCCACTCAAACGCCGCACCTCACTGGCCCTGCCGATCGGGGCACTCTGCGGTGCCTTTCCGCCGCTGCTGGGGTGGTGTCTGGCCGGAGGCGACCCGGTCGATTTCAGAATCATGTTCCTGTGCGGACTGCTATTTCTCTGGCAAGTACCGCATTTCTGGCTGTTGCAGCGCCGCCACCGTAATGACTACCTCCAGGCCGGTATTCCACTGTTTCTTGCTCGACGCAATGAGACAGCTGACCCCTTCTTCCGACTCTGGATGGCCGCCCTCTGTGCCGGGGCCATGCTGCTGCCCGCCTTCGGCATCATTGCCCGCCCGCTGGCGCTCTGCTACACCATTTTCCCTCTGGCGCTGCTTTCATTCATCCTGTTGTCCCCGTCGCGATTGCATTGCCGCTATCTGAACATGTTTCCGCTCATGCTTTCCTTGTTTTTTCTGATTCAAAAGAGCTTTTGATGTAGTTGTAAGGCGTTTTGAGAAAAGGAGTCCATAATGAAGATTTTTGTAAGTGGCGGGACCGGCTTTGTCGGTGGTCATCTGATCCGTGAATTGCTCGGCCGGGGGCATGAACTGCGCCTGCTGACGCATCATCGCGGGAAATCGACCGCCGGAGTGGAACTGGTCGAAGGTGACGTGACCCGTCCTGAAAGTTTCGAAGCGGCGCTATCCGGTTGCGAGGCCGTCATCAACCTGGTCGGCATCATCCGGGAATTTCCGTCGCAGGGGATTACTTTCGAGCGGCTGCATATACAGGCCACCGCCGCCATGCTGGCGGCAGCGCAGAAAAACGGCATCAGACGCTATCTTCAGATGTCGGCGCTTGGAACCCGGCCGAATGCGGTTTCCGCATATCACACAACCAAGTGGCGGGCCGAGGAACTGGTTCGAGAGAGCGGCCTTGACTGGACAGTTTTACGCCCTTCGTTGATCTTTGGACCGCAGGACGCCTTTATCAACATGCTGGCTACCCAGCTCCACCTGGCGCCGGTCATGCCGGTTATTGGTAATGGCAGCTACCGCCTGCAACCGATCCACGCCGATGATGTGGCGCGCTGTTTTGCACTGGCGCTGGAGATGCCTGAAACGATCGGTCACAGCTACGGCTTGTGCGGCAACGAACGCATGACGTATGAGCAGCTGCTGGACAGTGTGGCAGCGGCTCTTGGTAAATCCCCGCCACGTAAACCGCACGTCCCCTTGGGATTGATGCGCCTGATTATCCCGCTCATGCAGAAATTGCCGCAATTTCCGATCACCAGTGACCAGCTGCAGATGCTGCTGGAAGAGAGCATCTGCGACGGTGAATGGCAAAAGGTCTTCGGCTTTGAACCGCGCGAATTTAAAGAGGGAATCATCGAATACCTGCGCAAAGCTTGACGGACAGGGCCTGATGTAGTATAAGCGTCGCCATGATTCGTTTATTTTCCACTATGATACCGTTTTTAATGGCCGCTCTGCTGCTGTTTCAGACGGCTTCGCCAGCACTGGCGGAGCACGGTAGAGAGACTGCCGAACCCGAAATCACGGAAGATTCCCGTCCGGTTTCCGTCCAACTGGAAGAGCTGCTTTTAAAGAGCAGCCCCTTTGAAGCTGTCGAGGGTTTTGCCTCGTATTACGCAAGTCGCTTCAATGGGTGCCGGACAACATCCGGCCATCGTTACAATCCCGAAAAAATGACCGCTGCTCACGAGAGCCTTCCGCTCGGCACCATCGTGCGGGTCGTTAATCCGGCTACCCAGCAGGAGGTTCATGTCACGATTACCGACCGCTGCGCCTCAAAATCGTTCCATTTTATCGATCTCTCACGCGCCGCAGCCAAAAAAATCGGTCTGTGGGGCAAAGGCAGGATCAAAGTCGTCATCATTCCGCTGTTAGAAGAAAAACTGGAAAAACCGGTTTAGTTCCGACATCTCGAATTCACTCAAAAAAGCCGCAAACCTCGTTACTCTGACAGGTTAAGCGGCTTTTTTCCTTTCTTATGTCCGACTCTCTCAATGTACGCGGTACATTCCAGAAAGGTATTGCAACAGCTCTGCTAGTATGCTAATTTTCTCGAGTTTTAAAGCATGAGTACAGATAATAAAAAGGAGCTTTACGTGAAAACCATCACCATCTCAAAATTGTTTACGACTACCGTTTGCCTTGTCGCACTTGTCGGCTGTCAGGGAAGCAGCACTCCTGGCGGTGCAAAAACTGAAAAGAAAACAGGAGCGGTTCTGGCCGAAGTCAATGACGGCAGCATCACCACCGGCGATTTTGAACGCGAACTGAAAAATCTGCCGGAATATCTGAAAGCCATGGCCGATACCCCTCAGGGACGTAAAGAGATGCTCGATACCATGGTCATCCGCGAGCTGATTCTACAGCAGGCTTCTAAAGACGGTCTCGACAAGGGTCCGGAAATCGAAGACAAGCTGCAAGACCTGAAAAAACGGCTGATCATCGAGTCATTCCTCAAGAAGAAGGTCGAGAGTGAATCGAAGGTTTCTGACGAAGATCTGAAAAAGTTCTACGAGCAGAACAAAGAAAAATTCAAGAGCGGTGAGCAGATCAAAGCCAGTCACATCCTCGTTAAAACTGACAAAGAGGCCAAAGAGATTCTGGCCAGGATCAAGGGTGGCGGAAACTTCGAAGAGCTGGCCAAGAAAAGCTCGGCTGACTCTTCAGCAGCAAAAGGCGGAGATTTGGGCTGGTTCGGCAAGGGCAGCATGGTGCCAGCTTTTGAAAAGGCAGCTCTGGCTCTCAAAGAGGGACAGGTTTCCGATGTTGTCAAGTCGGACTTCGGCTTTCACATTATCAAGCTGACCGGTAAACGTGCTGCCGGCGTCCGTCCGTTGGAAGAGGTCAAGGACCAGATCAAGGGCGCAATTATGCCGACCAAACAGCAGGAAGTTTTCCAGAAGATCAAGGAAGAACTCAAAAAGACCGCCAAGATCACCGTTAAGGAAGATGTGCTGAATGGCCTGGACAGCAAAAAAGATGGTGGCAAGCCCGAAGAAAAGAAACCGGCTGAAGCAGCCGCGCCGACTGTAGCTCCTGAAAAGAAATAACAGCGGGAAGATGCGCTGTTAATTGATTCTATGAGTATCCGTGAGGGTGGGCGTTCCGTTCACCCTCACTCTTTTTATGACAGGTCAGGTGCCCTATGAATATCAGATTTCTCTCCGGTTTATCGTTAACAGTACTTCTTCTGGCACCGCTCAGCGCTTCTGCAGCTGTTGTAAATGCCATCGCTGCAGTCGTCAATGACGATATTGTCTCGCTCTACGAGGTAAACCGTGAAGCGCAGCCGGTCATCCGCGAAGCTGAAAAAAAGGGTGCCATGAATGAAGCTGCACGCAGCACCATCCGCTCGGCTGTCCTTGAACGCTTGATTGAGAAGCGGCTGGTTGAACAGAAAATTCGCGAGCTGAACATTAAAGTGACGGAAGAGGAGGTGCGGCAGGCGATTGAAGACGTCAAACGCCAGAACAATATGCCTTCCCAGGAAGCTCTGGTTGCGGCTCTTGCAAGTCAGGGGCTTTCGTTTGACCAGTATCGCAGCCAGTTACAGGAACAGATTGAAAAGCTCAAGCTGATCAGCATGGAGGTCCGCTCCAAGATCCATGTCGGCGAAAGCGAAGCAAAGGAATATTACCAGGCGAATCTGGCCAAATACACCGGCGATGAAAGTTATCGTGCCCGCCACATCTTTTTTAAGACGAACGAGAAATCAACTCCTGAAGCTATCAAACAAACCATGACAACCGCGTTGGCGGTATTGGCTGATGCCAGGGATGGTAAAGACTTTGCTGAACTGGCCAAAAAGTTTTCGGAAGATCCGGCAGCGCGTAAAGATGGCGGTGATTTGGGAAGTTTTAAAAAAGGAGATATGCAGCCGGAACTGGAGGCCGCAATAGTAGCCATGAAGCCTGGTGACGTCAGTGAACTGGTCTATACGGCAGCCGGTTTTCACATCATCAAGCTGGAAGAGCGCCTCAGTGGCGCCCTGAAGTCGTTTGAAAGTGTCAAGACTGAGATCGATGAGGCGCTCTACCGTAAAAAATCAGAAGAACGTTTCAGCCAGTGGGCCAAAGAGCTGCGCGAAAAAGCAAGTATAGAAGTCAAGGATTTGAAAGGGATGCTGTAGCCCTTCGACTCCACTCAGGGTGCACAATTACTGTAGTCGGTGAGTGGAATGATGGAACCACGATCGGGTGATACGTGGATTCGGTTGGTGAGCAAGCACGTCCGGTTGGTGAGCGGAGTCGAACCACTAATCCCGGCGCTGAAGATGCGCCAGAAACTCTTCACAGCTCAGCTGTTTTTTGCGGACCAGATGAGCTAGTTCGCGGCTCATGGCTTGTTTTTCCCCCTCTTTCATATCGCTTTTCAGCAGGACAAAGAGCGGCATATTGCTGCTGTAGGGATACAGACGGAATTTTTCCTGCAGTTCAAAGGCGGACATATCGGGCAGCATCTGGCTGCTGAAGGCGATGTAGTGGGGATGGATTGAAGCCAGCGCCAGAGCTTCCTTGCCGGTGTACCCCTTGACAACCTCAAAACCGAGCCCTTCGACAGCTTTGGAGAGATTTTCCTCACCTGAACGTGACGCAACCAGTGCCTGTAGATCCCAGGTTTCGGCCTCTTCGGTCAGTCCATAAATGGCCAGACGCTCTTGCAGGTACTGTTCATCTATCGGCAGCATAAAAAAACCAGCCACCGGAAACAGCCCCCCCACTTTCCCTTTTTCGCTTAAAAAAACCGCCAGAACCGGGATGTTGCGTGTTGAGGGTGAACTCTTGATACGCATCAGCAGTCCCCAGCCATCATCAGAAAACGGAGACACGTCCAGCACGATTCCCAGCGGCCGACCAACGGCCAGATTGTCATAGTGCCCCAAACGGCAGTCATATCCGCCCGCCTGAAGGTATGACAACAGCGTCTCTTCACGACCGTTTCCCGGTTGTACTCCTAAAATCCAGAGGGCTCTGCGTGGTTCATTGTTGAGTGCCATAGCAACTCCCGTATGAATGCATAATTCATGGATGCACCCTCATAGCAGAAATCAGCTACAAAAGCCAGAATTAGAAATAATCTACTCTGCCGAATACAGTTCCAGGATCCGCTCGATGAGATTGGTGGTCGATTTGCCGTCCACAAACGAGACCAACTCGACCCTGCCACCATCACCCTCGACGATTTCCCTGCCAACGACACTCTCAAGCGCATAATCGCCACCTTTGGCCAGGATGTCAGGACGCAGGGCCGTGATCAGATTCAGCGGGGTATCCTCATCAAAGATCACAACGTAGTCGATACAGTCCAGCGCTGCCAGAATATGGGCACGTTCCTCCTGGCAGATCAGCGGACGTTTGGGACCTTTCAGGCGTCGCACCGATTCGTCACTGTTAAGACCCAAAATGAGAAGATCACCCAGCACGCGGGCCTTTTGCAGATACTTCACATGTCCGGCATGCAGCAGGTCGAAACAGCCGTTGGTGAAGACGATCCGCTTACCGGCTCCCTTTTCAGCTGCAATCAGCGGCGCCAGGACATCCAGACACTTTATTTTGGAATCGCTGTCGCGGTGGCTCAAGGCAACCGCGTCGATAATTTCCTGAGGCGTGACGATCGAGGTCCCCAGTTTCCCAACCGCAATTCCGGCGGCTACATTTGCCAGCCCGGCCGCTTCGGCCATGGTACAGCCTGACGCCATACCGACCGCCAGAGTAGCCAGCACGGTATCACCGGCACCGGAAACATCGAAAACCTCGCGGGCAACCGTCGGAATATGTACCGCTTCCGCTCCTGCCGTAAAGAGCGACATCCCCTCCTCGCTGCGTGTGATCAGGAGGTGCCGCAAGCCGACCGCTGCCATGATGGTGTCTGCGGCCTGGGAGAGCGAAGCCGCATCGCGGATCGTGACATCCGAGGCCGCTTCTGCCTCTTTGCGATTGGGGGTCAGCAGTGTTGCACCCCGGTAGCGGCTGTAATCGGATCCCTTCGGGTCGACCAGTACCGGGATAGATGTGGCCGCTGCAGCAGAGACCGCTGTGGCGATGACGGTCGGCGTCAGCACCCCTTTGTTGTAATCGGAGAGCACCACAACATTGAATTCATTGATGTGAGCAGCGATCCAGCTGCACACCTGCTCTTCATAGAATGACGGCACCGCTTCCCGTGATTCACGGTCGATGCGTACAATCTGCTGGTGGGCGGCTACGACGCGTGTCTTGCGGCTGGTACGACGGGCCGGGTCGAGAAATATCGCCTTGATATCGATATCGTGACGGCTGAACTCCTTGAGCAGCGCCCAGCCGTTTTCATCATCCCCGACAACCGAGCAGACCGAAACCTGTGCGCCCAGCGCAGCCAGATTATTGACAACATTGCCGGCTCCCCCCAGACGTAACTCTTCACGCAGTACATCAACGACCTGCACCGGCGCCTCGGGAGAAATCCGTTCGGCCTTGCCCCACAGATATTCATCGAGCATCAGATCGCCGACAACCAGGCAGCGGATTTCGGGGGTATGTGAAAAAATGGATTCTACGCGCTTTCGATCCATGGTTTCTCCTCCTCAGAATTAGATGAAATCAGCCGAACAGTGACTTTTCAAGCAAATCGCAGACGATATGAATGATGGTGATGTGGCCTTCTTGAACACGGGGGGTATCGTAACAGGGAACGATCAGCGCCAGGTCGCAGACTCTCTTGATCGTGCCGCCATCCTTACCGAGCAGAGCTACCGTATGGCATCCCTTTTCTCGCGCCAGTTCCAGGGCCGACTGTACATTGGGTGAATTACCGCTGGTCGAGATTCCGATCACCAGATCGCCAGAAGCCGCCAGCGCCTCTACTTGACGGCGAAAGACCTTCTCGAAACCATAGTCGTTACCGATGGCGGTCAGAATGGATGTGTCGGTCGAAAGAGCCACCGCCGGAAGGCCCGGACGCTCCATTTTGAATCGTCCGACTATTTCAGCCACAAAGTGCTGGGCATCAGCAGCAGAGCCACCATTACCCATCACCAGCAGCTTGCCCCCCTTTTTGAAGGTGCCGATCATCAGACTGACCAATTCGGCTATCTGCGGCGTCATCTCCCGCTCAATGGCACTGATCATCTCGCGATGACTCTGCAGCTGTTGTGTGATTTCAGCGATCATGGTTTCTCCTCCGTAGCGGGTCTCGGTATGACAAGACCGTCTGATAAAATCGTTGATAGTTCCGTCAGCGGTTGAGCGCTTTCATGCCCCGGAAAAGAAGCCCCCTGCCCTCCGCGCAGCATAACCAGACCGGGTGAGCCGGATTGGAGCGTCGCCATTCGTTGCGACAGTGAGCGCAGCGAAAAAATCGGCGACAGGCGACAGATTTCTATGCCGGTATGCAGCGCGTGCCACCCCCTGCGACAGAAATCTGCGTACTGGCGACGGTGCAGAAGCAGCGCGAAGCGATTCCCCAAACGGGCAGCCTCCAGAATGGCATCAACTGAATCGCTCAACGAATCGGCGCGCGCCTCTTTACCAAAATACACCGCAAAATGGTACGTCTGTCCCCAGCGTTCTCGGTACACCGATTGACTTTTCAGATTCATTTTCCGCTGCCGTTCTGTTGATCCGAAGCTCTGCTCGGTGCCGCACACAAGCACCGGCCGCGAGAGCAGACATGTCCGATACCCAAAACCGGCAACCCGACGGACATAATCGCGCAGACACCATTCGCCGCCATCCAGTCCCTCGTCAAAAAAACCGGCCACCATACGCATCTCGCCGCGCAGCAGCAGGGCAGCAGATGAAACGGTGCAGCTTTCCATCAGTGAGCAGCCGCAGACAAGCGTTGGGAGAACGGGCGCTGAAACGCCGCTAAAATGAGGAGAGATGATACCGGTACCGGTGGTCATGGCAGCATTCAAAAGCGCTGGCAGCCAACCGGATGTTACGATGACGTGGGGCCGGACAATCACGGCAATGTCGCTATCGGAACGGGCCAACCCCCTGTTGATGGCAGGGATCAGCCCGATGTTACGCTCTGTTGTGATAAACAGGCCGCGTTCGCCGAGCGGTTCGGAAAATTCTTCCAGCATCAGCTCCGTTTCGCGGTTGCTGCCGTTATCAACAATGATCAGGCGAGCTTCTGGTGAATGTTCGAGAATGGCAGCCAGACAGGCACGCGTCTCAAACGGGCTGTTCCAGACCGGAACAATTATGTCAACCGTAGGGGAACTCACCGGAAGTACGGCAAGCTATGACGAAATCGCGACGCGACGCAGCAGGTCGAGCTCATCCAGAACGAGGCCGGAACCAAGCGCAACACAGTCAAGCGGGTTTTCAGCAATCAGCACCGGTACCTTGGTAACTTCACGCAGCAGCAGATCCAGGTTGCGCAGCAAAGCGCCGCCGCCGGCCAGGAAGATACCTTGATCGACGATGTCGGCTGCCAGTTCGGGCGGTGTTTTTTCCAGGCAGATGCGCACCGTGTCAACAATCGCGTTAACCGCTTCTTTGAGCGCGTCACGAATCTCGTCCGAATTGACTTCGATCGTTTTGGGAATGCCGGAAACCAGATCACGCCCCTTGACTTTTTTCGTCAGCAGTTCCGGGCCGGGATAGGCTTCGCCGATATCAATCTTGATCGATTCAGCCATGCGCTCGCCAATCTGCAGGTTATACTTTTTGCGGATGTACTGTACGATGGCTTCGTCCATCTTGTCGCCACCCATACGGGTTGACTGGGCATAGACGATACCGGCCAGCGAGATGACCGCCACCTCAGTGGTACCGCCGCCGATATCAACAATCATGTTGCCGGATGCCTCGATAATCGGCAGACCGGCCCCGATGGCAGCCGCCATCGGCTCCTCAATCAGATAGACCTCACGGGCACCGGCCGACTCGGCTGATTCCTTGACGGCACGCTTTTCAACCTGGGTGATGCCGGACGGCACGCAGATGACGATGCGGGGACGCACAAGCGTCTTGCGGTTATGTACCTTATGAATAAAGTAGCGCAGCATCTCTTCTGTGATGTCAAAATCGGCAATCACGCCGTCCTTCATCGGGCGGATGGCGGTAATCGAGCCGGGTGTACGCCCCAGCATCTGCTTGGCCTCCATGCCGACCTTTAATACTTTCTGCTGACCGTTCGGCATTTTCTGCACAGCGACGACAGATGGTTCACGGACAACGATGCCCTTGCCTTTCAGATAAACCAGGGTATTGGCGGTGCCAAGGTCAATGGCCAGGTCATTGGAAAACATTCCGAACAGGTAGTCAAATATCTTCAGCATGATAGTGTGATCCTTTCAACAAACATTGAGCAGGGTAAAATAGCTGAAAATAATAGCAGAGGAGTGCTTATGAATGCAAGATATGAATGTATGCGCCGATTCCGCATCCCATATTGACGACTCTGCAGCATTAACGTACAGTCCTGCCAGAACTTACAGGAGCCGCACTCTTCCCATGCATCCCGAGAAACTACAGGCATTCGTACTTTCGGCTTCAAACTATGGAGAGAACGACCGGATTGTATCGCTGTTCACACTTGAACATGGCCGTATTTCAGGGTTTGCCCGCGCTGCCCGCAGCAGTCGCAAACGCTTTGGACCTGCTCTTGAGCCGTTTGCCCGCATCAACCTGCAGCTGCTGCGCAAAGAAGGATTCTCTTCGTTGCGACAGGCAGACATTATCACGCTGCACCCGGCTATTCGTGGCAGCCTTTCTGCCATTGCCCACGCCTTGTATGCCTGTGAACTGATTGAATCTCTGACTCCGGAGGCACATCCGCTGCCGCGACTGTATCGATTATTGGCAAGCTATCTTGAACGCCTGGAGGTTGTGCCTGGCAATCAGGATGACCGGCGACTGTTTGAGATTAACCTGTTGAATATTCTCGGATACCGCCCTTCGCTGGAGCACTGCAGTCGGTGTGGATCAGTATACGGCGATCGTGGCGCGCGGCTGCAGTCGGATGGCGACCTGGCCTGTCACTCCTGTGCCAAAAACGGACGAACAGTGACGACAACAGCGCTGCACGGTTTACGTGCCTGCCTGGGCACCGGTCGCTTCGGCCTGGTTACTTTTACCGATGATGAACATGTACAGATTGCCGGCCTGCTGGATGAAACTCTCACACTGCATGCCGGTCGCAAGCTGAAGAGCCTGGACTTTTTAAGACAGAGCGGCTCGTTACACCGGGCTGCTGTCCCCTTGACATTCAGGCATTCGTGATTATCTTTTCACCAGAGAGTACTTCTCATATTAAATGACAGGAGGATACAGCCATGGCGCTTGTAAAATATAACCCGCTCAGGGATTTGCGAACAATGCAGGACCAGATGAACCGGCTCCTCAATCTTTCCTGGAATCATGATCTCCCGAGCGAAGATATCAAAGAGGGGCTTTGGCAGCCGGCAGTCGATATCTACGAAACGTCAGATTCTATCGTTATCAAAGCTGAGTTGCCGGATGTTGACCAGAAAGATATTGAGGTTCGTATCGAGGATAATACCCTGATTCTCAAAGGGGAGCGCAAGCATGAGGGCGAGGTCAAGAAGGAGAACTACCACCGAATTGAACGCTACTTCGGAAGTTTCCAACGGAGTTTTAGCCTGCCGACAACGGTTGATCAGGAGCAGGTAGCCGCCAGTTGTGACAAAGGCGTCTTGACGATAACACTACCCAAAAAAGAAGAAACCAAACCGAAACAGATCAATATCCACGTTAAATAGTTCGTCAATAGTTTTCAATACAAAAGCGGGGGCCGGTATGTCGGCTCCCGCTTTTGTATGTTTTTACTCTTGTTCAGACTCTTATCATGCGTGCGGAACAGATTTATTTTCTGTAGGAGGCGTATTCGGGGCATGCGCGGCAGCGACCGGCTCGGCAGCCGCAGTGTGCATCTGCGTAGCTTCAGCCTTCTTCGGTTCCTCGACTCTGCTGGCTTCTTCCTGGATAGAGCGCTGGAAGCCATCGGAAGCTTTTTTAAACTCTGCCAGCCCTTTACCGAGTGACTTGGCTAATTCCGGTAGTTTTTGTGGACCAATGACAACCAGAGCTATCACAAGAATTATAATCATTTCCGGCATACCGATTCCAAACATGGTGGCTCCTCTCTCTATAACAGAGTTACTCTTGGGTTTTTATTTAAAACGGAAACTGATGTATTAGCAATATAAATTTTCGGTTCCACGTACTTTACCCTTGCCATTTGCAAACCCTGTGCTATTATGCCCAAAATTTAGGCATCGCAAGGCCATCCTCCTCCCCCTAACGGCATGTCCGTTCGTGTGTATCATGCTTAAATCATTAACAATCGGCGCCCTTGTACTGCCGCACAACGTCGTGCTGGCTCCATTGGCCGGAATTACAAATTTGCCGTTCCGCCTGATCTGCCATCAGGAAGGAGCGTCCTTCGCCTATACCGAAATGGTCAGCGTCAATGGCCTGGTGCGCGAAGGTGCCAAAACACTGATGCTGCTGAAGAGCTGTTTAGAGGACCGCCCGCTCGGCATCCAGTTGTTTGGAAGCGATCCGGCCGATCTGGCCGAGGCAGCCCGCATGGTGGCTGGCTATGGCGATCTGATCGACATCAACATGGGGTGTCCGGTTCGCAAGGTGGTCGGAACCGGTGCCGGCAGCGCACTCTTGCAGGATCCGCTCAGGGTGGCCGCCATCGTGCGTGCCGTTCGGGCAGCGACCAGCTTGCCATTGACCATTAAGATCCGCTCAGGATGGCACACAGAGAGTCGTGTTTTTTCGGAGGTGGCACGAATCGCCGAAGCCGAAGGGTGTAACG
Organism: Desulfuromonadales bacterium; assembly: GCA_013349325.1. Classification (GTDB taxonomy): domain Bacteria; phylum Desulfobacterota; class Desulfuromonadia; order Geobacterales; family Pseudopelobacteraceae; genus JACRCG01. The sequence continues at coordinate 54,162 of DUZX01000007.1, forward strand.
CGATTACCCTGCATCCCCGCAGCCGCAGCCAGATGTTTTCCGGTCAGGCCGACTGGGATCAGATTGCAGAAATCAAAAACGCTCTTTCCATCCCGGTCCTGGGGAGCGGCGACCTGTTTACCCCGGAAGATTGCCTGCGCATGCTGCGGCAGACCGGCTGCGATGGGATCATGATCGCCCGGGGCGCTCTTGGCAATCCCTGGATTTTTCGCCAGACGCTCGAACTGGCACGGCACGGTTGCTACGGTCCGGTTACTCTTGCAGAACGTGCCGATATGATTGCCCGCCACCTGGCTCTGTATTGCAGTGAAAATGATGCTGCCACGGCAGTTCGGGAGATGAAGAAGCATATCGGCTGGTATGCCCGCGGCTTTTCAGGAGCGTCGGAAGTTCGGCGGGCAGCACATCAGGCCCGTTCGACTGATGATATCCTCAAACTTGCAGAAAAAATACGCTCGGCACAGGAAACTCACACGCATGCTCCCGTCTGAATCAACTGAACGCGAAACTCAAAAACTGCGCGACGATTACTACGCCACCGTTATCGACAGCGTCGGCGACGGAGTGATTGTCATTTCCAGCAGCGGTCTGATTACGTTGTGTAACCCGGCAGCAGAAGAGATAACAGGGTTCTCGCGTAAACAGGCTCAGGGTGCCTCATTCAATACGCTGTTCGCTCTCGAAACCACTCTACTGCAGATGGTTTCAAAAACCATTCATACCGGCATTACGATCTCTGACCATGAAAATGTCGTTGTCCGCTCAACGGGACGGGTTACCCCGGTGGCAGCCACCTGCTATCCGTTACTAGAGGGGAGCGGCGAAAATATCGGCGCCATTTTGACACTGAAGGACATTACCTACATCCGCGAACTGGAGGCTGCCGTGCGCCAGGCCGACCGGCTTTCGACGCTGGGCACTCTGGCCGCCGGACTTGCACATGAGGTCAAAAACCCGTTGGGCGGCATCAAAGGCGCAGCCCAACTACTGGAACGTGAATTCGATCCGAACAGCGAGATGCTCGACTATACGCGCGTCATGATCCGTGAAACCGAGCGTATCGACCATATTATTCGCGAATTGCTGGAGCTTGCCTCACCGCGTGGTCTCAGGCTCGCGCCGGTCAATCTTCATAAAATTCTTGGCGACATCCTATTGCTGCAGGGGCAGGCAGTAGCCGGGCGCACAATCAGCTTTTGCAAGCACTTTGACCCCAGCATCCCCGACATCATGGCCGACGAAGAGATGCTGACGCGTCTTTTTCTGAACCTGATCCGCAATGCCATAGATGCCATGGGTAACCATGGTAGTTTGACTGTTTCCAGCAGGGTACTGGGTGATTTTCGCATGGCCCAGAACCAGCGCCGTTCGCGGATGGTGGCAATTGAGGTCAGCGATGACGGCCCCGGCATCCCTGCTCAAGACCTTGAAAATATCTGGACCCCGTTTTACAGCACGAAATCAAGCGGCACCGGTCTGGGATTGACAATCTGTCACAAAATAGTTGCCGAACATCGTGGTATGATCAAAGTTGAGTCAACGACCGGACACGGCACAAAATTCACGGTACTGTTGCCGCTGATACAATAAAAAGAGGTTTATTCATGCCATTACACAGAATTCTTGTAGCTGATGATGAAGAAAGTATGCGCTGGGTGCTTTCCAAAGCACTGAAACGGAAAGGCTTTGACGTTGACCTGGCCCATGACGGCCGCCAGGCGCTGGAACTGATCAAGGACAACTGCTACGATTTGGCGATACTGGATATCAAGATGCCCGGTATCAGCGGCCTGGACCTGCTGGATAAGGTTCAGGAATCCAAAAAAGATCTGCTGGTCGTGATCATGACTGCCGAAGCCAGTATGCGCAACGCCGTTGAAGCCATGAAACGCGGAGCCTACGACTACATCACCAAACCTTTTGACCTGGATGTGATCGATGCCATTATCGAAAAGGTCACCCGGGCCAAGGAGATTGCCGGTGAAGTTACGACGCTTAAACAGGAGCTGAAAGAACGATATCAACCGGAACGAAACATCATCGGCAATTCGCAGGCCATGCAGGATGTGTACAAGACCATCGGCAAGGTGGCCGGAAGTGATGTCACAGTCCTGATCCAGGGAGAATCCGGAACCGGTAAGGAGTTGGTGGCGCGGGCGGTTCACTTCAATTCCGGACGGCTCGGAAAGCCCTTTGTTGCCATCAACTGCGCTGCTATTCCACGTGACCTGCTTGAAAGCGAGCTGTTCGGTTCGGAAAAAGGTGCCTACACCGGTGCCGGAGAGCGGAAACAGGGCAAGTTCGAGCAGGCTAATCACGGTACCCTCTTTTTGGATGAGATCGGTGATATGCCGCTGGACCTGCAGGCCAAGATTTTACGGGTTCTTCAGGAGCAGGAGATCACCCGCATCGGCGGAAACCAGAATATCGCCGTTGACGTCAGAATCGTTGCCGCGACCAACCAGGCCCTGGTTGAAAAGGTACGCCTGAAAGAGTTTCGTGAAGACCTGTACTATCGCCTGAATGTCGTGCCGATCATGCTGGCTCCGCTGCGGGAACGGCGCGACGACATTCCCGATCTGGCCCGCTATTTTCTGGAACGCACCAGCGCCGAGATGTCAACGTCACCCAAGCGTTTAACCGATGATGCTCTGGCATCGCTGAAAGCACACTCCTGGCCCGGCAACGTCCGCGAACTTGAAAATGCAATCAAACGCGCGGTAATACTCTCAAGCGACCCGCTGCTCACGGCGCATGACTTTGAGAATTTGCCCGCTGCCGTCATCTCGCAGGATTCTGCTTCACAGGACGCTTCGCTGGAGTCGCTGGTCGATATGAAGTTGCGGTCCTGCATGAACGGGATTGAAACGCTCGACAAAGGAAATATTCATGCCATGGTTCTGGAGCAGATCGAACGACCACTGATCCGCTTTATATTGGAGAAGACACGCTGGAATCAGGTCAAGGCCGCCGATATCCTCGGCATCAATCGAAACACGCTGCGCAAAAAAATCACCGAACTGGGAATTGAACTAAAACGGGAGTAGGAAAGGAGACAGAATATGTCAGTTAAAGACAGGTTTTTTTTGGATCGGGAGAAGGCTGTTCTGGTTGTAATCGACATTCAGGAAAAGTTATGCGTAGCCATGTCCGACAAGGTCCTGCGCACTCTCACCAAAAATGTCGGCATCCTGCTGGAGAGCGCCGCCGAACTGAAGGTTCCGGTGCTGGTTACGGAGCAGTATGTCAAAGGATTAGGAGCCACACTGCCGGAATTAAAGGAGAAGACCGCCGCTGCCCCCTGTTACGAAAAAATGAGCTTCAGCTGCTGCGGCAGCACGGAGTTTATTGAGGCTCTGCGGGCTACCGGACGTAAGCAAGTCATCATCACCGGAATGGAGACGCACGTTTGTGTGCTGCAGACCGTTATTGAGCTGTGCGAGGCCGGCTTTGATGTCCACATTGTGAAAGACGCCATAATGAGTCGCAGTAAGCAGAACTGGCAGACAGCCATCGAAGCGATGAGCCTGGCCGGTGCCGTACCGACCTGCACCGAATCTGTCCTGTTTCAACTCTTGAAGGTCGCGGGAACAGAAGAGTTCAAGAAGCTCTCAAAACTGGTACGCTGAGAATTTTACACAATGAGAAGCGATAAAAAAAACTCCGGGGGCGGCCGCTTCCGGAGTTTTTTTATGCCGTTTTTATGCAGAAAAAACGTGGCGAACAATTTCGGCGTGATGCTGGATGCGGGCCAGGGATGGCAGATCGGATTTATAGGAGATAAAGGGGACGCCGGCCGATTTGGCCGCCTGCATATCTACCTCGCCGTCGCCGATAAAGAGCGCTTCATGCGCTGCAATGCCGAAATGCTCCAGAACCTTCAGGAGCGGTTCCGGATGGGGCTTCGGGTTGACGACCTGTGCCGCCGTCATAACGTATTCAAAATACCCCGTCAGTCCAAAATCCTCAATAATCATATCCATCGAGGTCGCCCGATTGGTACAGATGGCCAGTGAGGTATGCCCTCTCAGCTGATCAAGGGCATCGACAAAACCATCCTCCATACTCATATACGGCATCAGGTCGCGGTAGTGAATGGTCTTGGCAAACCGGAAGGCATCCTCGCGGCGCGCATCATCCGCAAAAAAATACTCCATCACGTTGTGGAACGAGTAGGTATGCAGTACCCGCTGGGCTTCCAGGTCAGTCCTGTCGACAGCCGGCCGACCCAGATATTCCATGACCCTGTTATAAAAAACATAGTTAGATTCAATAGAATCCAGGATCACGCCGTCGCAATCATAAATTACTACTTTGTAGCGGCATTTCAACTTATTCATGATCAGGCTCTCTTTCGGAAGACAGCCTGATAAACTCTTCCCACTCGATAGGCAGCAGGTATTTTTTGCGACTGTTGCACTCCTTGCAGGCCGGAACAACATTATTACGGGAAGATTTTCCGCCACGCGAGAGCGGCACCAGATGATCCATGGTCAAATCCTCTGCCGTAAAAATCCCTGCACAGTAATGGCAGCGCCCCAGAGCAAGCCTGCTCTGCCACCAGCGACTCCGGCGAAGGTCGCGTGATTTTTCCCGTTCCCGCTTAACGTCTGCTTCGCTGACTTCTATAATAAAGTGATCCATAAGCTTTAAAAACCTTCCTGTAATGAATACGGGGGGCACGATAGCCGATATTCAAACAATTTGGTAGCGGAAAAACCGAAGCGGTTACCGTCATGAGCAATAAAAAGGTTGATATATTTTTTGCGTTGAGTTATAAAGCCAATTCGCAATGCGCTTGTAGCTCAGCTGGATAGAGCAACGGACTACGAATCCGTAGGTCGGGCGTTCGAATCGCTCCAGGCGCACCAAAAAAATCAAGGGGTTACAGTTTCGGCTGCAACCCCTTTTTTTAATTTTAATTTCACATCACAGCAGAGGCCATTATGGAAAAAACAGACCCACAAGCATTGTTTGAAAAATTTGCAGAAACCGGGCAGCGCCTGCTCAAGGATGTATCAGCCACTGAAATACAGGAAATGGCAACCCAGTTTGGCGCTTCCTGGAATACGATCGTGATGCGTTCTATGGAAAACCCCGAAGATTGGCTGAAAACGATCACCGGGTTTTATCAGGACCAGTTAAATCTCTGGTTCAATATGTTCAAACCATCCTCTGAGGGTGCCGCTCAACCGGCGCATAGTGACAGGCGCTTTGCCTCTCCTGAGTGGGAAGAAAGCCCCGTACACAATTATATCAAGCAATCATATTTGCTGACATCACGCATCCTGACGGGGATGGTTGCAGACTCCCCGCTGGACGAGGCAACAAAGAGCAGGACTGAATTTTATACCCGTCAGTTTGTGGACGCACTGTCACCCTCCAATTTTGCTTTGACCAATCCCGAAGTACTTAAGGAGACGCTGGAAAGCAAGGGCCAAAACCTGATCCAGGGGCTGGAACAATTGATGCGGGATTTTGATAAAGGCCGTATCAGCATGACCGATGAATCTGCATTTGAACTGGGCAAAAATATCGCGGCCACGCCAGGTTCCGTGGTGTTCCAGAATGAACTTATTCAGCTGATTCATTTCAAGCCGATGACTGAAAAAGTCAATGACCGTCCGATTTTGATTATACCGCCCTGCATCAACAAATATTACATTCTTGATCTGTCTGAAAACAACTCCTATGTGCGCTATTGCCTGGAACAGGGCAACAACGTCTTTATAATTTCATGGCGCAATCCGGATGAAACGCTTGGGGATAAAACCTGGGACGACTATCTTAATGCGGGAACATTCCCGGCTATCACTGCAGTTAAAAAGATTACCGGTGCGAAAAAAATCAACGGCGTGGCCTGGTGCATCGGCGGCACGATGTTGGCGACGACGATTGCCGTTCTGGCTGCAAAAAACAAAAAACCTTTCGCTTCGGCAACCTTTTTTACGACGCTGCTGGATTTTTCTGATCCCGGTGAACTGCGGGTATTTATTGACGAATCACAGGTTAAGCAATTTGAAGAGAAGCTGAAAAACGGCGGCGTCATGCCGGGCAAACAGTTGGCCACAACGTTTGCGATGCTGCGTGCCAATGATTTGATCTGGAGCTACGTGGTAAATAACTACCTGAAGGGCAAGACACCGCCCCCTTTCGATATCCTGTACTGGAACTCTGATTCGACCAATATGACTGCGGCCATGTACACCTGGTATCTGCGAAACATGTATCTGGAAAACAAGTTGATCGTACCGGGAGCTATCGAGCTGTGCGGCGTTCCGGTTGATCTGGGCAAAATTGCATGCCCGGTTTATTGCCTGTCTGCCATTGAAGATCACATCGCCCCCTGGAAATCGACGTTTATTTCAACCGAAGTCCTGAAGGCTCCGATGGAATTCGTACTGGGTGCCAGTGGTCACATTGCCGGCGTTCTTAATCCGGCCAACAAAAACAAGCGTAATTACTGGATTAATGGCGAACTGGGACAAGGCGCCGACCATTGGCTGGAAACGGCAGAAAGTGTCCCCGGCAGCTGGTGGACACATTGGGATACATGGCTGAAGAGTCAGGGCGGAAAAGAAATACCTGCGCCGGCGCAGGTCGGTAGCGCGGACTATCCGGAAATCGAAGCTTCACCTGGCGCGTATGTTTTGGCCAGAAACAATTAGACCCACCACTATCAGCAGGGGGAACCAATGAAAATTACATTTGATATCGATGCTACTCCTCAAGAATTACGTACGTTTTTCGGACTGCCTGACGTTGAAAGTCTGCAAAAAGAGATGATGGATCAGATCCGGAAAAAAACACTGGATGGTGTTGAAGGATTCGACCTCCTCTCCCTGATGAAGCCTTTGCTGCCTGAAAACATGATGTCAATGACGTCCCTGCAGAAAAACTTCTGGAATGCATTCACCAAGACATCCGGTGAAGCAAAAGAATGATTTATTAATGGGGCGCCATAAAAATACAGCCACCCACGATGAGAATGTTGCCAAAATACCCTGAAGATGCTAGGGTTCGCACGATTTAATTACCATTACCGCTGCATGCAGGCCGGTGTCAGTGAGTATATTACGAGGGGGTATTTTATGCGTGGCATTACAACAGTTTTTAACGGGAAGTACCTGGCACGGGTAAGTCGGACCGTCGCGACAGCTTTGGCCTGCGTATCTCTGACCACTATCGCAGACGCCGCAGAAAAACCGCGTATGGCCGTCATGCGTTTTACCAATAACACTCATGCCAGCTGGTGGCGTTCCGGCACCGGTTCAGAGCTGTCTGACATGCTGACCAGTGAATTGAGCAGCACGAAGAAATTCAAGCTGGTTGAACGCAAGGAAATTGAAAGCGTGGTCAGCGAGCTGAAGTTTGGCGAGTCCGGACTGGTTGAACCATCGACAAAATCCCGGCTCGGCAAGATAAAGGGCGCCCAGTATCTGGTCATGGCCACGGTCTCGTCGTTTGAGGAGGGCACAAGCAAAAAAGGCGGCGGCCTGCATTTCATGGGCATCGGCCTGGGTGCTCGTTCTGCCAAGGCATATATTGCGGTTGACCTTAAAATTGTTGACGTTGAATCCAGTGAAGTCATTGAAACCAGGACCATAGAAGCAACATCAGAATCAACGTCTCACGCCCTTTCCGGCAGCTTCATGGGTATAGGCGGCAATGTTGATAAAGAAGAGAAGACACCGGTTGGAAAAGCCATCCGGGCCTGTGTGATCAATATCGCTGACTATCTGACCTGCTCCATGGTTGACAAAACAAGTGAGTGCCTTGACAAATACTCTGCCAAAGATCAAAAACGGCGCGAGAAGACAAAAAGCTCGATCACGCTCGACGATTAAAAACACGCCTCACCCCCAGATACTGCACACCATACAAACAGCCCGTAACCACCATGGTTACGGGCTGTTTTCGTTATTTATATCTGTTCCGTTTTCTCTGCTTTACCGCTATAAGGGAACATCACCATGCTGACAGCCACCTAACGGAGCATCAATGAGTACTGCCGTCTCGCATAATCGCCAACGCTGGACAATCTTCGCCGTTCTGGCGCTGATGTATATTCTGGCTTATTTCTACCGCGTTTCCCTGGCGGTCGTAGCCGGCGATATCTCCCGAGAACTGCATCTGACACCACGGCAGCTCGGCGTACTTTCCGGTGTGATGTTTTACGTTTATGGAGTTGCCCAACTGCCGCTGGGGCCGATGATCGACCGACTGGGGAGCCGATTGACCATCAGCGGCTGTGGCGTATTGACGGCAATTGGCGGCCTCTTGTTCTCTCAGGCTGAAACACTTGCTGCAGCCATGGCAGCCAGAATGTTGATCGGTATCGGCACGGCATCGGTTCTGATGGCCACCTTGACAATTTTCAGTTACTGGTTCAGTAAGCAGGAGTTCGGGCGCGTATCCGGTTTCATGGTGGCGGTCGGCAATCTTGGCAACCTGGCTGCCACGGCGCCGCTGGCGCTGGTGGTCGGCGCCTTCGGCTGGCGGGCATCTTTTCTGGCAATCGGAGCGCTGCAGCTGCTGGTCACCCTTCTTGTTTTCAGCATGGTACAGGACCGGCCGACTGCTGCTATCACAGCCGACCCTGAAGCGGTGTCACGCACGGATTCAGGAGAAAGGGAACGGGCAGGCATTCTGGCGGATTGGGGTGAAATTTTCGGCAATCGCGATTTCTGGCTGCTCGGTTCGATTGCCTTTTTCTGGTACGGCAATTATCTGGCGCTGCAGGCTTTATGGGGGGGGCCGTATCTGACGGACGTGCTGCATTTTTCCCGCAAAACAACCGGAACGATGCTGATGTTTACCTCGTTCGGTTTCATCGTTGGCAGCATGTTGATCGACTCAGTTGCCCGGCGGTTTTTCCGCTCCTACAAAAAGACACTAGTGTCCGGCCAGTTGAGCCTGCTGCTGTTGATGACCGCTTTCCTGGGATGGGCAGAGGCATTGCCGCCCCCCCTTCTGGCTACACTCTTTTTTGTGATCGGCCTGGCAGTCTCCAGCGGAGTTTTGATATATCCGATCATCCGCTCCATGTTTCCGGTGCGTATCGTCGGAACGGCACTGACCTCGGTCAATTTTTTTGTATTGATGGGGGCTGCGGTCACGCAGCAGGTGATGGGAGTGATTATCGGGGAGTTCGGAGGCGCAGTCGGCTCGATGCCGGCAGCGGCATTTCATCAGGCATTTTTGTTCCCGGTGGCGGGGTTGCTCATGGCGATTGTGCTCTATCTCTTCGCCAAAGATTACGGGCAGCAGAGCTGAGAATTTTTCTGTCGCGTTACTCCAGTTCCTCGCCGGTCACTTCCATCTCATCGGTCATCGCGTTTAAGACCGGGTCCTTCTTGCGGAAGGCAACCACCAGCCAATAACAAATTGCATAGGCCGCCAGTGCGGCAAAGAAGCCGATAACCGAACTTCCCAGAAGCAGAGCCGAAGCATACCCCTTCATACCAGCCCAATCCAGCGTTGTGATTTTAAATACCAGCGGCTTGTTCCCCAACATAGTTTCACCAAGTTTGTAGCTGGCGGCTAAAACAGGAACAACCGTCAGTGGGGTGTTGACCCAGGCGCCGGTGATGCAGGTTAATTTGTTAACACGGAAAATGAAGGCAAAAACTATCGCCAACGGGGTATGCAGTCCGAAAAAGGGGGTAAAACTGATGAAAGTGCCCACAGCAAAACCGGCGGCGATATGACCGGGATGGGCGTCCAGAGAGAGGATCTTTTTAAATTGTTGTTTAAGTTTGCTAATAGATATCATGGCGATCCCGTTAACGCGCGACTGTACGGGCTTGACCGGTATTTTGTCAATTGAATAGAGCGTGTGTGAGCGCGCTTCTGGAAAAGAGTGGACAAAAATTTTATTCTATATTATAAGGTTCGTTCGCTCTTGCGGAGAGATGTCCGAGCGGTTGAAGGAGCACGCCTGGAAAGCGTGTGTACGTTAATAGCGTACCGAGGGTTCGAATCCCTCTCTCTCCGCCAGTAAACAATCCAGCATCGTCCGATGCGGTACAAAAGCCTCTGAGAAATCAGGGGCTTTTTCTTTCTTTGTCCGGTAATGCGTTATGATGCCCCTATGAATCCAGCCACAATAAGGGTAACTTTAAGAGTAACATTATTGACATAATGGCAGTTACCCTTAAAAGGGGACACTATGGCACGGACAACCAAAGAACTCTCTGCTACAGCAGTGGAAAAAGCAAAGGCTGGCCCTAAAGATTATCGCCTGTATGACGGCAAAGGACTGTTTCTTCTTGTTACCTGCGCAATCCTGAAACCGATCAGCGACAACCAGCTTTTCTACAGCCCTCCCACATTCTGCGGCGGGTACAAATACTGCTGAAACCCTGCGAACACCTGTCCTATCTCTTCCGGCCTACCAAGATCAGCAACAGCGTCGGCGATGGAGTTGTGATACTTCAGCTTCAAGAGCGGTGTCAGCTTCGCCTGATCCAGCTCTTCCACGCCGATGGTCACGTAATGCGCCAGCACGAAATCAAGGAACAGTTGCAGTTTGCTGGTGAAGTGCTGAGTAATAAGCGTGCTTTCCCTGCCCGCCCCTCTCTGGTCAGTGGCGGCATGGCATAGGCAACATGGGCCAGCACGTCGAACAGGTCGCTTTTCTCGGCATCAATGATCTTCTGCATCTCGGCCAACTGGTCATGACCGAACCCTTTTTCAGAAAGCCCTTCCAGCAGTTTCTTACGGGTATCCGGTCGGCTCCATAGGCTACGGAGTTCTTCCTCGTTCTTGAAAAACTCAGGCAGTTTACCGAACAGCATCTCCATGAACTGCTGCGCCAACATCGGCGTACCGTCAGGGTGCCAGAAACTTGTAACGGTCATGTGCTGAATGTTCCGTTCTTTACCGTCAGCCAGCTTGACCTTCGCTTTCTTCTTACAGACGCAGGGACGCTGACCACATTTCTCACAGGGTTCCGGCCCCGGTTTGTCACAGATGCACGGCTGCTGACCGCATACTTTGCAGGGTTGGGGTGGAGGTTTTACGCACTCGCACGGGTAACAGCCGCACGTGGTACAGGCTTCCGGTTCAATCGGTTCACCGTCCCACTCAGGATCACTGAAGTGGTGGTGCGCCTTCACGAAGTCGTAGATGGTGAAGTAGTCCTTGCCGTCATAGAGCCGTGTACCACGCCCGATGATCTGCTTGAACTCGATCATGGAGTTGACCGGACGCATCAGGACGATGTTGCGGATATTACGGGCATCAACGCCGGTGGATAGTTTCTGCGAGGTAGTCAGGGTGGTGGGGATACTCTTCTCGTTATCCTGAAAGTCCCGCAGGTGCTGTTCACCTAATGCGCCGTCATTGGCTGTAACCCGCTGGCAGTAGTTCGGCTCGGTGCTGGACTTGATCTGATTGATAAGGTCACGCACCGCAAGGGCATGATCCTGTGTGGCGCAGAACACCAAGGTCTTTTCCCGCTGGTCTACCCTGCCCGTTGGTGGAGTAGGTGAAACGTATAGCCAGTTTACCGGCATAGTCCTTGGCCTGTGCGACACCTTCAGTCAGCGGTTTATCCCATGCCTTCGCTTCCACTACCGCCAGCTTGGTGTTGCGGTATTCCAGAATATAATCAGCCGTCAGAGCCTTACCCCGCTTGCCGTACCCTTCAATACGGCCAAGAGTAATCGGATACTCCCGCCGGATACGGCTACCTTCAACCACACCCCAGCCAGCGGTTTTCAGGGCGGGGTCGATATGTTCGGCTCTGGTTTCGGCTTCGTTCATGGATTGGCCTCGTTCTGGTTCACGCGGAGACGCGAAGAAGCGGAGGAAGGCAGGCTGTTAACGACACGGTGCAGACCTTCCTTGAGGGTGGCTGCGCCGAAATTCATGAGAAAGCCGACGGGCAAGTTCATCAGACGCATGTAGGTCAGGAGCTGTTTGCTGTGTACCGGGTTCAGTTTTTCTACTGATTTGAGTTCAATGATGATTTGGTTTTCTACCAGCAGATCTATACGAAAGCCTTCCTCAAACAGGATGCCATCGTATTCGAAGGTAATTGGTTTCTGGCGTTCTACTTTGTAACCGCGCTTTTGGAGAGCTTTGGCGAGCACCATTTCGTAAACAGATTCAAGGAGTCCGGGACCGAGGTCTATGTGGATTTTCATTGCGGTGTCAAAATGGCACCGGTTATGTCGTCGAGGTTTTTCATCTGTGTTCCTTTTAAAATCTTTTATCACGCGGAGACACGGAGGGCGCGGAGAAAGTCAAAACCATAAAGTATTTATTGTAAAAACAGAATCAAAGAAAATCTTTTTTTGAGAGTAAATACAAAGTCTTTAAGCCGTTTGGTTTACCCCTTAAAGATTCTAAGCTGTTGATTTTGGTTTTCTCCGCGTTCTCCGCGCCTCCGCGTGAGTTGCTTTTTGTACCTTTCAGTTGAACTGTCAAGGATTCCTTGACAATTGAATCCCCTCAAAATTTTCATTCGGAAAACCTGCACCGGGTTACTTCTAAATCTTTCTCACGCGGAGACGCGGAGGGCGCGGAGAAAGTCAAAAACAGGCAAATTAAGGCAAACGATTTTTGGTTTAACCCAAAAAGCCTTCAGTCTTGGTTTTCTCCGCGTTCTCCGCGCCTCCGCGTGAGGCGGTTTTGCTTTTTCATCACAACTCCCCCCGGAACGCCTGATCCAGCAGGGACTTCTTCAGCGCATCCAGTGCCGTAATTTTCTGCTGGTAGATTGATTCTAGGCGTTGGGTTTCCGGTTCAAACGCACGTAACTTTTTAACTATTGCATGTTGATCTTCGAGCTTCTTCGGAACAGGGATTTTGAAGTTTACCAACGTCTTGATAGGTAACTGTGGTTGCGCCGCACCAGTAGTCTGGTTTCTGATCTGATCCTTTACTATTTCAGACCTTAACATTTCAAAAAGAAATGAAGGCAGCAAAGATGATTTGTTTGGTCTAAAGATAAGCATACCTGAGTTGATACGAATGTTCTGAAATGGTACATCCTCGGAATAGTGACCTATATTTCCGATGGTACCACGAGTGGTCATTACAACATCATCCCTCTTGAGCTTACCTTTACGAAGCAGGTTATCTTTCTCCTCGGTTATAAACATTGTGGATTCAAAATCAAACCCATCTGGTCTGACGTTTTTAGTATTCATGAAAAGGCAGTGCCCTTCTTCAAGAAAGTCATCGGCTTTCGGATAATTAACTCCACGGTCGCCATCAACTATTTCCAGAAGGGTATTGTCACCCAAATGTCGTTCCCCCCACCCCTCACCCCGCTCTGAAAACACCGCTTGCAGATGACTCTCAAACAGCGCACGGGCATTTTGCAGGTTCTTCTCGGCGTTGGCCTTGGCGGTGGCGATACCTTCAAACGCTTCATCAAGGATACCTACGATGCGTTGCTGTTCGGGGAGTGGAGGAAGCAAAAACTCAAAATTAAGTACGTCATTCATATTTGCCCTTGGCATTCGGGCACCAGTACACGTTGCATCAATCTTTTCTACGACAGCATTTGACAGCAACCAGTATTGCAGGAACTCTCGTGACAAGTTTGTGCACGGCTTTAAGGGGAATATTTCAGTAGAACAGTGCCCAGTAAAATCAGGAGCCAGCACTTTATTGAGATAGGGGCGTAATCTTCCATAAAGAACATGCTCTGTCGTAAATTTAAACGTAGAGCTTTTTACCTCTATGGGATCAGTAGATCCAATAAACTTTCCTGTGTGGGATTCAATATGTTCAAGGCCAACATAAAGTAGATTCTTGTGAAGACCTTGTCGTTTATCAAACTCACAGACGTCGCCAAGACTTATTCTCTCCCACCCCGCCTTCATCCCTCCACCACGCTTTTCTCCGCGCCCTCCGCGTCTCCGCGTGAGACCGACTCCATCCTGATCCGCCGGTCATCTGCCGTCAGTATCCGCATCTGCTGAATGGCAAGCTGGTTCAGCCGTCGCAACCTTTCTGGCTGTTCAACCCCTTCGGCGATAAAATGTGCATTGAGATTTTCCATATTGGCCAGGCAGAGCAATTGCGCGCTTTCGGCCTGATCGCGGATATTACCCTTTTCCCGTGGGTTCTCGCTGCGCCACTGGGCAGCGGTCTTGCCGAATAACGCCATATTGAGCAGATCCGCCTCGCTGGCGTAGACCAGCGACATCTGAGCCGGGGTCAATTCAGGCGGAATCAAGTGTTCACGAATGGCATCGGTATGGATGCGGTAATTGAGTTTTGCCAGATTGCGGCGGATATCCCAGCCAAGGGTTTTGTGTTCATCTTCTTTGAGCCGCTGAAATTCCTTGATGAGGTAGAGCTTGAATTCAACTGAAATCCACGAAGCAAATTCAAAGGCAATATCCTTATGGGCATAGGTGCCGCCATAGCGCCCCGCCTTGGAGATAATACCAATGGCTCTGGTACGTTCGATCCACTGCTTTGCAGTGAGAATGAAGCTGTTAAGGCCGGACTCTTTTTTAATTCCATCGAATTCGATGGGATTAAAAGCAGGATTATTGATCTGCTCCCAGATGCCAAGGAACTCGATGGTATTTCGATTGCGCATCCAGTTTGAAATCAGGTAGTCCGTCCGTGCTGCGTCCTTATATCTGGCAATATCGGTAATACAGATATAGTCATCATTTTTAATGAATACGAGGCGAACTTCATTTTTCAGAACTTCAATTTTTGCCATGAGTAAACCTTTTTGTGGATATGCGATGTCGTTTTAATTATGGCGAATTCGCTTCAATTACCATTACCGCTTACAGAAGCAGCACCATCTTGATTCTCTCAGGAATCTCCGCGTGACCCCGCCTTTCGTTCATAAAACACCACCCCGACCCGTTCGATATGTTCCTTCAACCCGCCATGCCGCAAGGTTTCCCAATGTGTCACATCAAACAGATATGGCGTAGGCAGATTATCAAGCGCTTCGTGCAGTTCAGCGGAGCAATCAACCGGGCTGCTGAAAGCCAGATCAATGTCGGAGCCGCGCTGATAATCCCCCTTGGCACGCGAACCATAGACCTTTACCCAGACAATGTCGGGAAACTGCCGCAGGCAGTCGGCGATAAGTTCCAGCGTATGTTTGTCCAGGCCAAACATCAGGCTGACTTTTCCTGCAGAAATTGATGAAGCTGAATCAACGCCGGCATATACTGCTGACAAATCAACTGTACGGTTGCCTGGGCGCGAGCCTCGTCATACACATGCGCCATGACATTGCGATTCTCCAGCATGTAGATCCAGAGCTGACCGTCAACAATGATGTCATTGGCAAAGGCCTGTTTGATGACCTCACGCGGCAGCTTGACATCAATGCCATTGAAGCGGAGGTAATCCTTCATGGTTTTCCAGGCAAGCTCAAAGGTCATTTCAAAAGCTTTAACCAACGCCATCTGAATCAGCTCATTGTCTGACTGTGAAAAATGGACTTCGACGGCTTTATTCAGTTGGCTAAAGGCACGGCAGTAGTTGTCAAAGCGCTGTTTCCAGCGGATATCTTCTGGCATCAATTATCTCCTTTACTGTGTGACAGCAGTACCCTGATCCTTGCAAGAATCTCCGCGCTCTCCGCGTCTCCGCGTGAAATTTCTTCCATAATTTCCAGCGGACTACGATGTATAACCACCTCACCACCATCAGGATTCTTCACTGAGAGATCAAAGGTTGTCTGATCAATACCCGCAATATCCAGACTCCAGCTTTTTGGGGAGTCGGCTTTGGTCTGTTGCAGTTCGATGAACTCGGCCATGTCAGCATCATTGAGCGGGTTGGTCTTACCCATATTACGACCGGGATCAAGGGAGTAGTACCAGACCTTGCGGGTGGGTGCCCCCTTCTCGAAGAACAGCACCACCGTCTTGACCCCTGCGCCCTGGAACGTACCACCGGGGCAGTCCAGCACCGTATGCAGGTTGCACGATTCCAGCAGCAGTTTCCGCAAACTTACAGAGGCATTGTCTGTGTTGGAGAGAAAGGTGTTCTTGATAACCACGCCAGCACGACCACCGGCACGGAGCATCTTGATAAAGTGTTGCAGGAACAGGAAAGCTGTTTCGCCGGTACGGATGGGGAAGTTCTGCTGAACCTCCTTCCGCTCCTTACCACCGAAAGGAGGATTGGCAAGGATCACATCGAAGCGGTCTTTCTCCTGAACGTCGGCCAGGTTCTCGGCCAGGGTGTTGGTGTGGATGATGTTGGGTGCCTCGATGCCATGCAGGATCATGTTCATGATAGCGATGACATAGGCCAGTGACTTCTTCTCCTTGCCGTAGAAGGTACGCTCCATCAGAACCTTCATGTCGTCGGTGGTCAGGTTGGGTTGAGCCTTCAGATAGTCGAACGCCTCGCACAAGAAGCCAGCCGAACCAACCGCACCGTCATAGATACGTTTACCGATCTCCGGTTTAACCACCTGAACAATGGCACGGATCAATGGACGGGGGGTGTAATACTCTCCACCGTTCCTGCCAGCATTCCCCATGTTCTTGATCTTGGCTTCGTAGAGGTAGGAGAGTTCATGCTTCTCGGCCTGTGAGCGGAAACGGAGTTCATCCACATGGTCGATAATCTCCCGCAGATTGTAGCCGCTGTGAATCTTGTTCTTTATCTCCCCAAATATCTCGCCGATCTTGTATTCAATAGTGTTGGGGCCGCTGGCTTTCTGCTTGAAACCATGCAGGTAGGGGAACAACTTTCGATCTACGAAGTCCCGCAGATCATCGCCGGTCAGTGCCCTGTTGTGATCCAGTTTGCCGTCAGCGGTTTTGGGGGCAGCCCAGACATCCCAACGGTACGGTTCATCGAGAATGAAGCTGTACGCCTTACCCTCAAGCTGCGCCTCCATCGACTTGTCCTGTTCCAATCCATCAAGGTACTTCAGGAACAACAACCATGAAGTCTGCTCTGCATAATCCAACTCACTACCGCAACCGGCCTCTTTCCAGAGAACGTCATCTATATTCTTGAAGGCCTGTTCAAACATGGGTGTCCTATATGGCGGGGGAATTGTGCTGTTGATAATTGGGCGGAACTATACGGATTTTTGACGATCTTTGCAACGTGATAGACTGACTAATGCAGATTTCATCGCCACCGGCATGGCTGGCCGGCAGAGCATCCGGCAGGCGCTTGCTGAAATCGGCTTTACGGAAGAGCAACGGTATTTCAGACATCCGGAAACCGAATACTTCGTTGAATTTCCCTCCGGCCCTCTGGCCATCGGGGATGAACCGCCCGGAGAAATTGCCTCGCGTACCTACCCGACCGGCGTGTTGCGGCTCCTGTCGCCCACCGACAGCGTCAAGGACCGGCTGGCCGCCTACTTCCACTGGAAGGATCGGCAGAGTCTTGAGCAGGCGATGCTGGTTGCTGCCGGACATTCCGTGGCCATATCCGCTCATCATTCGATACATTGCGACAGCTCTCACAACAGAGTTCGCGACGGCTTGCGACAAAATTAGTTGCAATTCACGACTATTAACGACATTATGTGTGTCGCGATTCGTCGTCAATATCAACAGCGAGACTTGAACATGACTGTTACATTGCTGTCTCCCCAACAAGAAGAGATCCTAGCTCTCCTGGCCCGTCACCCTGATGGCCGTAACAGTGAGAGCATTCGGAATGAACTGAGTAATCCGCCGCACCTGCGTACGGTCCAGCGCTGGCTCGCTGAACTGGCGGCAAAGCGGCATATTGCGGCTGTCGGCAAAGGCAAGGCAACGATCTACCGGCTGCTCGCGCCAACTGATATCCGTATGGCTTTACCCGAATCAGAAATACCCGGTGCGGAAGAAACCTACGAAACGTACATTCCGCTCTCTGAAGAGGGGCGCGAGATTTTCGCCCAGGTTCGTCGCCCCCGGGGAGCGCGAACCCCTGTCGGGCATGAACGTTCATTTCTCGATGCCTATATCCCCAACACAACATGGTATCTGGGCGAGATGACCCGCAAACACCTGCATCGCATTGGTGATACGGGTGAGTTTGAAAGACCTGCCGGGACCCATGGCCGTGCCATCCTCAACCGGCTGCTGATCGATCTTTCGTGGGCATCCAGCCGTCTGGAAGGGAACACCTATTCCCGCATCGACACGCAAAACCTGATCGAGTTTGGCCGTTATGCGGAAGGGAAGGACGCTCAGGAAGCGCAGATGATCCTCAATCACAAGACGGCCATTGAGCTGCTGCTTGATGAAGCGGAATCCGTCGGGTTTGATACACATACCTTCCTCAGCCTGCACGGCCTGTTGTCGGAAAACCTGATGCCCGACCCGGACGCCAGCGGACGCCTGCGTTCACGGCCCGTCCAGATCGAAGGCTCTGTATTTGTGCCGCTCGCGGCGCCACAGCTCATCGAAGAGTGTTTCCACGATATCCTCAGAAAAGCTTCTGAAATCGAAGATCCCTTTGAACAGGCGTTTTTCATCCTGGTACATATTCCGTATCTGCAGCCGTTCGAGGACGTGAACAAGCGGGTTTCCCGACTCGGGGCCAATATCCCGCTGATAAAACATAACCTTTCACCGTTGACGTTTATCGATGTGCCGGATCGGGCCTACATCGACGCCATGCTGGGTGTTTACGAAATGAACCGGATCGAACTGCTGCGTGACCTGTTTGTCTGGGCCTATGAACGATCTACCAGGGAATATGTCCTGGTCCGCAAAAGCCTGGCGGAGCCTGATCCTATTCGGCTCCGCTATCGTCTACAGCTGCACGAACTGGTGGCCGATATCGTTCGCAACAAGAGACCGGATATTCTGCAGACAATTGAACAGTTCGCAGAGAAGCGCATCGACGAGCAGAATCGCTCCGCCTTTGTCGAAATGGTACAGGATGAGATCAAGCGTCTGCATCCGGGGATAATTGCCCGCTATCGCCTGCGTCCTGCGGAATTTGCCGTATGGCAGGAGGCGAGAAAGCTGAAGTGAGTAGATACGTTGCCCCATTGAAATAACGAAAGCAGAAGGAAACGCATGCCAACCTTGCACTGGATAGGAAAAGATAAAGTCGTCAAGCATCACCACGAGGTGCCGTTCAAGACTCTGCGGCGGGAGTATGTGCATGCCGCTCCGGAAGGGACGCCGGCCAATTCAACCGGTAATCGGATTATTCACGGCGACAACCTGGAGGCGTTGAAGGCGCTACTGCCGGAGTTCGAAGGGCGGGTGAAGTGCATCTACATCGATCCTCCCTACAACACCGGCAATGAAGGCTGGGTGTACAACGACAACGTCAATGATCCGCGCATTCAGAAGTGGCTGCATCAGGTGGTCGGCAAGGAAGGTGAAGACCTGTCGCGGCATGACAAGTGGCTCTGCATGATGTATCCGCGGCTGAAGCTGCTGCATCGGTTGCTGGCACTGAACGGGAGTATCTGGATTTCGATTGATGATATTGAGGTCGCAAATCTGCGGTTGGTTTTGGACGAGATATTCGGTGCTGGAAATTTTGTCGGCAACGTAATATGGGAAAAAGCCGATTCACCTCGGAATTCTGCGAGACAATTTTCAACGGACCATGATCATATTTTGGTTTATTCGAAGAATCCAGAATGGACGCCTTTCAAGCTCCCGCGTACGGAAGAATCTGACTCAATTTATCAAAATCCTGATGATGACGAACGAGGGCCGTGGATTCCTGGAGATCCCTTTGCAAATAAACCGTATTCAAAAGGGCTCTACACAATAACCGGACCATCAGGCAAACAGTTTTCACCACCGCCAGGACGCTTTTGGCGAATTTCAGAAGAAAAGCTACTTGAACTGGACTCAGATGGACGAATCTGGTGGGGACCAACTGGCGACGCAAGGCCAAGTATCAAACGGTATCTGAATGAGGTGTCTGATCTTGTTCCCAGAACCCTATGGAAAAAGGAATCAGTCGGTAGCAACCGAACCTCGAAAAACGAAATGCGGGCAATTTTCCCTGAAACATCGTCGTTCGACACTCCGAAGCCTTGTTCTGTCATTGAGCGCATCCTGTTGACGGCGTCAGATAAAAATTCCATTGTTATCGACTCATTCGCTGGTTCCGGCACCACTGCCCATGCCGTGCTGAAGTTGAATGCCCAGGATGGCGGCAATCGCCGTTTCATCCTGACTGAGATGATGGACTATGCCGAAACCATTACCGCCGAAAGGGTCCGCCGGGTGATGAACGGTTATGGCAGGAATCAACCCCATCCCCCTCCTAACCTCCCCCTTGAAGGGGGAGGAACTATGAGCCACGCCCTTGAAGGGGGAGGAACTGAGATCCACACCCTTGAAGATGGAGGAACTGAAAGCCCATCTCTATTTGAAAGTGAGGGAGTTAAAAACCTCCCTCCCCTTCAAGGGGAGGGCCGGGGTGGGGATGGGGTGAAAAAAGGCTCTTTCATACCCGGGCTTGGCGGCAGTTTCGAGTATTGCACTATCGGCGAGGCTCTGTTCGATGAGGACGGTAATCTCAACGATGCCGTTCCGGTCGAAGAGATCAGGCGCTATGTGGCCTATACGGAAGGGGTGGAGTACGGCCTTTCCGAGATGTCGCCGTACTATATCGGCCAGGCCAATCATGCCGCGTACCTCTTCCATTACGAACCGGATCGGGCAACGGCGCTGGATTATGAATTTCTGAACAGCCTCCAGTTCACAGGGGGAGCACGACCGGCAACACTGGTAGTTTATGCCGACAACTGCCTGCTGTCGCAGGATCAGCTGCGCAAGCACTGCATTATTTTCAAAAAAATCCCGCGTGACATTACGCGTTTTTAGCTTTTGTCCCTTCCCCTTCAAGGGGAAGGTTAGGATGGGGATGGGGTAGATTTGTGCAAGGACAAACCAACCAGTCGATCATCAGTAACAAGCTGCAAAGGAACCTCCGAAGCTCCATGACGGATGCTGAGCAGAAACTCTGGCAGTCGTTGCGCGGTAGACAAATGGCAGGGCACAAGTTCCGCAGACAGCACCCGTTCGATGATTACATTCTCGACTTTGTATGCCTGGATGCAAAGCTCATTATTGAAGTTGACGGCAGCCAGCATTCGGAAAATGCCGATTACGATAACGAACGAACACAGCATCTCCAAAAGGCAGGTTTCCGTGTTTTACGCTTCTGGAACAATGAAGTACTGAACGAGTTGGAGTCTGTTACGGAAGTTATCTGGCGGGAACTGCAAAACCCATCCCCCTCCCAACCTCCCCCTTGAAGGGGGAGGAGCAATAAAGTCAGCCCTCACCTTGAAGAGGAGGGAGCTGTAGCTTGAACCATCTCCTAAAAGAGAGCGAGAATAAGGCATACATGGAACTGAAAGACTATCAAAGCCGCGTCATCAGCGACCTCACCGATTTCCTCGGCTACCTTGACGAACTCAAGGATATCCGGGCTGCTTTCCGCGCCTATTGGGACGACCGTGGCGCAACAAGGATGGAAGGGTACAAGAACAATGTCCCCGGTGTTCCCCATGTCTGCGTCAAGGTGCCGACCGCCGGGGGCAAGACCTTCCTTGCCGCCAATGCCCTCAAGCCGATCTTCGACGTAGTCGCACCTGAATCCACCGGCCAACCCCGCGTGGTGGTCTGGCTGGTGCCGTCCCTGACTATCCTGGAACAGACGGAACGCAACTTCGCCGACCCGACTCACCCTTACCGGCAGCGGCTGAATACCCATTTCAAGGGGCGGGTCGAGATTTACGGCAAGAAGTCGTTATTGCAGGGGGCCGGATTTTCTCCCGACGCCATTCAGGGTCAGCTGTCCCTGATCCTGATGAGCTTTGACAGCCTGCGAGCCCGCAACAAGGATGACCGCAAGATTTTTCAGGAGAATGGCAACCTGGCAACCTTCGATGTGCTGGATGCCGACCTGCTGGAAAGCGCCGACCCGACCGCCCTGATCAACGTCATCCGTGCCCTGCGGCCGGTTGTCGTTGTGGATGAAAGCCATAATGCCGAGTCCGACCTTTCCGTTGAAATGCTGGTAAACCTCAAGCCCAGCTTTATCCTCGACCTGACCGCCACCCCGCGTAAAAACAGCAACATTGTCAGTTTTGTGGACGCCCTGGCGCTCAAGAAGGAGTGCATGGTCAAGCTGCCGGTCATCGTCTACAACCGCCCCGACAAGACCGAGGTGGTCAACAACGCCCTGCAGCTGCGGCGCAAGCTGGAAACGCTGGCCATTGCCGAGGAGAAGATCACCGGCAAGTACATCCGCCCGATTATCCTGTTCCAGGCCGAACCGAAAACCGGCGAGGAGAAGGAGACCTTCCAGAAGATCAAAGCCACGCTGGTCAAGCTGAGGATCCCCGAAGCGCAGATCGCCATAAAGACAGCGGACGTCAATGAGCTGAAGGGCGTGGACCTGATGAACCGTGACTGTCCGGTGCGCTATATCATCACGGTCAATGCCCTGAAAGAGGGGTGGGATTGCCCGTTCGCCTATATCCTGGCGTCGCTGGCCGATAAATCATCGTCCGTCGATGTGGAACAGGTTGTCGGCAGGGTGCTGCGTCAGCCCCATGTTGTGGCCCACCAGGAACCGCTGCTGAATATGAGCTACGTCTTCACCGCTTCCAACCGTTTCATGGACACCCTCGACAAGGTGGTCAAGGGGCTGAACCGGGCAGGTTTCAGCGACCGGGATTACCGGGCGGTGGATGGGGTGGGCGAGCCGCTGTTCTGGGAAAGGCCGGTGCAACCGGATTTACCCCATCCCCTTTCCGACCTCCCCCTTGAAGGGGGAGGAGTTTATTCTGAACTGACCGAAGAGATTGATGTTGAAAGATTAGCAGGTGTGTGCGGTGAAAGCTCACGCCACCCCTATCCTGACCTTCCCCCTGAAGGGGAAGGAACTGACTGCAACCTCCCTCCCCTTCAAGGGGAGGGCCGGGGTGGGGATGGGGTTCACGGCATGTTGGAACAACTGACCGCCCACGCCAAGGAAGCCAACCAGGAATTCACAGAAAAAGCAAAGGATGCAGATTCATCACTTTCGCCGGACTTGGAAGCCAGAATGAACCGATACCCGATCAAGAGTATTTACCTCGAAGAGGCCAGGGCGATTGCCATTCCGCAGTTCTTTATCCAGGTGCCCGCTGGTGGTTTCTTCGATGAAGCAGAGAAGCTGGCCCTGCTGGAGAAGGAAAACCTGTTGAAGGATTTCCGCCTCAGCACCTGCGATACCGCGCTCAACTTTGAAGGGATCGACGCGGAAGCGTACCGGGTCGATCTGGAACAGACCGGCAAAGATGATTACCGCCCCAGTTTCAAGAAGATCGACAGCCGCCAGAAGGCGCTGCTGAACGCGCACATCCTTTCCCTGCCGCGAGACTCGCAAGTGAAAAACATGGCGGCCCGTCTGGCCGAGATGATCGGCAACATGTATCCCATCGCCGACCGTGAGATTCTGGCCTACATCAAGCGGATCATGGAAGGATTAACGGCAGAGCAGCTGCACGACTGCCTTGAGCGTGATTACAGCTACGTTGCCAAGATCAAGCAGAAGATCAGCGAGCTGTCCACGGACTACTGCGAAAAGGTGTTCGGCGACTGGCTGACAACCGAGAAGATCGTCACCTCCCCCAGCTTCAAACTTCCCGAGTTTATCGCACCGAACCTGATGGGGCCGACCATTGCCAACAGTCTGTATATGTCGGAGAAAAAGGCCAATGGCTTTGAAGAGCGGGTCATCAACGACATCGCCAATCTGCCGAATATCCAGTTCTGGCACCGCAACATCGAAAAAAGCGGTTTCAGGATCAACGGCTTCATCAATCATTACCCGGATTTCATCATCAGAACCACTTCCGGCAAGATCATCATTCTGGAAACCAAGGGTGACGACCGGGACAATTCCGATTCTGTTCGCAAACTGAAGCTGAGCAATGCCTGGGAGAAACAGGCGGGGCGGCAGTTCCGCTATTTCATGGTATTCGAGAACAAACCGATTGACGGGGCGCACAAGCTAGCCGATGCGCTGGGGTTGTTGGGGCAGTTGTAGGTTATCGCATTTCCTGGCAGTTCATAATTATGTCACAATCAAAATTCACCGGTTGATTGTCCAATTCTGTCAATGACAGCAGATATTGTTGATTTAAAGACAATACGTTCGTTTGACAGGAGGGGATATGCAACCGCAATACTTCAGGAAAAGAAGACGGTGGGGCAAAGGCAGCCGGATTGGGAAGGTTGCCAGTGAATACAGGACATTACTTGCTTCATGGCTCATTGAAATAGCCTTGCACCTCGACTGGCACCGGCCTCCCAAGCCTGGGCGGTGGCCAGACATCTTTTCAGATTGCGAATTTCTCGCATTGACGGGCATCCATGACCCCTACGAAGAGGATGATGAAGAAAACGGTGAGGCGGCCCAAGTTCCTACCACGAAAAACTGCAAAAAAATCCTTGAAAAACGGCTGGCGGTTCTACACAAGACCAAAGCTCCAGAGCAGTTGGCGCTGTTTGATAACATCGAGCTTCTGGCTGAAATGGTCGGCTTAAACGAAGCGGATCAATGTGTACTGGCCTTCGCATCCGCACTGGATCTCTTTCCGCAGTTCAAAGGCACGATTTCCTCCAGGTGCGAAAAGACGACAAATCAACTTATCTGCCAAATCCTTTCCAGGATCACAGGAGTACCGGAGAGTGATTTCCGTGCCTCCATCAGCGGAGACAGCCTTCTGGTTTCTACTGGCCTGATACGGGTCGCCAAAGGTGTAGTCGATCTTGAGGATAAGCTGGATGTGTTTGAAGGCCTCAGTTCCATACTCATAAATCCGCATCTGAGTTCCGAAGAACTCTCCGCCAGATTTCTCAAGAAGGCTTCTCCCCCAACCCTGACTCTGGATAATTTCCCGCACCTGAGATGCGATGTCGCAGTGACGCGCGATTATCTCGCAAATGTCCTGGATGAAAGGACTGCTGGCGTTAACATTCTGCTCCACGGCAAACCAGGCGTTGGCAAAACAGAATTCGTTCAGACATTGGCAGCTGAAATCGGGGCTGATTTGTATGAGATCGCTTTTTCTGATGAAGAAGGTGACCCCATCAAGGGAACAGCACGACTGAGAGCTTTCAATTTCTGTCAGCGTCTCCTGGCCAGAACCAGCAATGCCATTCTGATGTTCGATGAGATCGAGGATGTTTTCCCAGCTGACTTCGGCATGTTCAGCTTCTTTATGGACGAAGGCGGAGGGGGAAAGAGCAGCGGGAAAGCTTGGGTAAACCGGACTATGGAACGGAATCCGGTTCCGGCAATCTGGATCAGTAACCGCGTCGGACATATTGACCCTGCCTATTTGAGGCGGTTCGACTATTCAATCGCATTTTCTGTGCCTCCGGTCGCGGTACGACTGAATATTGCCGAGTATCATCTGGGCTGTTTTGACCCACCCAGATCAATGATTGAAAGAATTGCCGGTAATGACGACATCACTCCGGGACAGCTTGATAGAGCGGCAAAGGTTGCAAAAATTGCCAGCGGTGGGAATAACGCCCGTGCAATTCAGCTGATTGAGCAGACGCTCGACCGAAGTGTAACCCTGCTGGGTCAGAAGCGCACGCCAAACCGCAATGTCCTGCGGACCGGATATAATCTTGACTTCCTGAACACGGATATTGATATCTCCATTATCATCAGCGGTCTGAAACGACGACCACGGGGCACATTCTGTTTTTATGGGGCAGCCGGTACCGGCAAGAGTGAGCTTGCCCGGCATATTGCCGATGAAATCGGCAAGCCTCTCATTCTGAAACGGGCATCCGATATCTTGAGCAAATGGGTAGGAGAATCTGAGAAAAACATCGCGGCCATGTTCTCTGAAGCCAGGGATCAGGATGCCGTTCTTGTCCTGGATGAGGCCGACAGCTTTCTCTCCGACCGGCGGGATGCCCAGAGAAGCTGGGAAGTCACGCAGGTGAACGAACTTCTGACACAAATGGAGGCATTTGATGGGATTTTTGTCTGCACGACAAATCTTATGGAGAAACTCGATCAGGCAAGCCTCAGACGTTTTGCCTTCAAAGTCAGGTTCAATCATCTCAATCCCGAGCAAAGATGGCAGATGTTCTGTCAGGAGTTGAAACGGCTAGGCGGGTGTGATGATGGCATCGACGAATGGGAAAGCAAGATTCGAGGTTTGGAAAAGCTTACTCCCGGCGACTTCGCGGTGGCAGCGCGTCAGTTCGAGCTTTGGGATGTGACCGTTTCACCAGGGAAGCTCTACGAACAACTTCAGAAAGAATGCGAAGTCAAAGAAGGCAGCAAGCGCCCGATTGGATTCGGTTCTTAAAGAGACTGAGAGTCCTATTCGTACAATGCAGTCATCTCCCGGGCAGCGGCATTCAGTTCTTCACGCATCTCTGCCGGTTCCAGCAATTCCGCATCGGGACCGAAGGAAAGAATCCAGCGCTTAACATCGTACCAACCGGAGGTGTTCATGGTAAGCGTGATCGAGCCGTTCTTTGCTTTAGTGATTTTCTGGTCCTTCGCCCAGCGCCGCTCCTGGATGTAACGTGCCTGTTCAGCGGGGAATCTAACTTTGACGGTAATGGGATCGTCGTAGAAAATTCCAAAAGCATTGTCCAGCAGAGTGTCCGGATCGAAGTCTTTCGGATAGTCAAAGGTTGAATCCAGAACTGAAATGCTTTGTATCCTTTCGACAGCCAGGATTCTGATGTCTCCGAATGATGTGGACCGCATGAACGCATACAACCCGCCATTCCGTTCAAAGAACCGCAGCGGGTCGATTTTGAAGTTCTTGAGCTTGTCGTCGCCGAAGGAGTGGTATTCTATCTGGCAGGTTTTCTGCTGGAGCATTGCCTCCGTGAGATCATCGATGATCTTTTCCTTGCCGGTATAATCTTTCGTGAATTGCGATGACGGGCTGAAAAGGGTTTTTACTTTTTCCAGACGTTTTTCAAATCCGTCCGGAACAAATGTGTCCAGTTTGGCAAAGGCCCGGTTGATCTCTGTTTCGATTTCAGTTCCTTGATACAGGCGGGCGTGGCCTTTCAGAAAATAAAGCGAAATCACTTCAGGCAGTGACAGATTCAGATCAGCGACCTTCATGTTCTTGAAGCTGGTGACTTGATCTTTTTCCTTGAGGTAATAGCGAACCTCATTGCCAAGCAGTGCTTGATCTTTTGTAATGACAAAATAGAAGTCATCCTGAAGGGTTTCTATAGTACGGTATGCCTGCCGATCTGTTGTTTCCAGGCGTTTTGCCAGGTCCTTGATGGTTGCACCGCATGGTTGTGCCAGCAGGTTTATTGCATCGAATAATTTCTTCATTCTGCGGCCGCGCATTGGAGCTCCGTGTCAAACCATTGGGAATATGCCAAACACCGTTCACGGCAGCAGTTTGTCCAGCATTGTCACCGGAAGTGCCATTACTGTTTTCGAAAGCGGATAAGCCTCGTTGCCTGGGTAGACGATGAAGCCGCACTCACATTTCAGATCATCCATGACAGAGCTAAATCCTTTTGAAATTTTCGGGGAGAGCGAGTGTTTTATCTCGACCGGCATCGGCGAACCACCTCGGGGAACCAGCAATAAATCCACTTCAGCGCCTGCTACTGTCCGGTAGAAGTACGGCTCAATTCCAGAAGGCAAGACAGCCAGAATCTGCTCTATCACCATCCCCTCCCATGATGCACCAACAACCGGGTGTCCCAGAAGCTGTTCCATGGTGTTGATGCCAAGCAGGGCATGCAGCAGGCCACTATCGCGGATATACACTTTGGGAGATTTGACAAGCCGCTTTTTCAGGTTGGCGGAAAATGGCGCAAGCTGCCTGACAATAAAGGTGTCACAGAGAATATCGAGATAACGGCTTGTGGCTGGTGACGAAACCCCCAAAGCGTTGGCAATGGAGCTGGCGTTCCAGAGATTGCCGTGATGATGTGCGATCATCGTCCAGAACCGGCGCAGCATGGTAGCCGGGACGCGAATGCCGAGCTGTGGAATATCACGTTCAAGATAGGTGGCAATAAACGCCTCGCGCCAGCGCAGGCTTTCTTCATCGGTCGCGGCAAGAAAACCGGGGGGATAACCGCCCCTGGTCCAGAGTCTGGCGAGTTCGACATTCCCGGTCTCGGCCAATGAAAACGGCGTCAGTTCGTGATAGATAATGCGTCCGGCCAGTGATTCGGAACCGAATCGGGAAAGTTCCGGCGAAGCAGAGCCGAGCAGCAGAAACCGTCCCGGTCGCCGATCCATGTCCACAACAGCACGCAACAGTGGAAACAGTCTGGGAGCGCGCTGAACCTCGTCAATCATCACCAGACGCTTCTGGTGCGCCCTGAAATACAGTTCCGGTTCAGTTAGTTTGGCCAGATCCGAGGGAAGTTCGAGATCGAGATATACCACCCTGTCCGGCGGCATACCGGCAGCCACCTGCTTCGCCAGCGTGGTTTTGCCCACCTGGCGCGGCCCGAGCAACGCGGTTACGGGAAATTCTGATAAGGATTGCTGGAGCTTTGCGGAGAGGGTTCTTGATAACATGATTGTTATTTTAATTGTAATCGTTAAAATTGCAATGATAATTTAGGGACAGGGGAAAGGTTTCGTTTTTTAGCTTCGCAATCATAGTTGCGCCTTGCAAGGTTTTTATCCTATGTACGGTAGGCTAGGCAGAGGAACTGGTCGAAGGTGGTAAATTTCTGAACCCAGTATTCTCCTCGATACCTACGAACACAGGCGTTAAACTCATGACGGGGAAGATACTGGAGCAGTTGTCTAAAAACGGTTTTGCCTGAATTCATTGATGCCCCCTACGCCGAAAAATGGCTGAAATGGGGCAATTCAAGCAAATTCAAATCGAAAAAAGAACAACTATATCAAAGAGCAAATTAAATCAAAACGTTATGGCTGTGCGATAGAAGTTTACCGGACAGTCGTGTGAGCGTACATGAAAAGCGGATTGTGCCCTACTGAGTTTCATCAACTCGTAAATCTGGCTTTCCCACCTGAAGAGCTTCAGATGCGTTGCTGGGAGGCATGCCTGGGGGAAAACAACTTCAGCGATGAGATCTTGGTAGACATAGTTCAGCAATACCCAATGCATGCAGAAGAAATCAAGTTCATATCCCGACAAGCAACGGTCAGGTCGATCATGCAGAGCGCCAGTACAAAGCCAGACATGAAGTGCATCCTGGATGTCGTGTCCGGGTATCGGAAAAAGATTTCGGCACCTATCCTTTTTGGGGCTGCCACATGACATTGTCGCGCAATAGATGGTCGCACCCAATGATCAGAGATTTGATTTGGCGGCTGAAAGAAATTGAGGCACTAGTCCAGGACATCCTTGATGTAGTTCGATTTAGCCAGCAGCCGATTCTTCTCCCGGGCGCCATTGTCGTAGGCTGCGATCAGATCCTCTGCGGAAGAATGGCCTTTCCCGTGGCGGAGCCGATAACTGCTTGCCGTATGTTTCCTCCGGGAGATAATTTTCTGCATAACGGGGAGAAATAAATGATACCTGGGTGCAGCACATTCAGCAATACCGCTGCACAGTCTTTTTCTTTTATCCTTGTCCGGCCGCCACCCCCTTGACATGTAAAAAGTGCGTACTTATTTTTGCATTAGAAAATCCACTTACCGAAAGGAGGTAATCAACATGGCAACCTGGGATGTATTCAAAGAACTGGACACTCTGAGAAGGGAGATTGACGAAGCGTTTCGTGGCGCCGGTTACAGTCGACCATTCGGCCCGACATTCCTTTCGCCGGTAACAACCCGTCGTTTTCCGTTGGTCAATTTCAGCGAGGACGAAGGGCATGTCTATATTGAGGCACTGGTTCCCGGCGTAGATCCGAAGGATGTCGACCTTTCCGTTCTGCGGAATACGGTCACCATCAGCGGCGAGCGCAAACCGTTCGTCGAGCAAGAGGGACAGATTGTACACCGCACGGAACTCGGTTCGGGTAAGTTCTCCCGTACGGTGGAACTGCCGGTCGACATCGATCCTGAAAAGATCTCAGCCCA
Source organism: Desulfuromonadales bacterium (assembly GCA_013349325.1). Lineage (GTDB taxonomy): Bacteria > Desulfobacterota > Desulfuromonadia > Geobacterales > Pseudopelobacteraceae > JACRCG01. The sequence goes on from DUZX01000007.1 coordinate 84,135, forward strand.
GTGCAAAGACGGTATCATGCAGATAACCCTGGCCAAAGCAGAACATGCCAAGCCGAAAAAAATTGAAATAAAACTTTCATAATCATACAAACCACGTGGAAAGGAGGTAATTATCATGGCAGCAAACAGCTTGACGGAAAGAAATGAAGAAAGGAACGTTCAGACACGTGAAGAGACTCGATCAAACGAGAAATACATCCGCCCGGCGGTAAACATTATCGAGACCGAAGAAGGACTTGTTCTTACCGCAGATATTCCCGGTGCATCCAAAGAATCTCTCGATATAAACGTCGAAAAAGGCATCCTGACCATCAATGCACCGGCACAGCACAGCCTGCCGGGGACTTCAGCTTATCGTGAATTCGAACTTGCCAGTTACTACCGTCAATTCACGATACCCGAAAGCCTCGACCACGAAAAGGCAAAGGCTGAACTAGTCAACGGCATTCTGACCCTGCGGGTACCCATGGCGGAAGTCGCCAAACCAAAACGGATCTCCGTACAGGTTGGGTAAGGAACATTTAGCCAAGCCGGAAAAGGAGCAGCATGCCCGCTATCATGTGCCTGTCTCCTGAGCCAGCAGATTGTTCCGAGGGCCGCTTCAGCGGCCCTCGCTATTGACGTTACATTCAGATAAAATCCAAAGTGCCCCCTTCCCCCCCGCCAGGCCCGGTCCGCTCATCTCCCCGCAGCTGCACGTGAGGTAATTAGCACATGTATATCACCGCTAAACCGGGTGTTTGTAACCTGTTTTTTTGGAATTTAATCAAGACTTTTGCCTCGCTCTATGGCATAGTGGCCACCTTTCAGAAGAGGTATTGGATATGGAATTTTATCGACCACCAACACATCAGGGACTAACCGATGCGCTTGGCAGCATATACCGGGCTTTACGAGCCTGGGAATTCTATCCCAAGGGACATCCGACGCGGCGCAGTACTCTGCACAAATCCCACACAGCGCTGCTGCAGCAATTGGATGGTAATGATCTGTTGCTGAACTGCGGACGCACCGGTTTCAGCTTTCCCGACGGTGATACGCTCAGAGATACGAGCGGACAAGCCAGATCACTGGCATATGAGCTATTCGTCCGCCGCGCCCAGAAAATTACGTTTCAGCACGACCTGCGACAGGAAGATCTGCTCGATTTTGTAAGAATGTTAACGCTCTCTCCCGAAGTCGTAAAAAAAATGGGCGGCCTTGATGTTATTATGGCCGATCATGGTATTCGCTCGATCTGGGTTAATGAATTCGACCTGGTAACAATTCGCCAAAAGCGCCTGGATATCGAAACCAGAGGGATTACCCCGCAAGACATCGAAGAAGCCGAGGCCGGCGCAGACATGAATGCTGCCGTTTCACTGCAGTATGAAGCAGAGCTCCCGCCCGACATGCAGCTTCAGGCACTTCTGGAACGCCTGGAATCAGCCTTTGATGAAGATACCTATCTGATCCTCATCCGCCAGGCGCTTAACTGCGCTGACTCTCTGATCGCAAACCTTCAGATTGAGACGACCTTCCCGCTGGCCGAATTACTGGCGACCCATTCTGTGGATCTGTTCCGGAACCAGAACCTGCGTGAGAAAACACAATTCGCCCTTGAACAGCTGGCGGGTAAAGATGTGTTTTTGCACGCGGTCCTGGAGCGGATCGAGATGGGCGGCGGACTGTCGAAAAAAGCACTCCCGATTGTGCTGGCTGCCGGCGGCACACTGGCGGTCGTCCTGACAGTCGAATTGATGGGATCAACCTCTAATCTTGCTCTCCGGAAAACCATCTCCAATCTGCTGGTTGAAATTGGAGAAAGTACGGTACCGGTATTGCTCGATCTGGTGGCTGATGAACGCTGGTACATCGTCAGAAACATCTGCACCATCTTTGGCTTGATTGGCAGCAAAGAGGCGATTCCGGGATTATTACGCTGCCTGCATCATACCGACCTGCGGGTCTGCAAGGAATCGATCCGCAGTCTGGCCATGATTGGCGGCGGCGAGTCTGAGACCGCCATTATTGAAATCCTGCGAGGCAACGACAGCGACCTCTACCCTCAGACACTGACGTCCCTGGGAGGCATGAAAAGCCGTAAGGCACTTCCGGAACTGATGCGGATTCTGTTCGCCAAAGATATGTTTCTGAAATCGCTGCCACTCAAGACAGATGTATTAACGGCATTGGCCTTGATCGGGGACCACCAGGTGACTCCCTACCTGCTGAAACTCCTGAAGGAACGGCATCTGTTAGCCGCCGGGCGCTGGAAGCTGTTAAAGGTGGCCATCGTGCAATGTCTGGCAAAACTGGGCGACACGCGGGCTGTCACGACACTGAAGGACTTATCCAACGTTTCAGGCGAGCTTGGCAAGGCCTGTACTGAAGCGCTTAAAGCAATTGAAAAAGCAGGGGGGACAGCTGATGGAATCGCTTGACAAACAGAACGCTCTCCGAATGATAACGCTCTTCTCCGGTGCGGTGAAGGGGATCGCATTTTATCCGGCATCACATCCGGCGATCCACCAACCGATGGTGGAGCTCTATAAGATTCTTACGTCCGCTTTCAGCCGCGCCGATCAGATAGCGTGGGGTCTGATCGACGGGATCATGTTCTACGACGACCACCTCTTTTTCGAGCCCTCGACCGCTATTTCGGATCTGACAAATCGCATGTTGGAAAAAGATGTTGGCCGGATCATTATGACCGCAGATGTCAGCTTTGAGGAGATGCAGAATTTTATCCGCCTTTTCTCCAACAAGGGCATCAGCTTTGATGTTCTCGCTACTCAGCTGCTACAGGAGGGAATTTTACATATTCATCTTGTACGACAGGGAGCAGAGAGTTTCGATGAACAGGATGACCAGAACGATGACGTCAAAGACGATCGCGTCGGAACGTACAACAAGGCTTTAGCCGCAATCAGGTCCGTCTGCCGCGACATAGAACGGGGACGTATCCCGAACAGCGCCCCGGTCCTGCGGATTGTTGACCGTATGGTTTCCATGACCATGCAGGAGCCGACTACCCTGATGGGACTGACCATGATCAAGGATTATGATAATTACACCTTTAATCATTGCGTTAACGTCGGAGTATTGGCAATGGCACTGGGCGCCTCTCTTGGTCTGGATGCGGATACGGTCAGGGACCTGGGCATTGCCGGACAGCTGCATGATATCGGCAAAACCATGGTCCCGAAGGAGATTCTCAACAAACCGGGCAAACTTTCCAGTGATGAATTCGAGCAGATGAAGCGGCACCCGGAACTGGGATCTAAAATTATCCGGGAGATGAAGGGACTTGCTCCGCATATTGCCCAGATCGTGCTTGGACATCACCTGCACTACAACCGCAGCGGTTATCCGCAATGGGCCCGTAAACTCCCGTTTAACCAGATGGTTGATATCATTGCCACCGCAGACACCTACGATGCCATCACGACGCTGCGCTGCTACCAGCATCCGGTTAACCCGAAAACCGCGCTGAACGAGATGCGCAAACTGACCGGAACTGTTCTGGATGGCGCTTTGATGGGACAGTTTGTTGAAATGATGGGGGATTATCCGGTAGGTACCGTCGTGCGGCTTGATACGAATGAAGTGGCGGTGGTCTACCGCCCCAACCCTCTGGAAAATGAAGCGCCGGTTGTGCGTATTTTGATTGACGAAAACGGCGAACGGCTCCCGGTACCGCGCGAACAGTCGCTGGTGGACCATGATGGATCGCGTTATGCTTCCATTGTTGCGGTTGTAGATCCGTTTTTGAAGAATCTTGATATCGGCAGACTGGTATCGAGCGGGAACTTCTACTAAAGCGGCATCAGATAGAGTGCCGTAGCGGCAGCCTGACGGGTCGAAGCGTGTTCTGATCCCAGCAGGAGGATGATACGGTCAACGGAGACGACATCCTTGAGGCGTGCCAGGCTGAGTGCAGCTTCAGCCTCCAGCGAGCCGTTACTGGCATCCAGAAACGTGCGTAACCTTTGCAGCACATCAGGACCAACACGGAAATTACCAATGGCTGTGATCGCGCGGGCCTGGACAGCAGTATGAATATCCTCAAGCCGCTCGATGAGTACCGGCAAGGCAGCCGGCAGAGCCAGGCGGCCAAGAACATCGACCGCAGCCGAACGGATATCGACCTCGGGACGACCGGCACAATAAATCAACGGTGACAACACTTTATCTCCGCCAATCTCTCCCAGAGCGTAAATGGCACCGATTCTGGCCCCCATATCCCCGTTTTTGAGCACCGCAAGAATTTCACCGGTGCTGTTGAGCCCTTCAAGCCTTTCAATAGCCTGAGCAGCTGCAATCTGAACACCGGCTACGCTGTCTTTTAAAAGGGGGCGCAACGCTTCTATTCGTGATCGGATCTTATCTTTCATAGTGATCTATGTAGCAGAAACAGGCCGATCAGACAACCGCTAAATGTTAATTGCCGCTTGTGTAAAAAAGAGAATTTCTGATATATTATCCCGCCACCGTGGCAGCGTATCTAAGCGATAACGGCGTCGCCCTGCTACTGCATAACATGGAAGTACATCAAAAGGAGAGCTGAACATGACTGGACCGATAGAAATAAAGCCGGGATTATACTGGATAGGATCAGAGGATCCCGATTTGAGAGTTTTTGACGATCTGTTTCCAACCGAACATGGCACCACCTACAACGCCTATCTGCTGAAAGGCACCGAGAAGACCGTCCTGATTGACACCGTCGAAGAAAAATACGTCGACTCATACATGGACAAGGTAAAATCACTGGTCGATCCGACCACGATCGACTATATCATCGTCAACCACACGGAACATGACCATTCCGGTTCACTGGCCTATCTGCTGGAGCATGCCCCGCAGGCGACGGTCATCTGCACCCCTGCCGCCAAAAACTTTCTGGGCAACATCCTGCGTCAGACGATCGCCTGTCAGACCGTTAAAGATGGAGACACACTCGAATTGGGTGGACGTACCCTGCGCTTTATCATGGCTCCTTTCCTGCACTGGCCCGATACCATGTTCACGCGTCTGGAGCAGGACAATGTCCTGTTTACCTGCGATGCATTTGCTGCGCACTACTGTAGCCCGGGGCACATCTTTGATGACCAGGTTGACGATTTCACCTCGGCGCGTCATTTCTACTTCGACTGCATCTTCCGGCCGTTCAAGGACAAGGTACTGGCGGCTGTTGAGAAGATCCGTCACGACGTAATTGATATCGTCTGCCCCAGCCATGGCCCGATCATCCGCAAAGCCCCCTGGCAGGCTATCTGCCAATTTGAGGAGTGGAGCAAACCGACCTCGCAATCGAAAAAAATCGTGCAGCTGTTCCTGTCACCTCATGGCAGCACGGAAAAGATGGCTCATGCCGTTGCACGGGGTGCATCGCAAAACGGCATTGAAGTCTGCAGTTACCACATTAACAGCCTGACCGCCTCTGAGATGCGCAACCTGATGGAAGAGGCCGATGCGCTGCTGTTCGGCATCCCAACCTTCAATCGCGACATCGCCAAACCGATGTGGGAGGTACTGGCATATCTGAGTACGGTCAAACTCAAGACCAATCTGGCGGGCGTTTTCGGCAGTTACGGCTGGAGCGGAGAAGCCTGTAAGATGGCTGAAGAGCGACTGAAAAGCCTCGGCTTCAAGCTGGTGGCCGACTCCGTTCGGATCAATTTTTCTCCGACACCGGAAGTGCTGGAACAGTGCGAAGCGCTCGGCAGGGCCGCCGCCGAAGCGGTAGCAGCGAAGTAGATCTAGACCTGAAAGATCTTTGTGATTCCACGTTGCAAAAAAGTTGACATCAACCAGCCCCCCGAGGTTTTAAAACCTCGGGGGGCTTTCTTTACCGTTAACTATTATACTGCCGGTCGTACATCATAACCAGCATGGCACGATTTTCCAGGCAGAGCGGACATAATTCGCCGGCGTCCTGCCAGACCTCACCGGCCAGCCATTCTCCCGCCTCGGCATACAGCGAGTGCGTGGCCGTCTCGTCGTAATCCTTCTTGCACATCGTACAGTTTTTCATAACGTGACCTCTTTTCCCGGAAGTGCCCGCAGATACTCCTGTCGCAGCTTATCCATCTCAGCAGTCCCGATAACGCTCCAGGGGAGGAAGGCGTCCCCTGCAATCTCGCGCTGCAGATACCACTCGACGTCAACACCACATTCTCGGGCAGCTTTTTTAAGATTCGCTCCTTCAGACAGGGCAATCAGCAGCGCAGCGAGACGCCGGTCGCCGCGTGACAGCAGCGCCTGAAGAGCGGACTCGCGCAGACTTTCGACTTTGAGTCGCACATTTGAAAGCGGGCGTATGCGCGCCTCCAGAAGCTTTACCTTGCGCTCCAGAGAACTGAGCGGTTCCATGCCGCACCACTGAAACGGGGTAAACGGCTTGGGAATGAAGGGATTGACCGAAAGCGTAATTTCGCCCAGCCGTTTGTTGGCCCGCCCCCGTTCGATAACCCGCTCACGGATTGCTGCCACCAACCTGACCAGTTCATCCAGGTCTGCTTCAGTCTCCGTCGGCAATCCGATAATAAAATAGAGCTTCAGATTGAGGATATCACGTGAAATCAACAGGTCACAGGCATCCAGAATCTGGGCTTCGCTCAAGTTCTTACGGATCAGGTCGCGCAGCCGCTGCGAACCACCCTCCGGTGCCAGTGAGATCGTCTTATGGCCGCTGGCGATCAGCGCATCCAGCATACCGGAGTCAATCCTGTCAACCCGCAGCGATGAGACCGAAACCTTGGCCCCCTGCTCGACTATGTAGCTGCAGAGACGTCCGATCTCGGCGTAATCGGAGACAGCCGCCCCGACCAGGCCGACCTTGTTACGGTGCTTCAGACCCTGATCAATCAGGGCAACAACATGTTCAAACGGTTGCTGACGGAAAGCACCGTAGATGAAGCCGGAGCTGCAGAAACGGCAGCCACGCGGGCAGCCGCGACTGACCTCCACCAGAAACATGTCACCAAACTCGGTATCCTCCGTCAGAATCTGCGATGAAGCCGGCTGGTGCTGTTCAAGACAGACAACTGCACGCAGCACTGGCAAGCAGGCGCCTTCAGCAGCGCTGTAGCCGGTCAGCTCTCCATCTTCGTACTGCGGCTGATAAAAAGTTGGAACGTAGACGCCTGGTATGCCAGCCAGCGCCCGCAAAAGCCCCTGACGACCACCGATCACGGGCGACATCAGAACTGCGGCGAGCGCCGGCACGATTTCCTCACCCTCACCGATGCAGATAGCGTCGATAAAATCAGCCACCGGCTCGGGATTGATAAAAAAAGCTGCGCCACCGGCAATGATCAGCGGGTCGGAATCGGAACGCTCGCCAGAAGAGAACGGTATGCCGGCCAGGGCGAGTATGACCGGTATATTCAGATAGTCCGGCTCGAAGGAGGTTGAAAAGGCGATCACATCAAAGTCCGAGAGCGGTCGCTGTGACTCCAGTGAGAGCAGAGGCGTTCTGCTGCTGCGATATTCTTCAATACCGGCACGATCCGGCAGAAAAGCCCGCTCGCAGAGTATATCGGGCGCGTTGTTGAGCAGCGCATACACGGTCTGAAAACCGAGGCTGCTCATTCCGACCTGATAGCGACTGGGAGAGACCAGACAGATGTTGATCTGCCCGACACGTCCGCGCGGATAGAGATGAGTCTCAGCCTGCAGGATGGTGCGCTGCTGTTGCCGAAGTGCGCGAGTCATCTGAATGATGGGGGAGGCATGAGGGGACTTGAAATCAAGGTTTTCATATCATCCGGCTGGACAACAAAACGCCGCTCGAGGCGGCGTTTTGTTGTCTGCACGAAAGTCTGCAGTTTCAGGATCAAGCCTTGGCCAACGTCACGTACTGAGGAAACGAGGAGGATATCAGCAGGGCAGCCAGAGCCGGTTCCCGGAAGTGGGCCGGAACAAACAGCGATCCCTTCTGCTGATCGCCGGAAATCAGAGCCTGTAGCGTGACCGTGCCGCTGTCCGAGGTGATTTTGACGGTATCTCCGGATTTCACATTAAGGGCAGCAGCATCTTCACTGTTAATGGTCGCAGATGCTTCCCCGGCGACCAGCAGATTGCTCTGCGACCAGGTTGAAAACGTGCCGTTGTGATGCAGGATCGGGCCAATTGTCAGGGCAAACGGACGAGTTGCCGAAGTCACGTTTGCCGGTGTCAGCGGCAGACAGACGGCTGTGGCTGTCCGGTTCTTAACCCTGCCCATGTGGCAACCGTCATGCGTGCACGTCTCAGTGTAAAGGCCGGACAGAGAGGTGATTTCATGATGCAGCGCCTCAGCTGACTGCGGTGCAAAAGGTACCACCGGTGCAACCAACTGGTGCAGCTGTGTCAGAATATCCGCATCCGTGCGGGTCTGAGCGACCGGCTTGACAGCCGCGCTGAAACATTGTACCCGATTGTCAACCGCCGTAAAGGAACCACTCTTCTCGGCTCCGGTTGCGGCCGGAAGGACGAAATGAGCCAGTCGGGCGGTTCCGGTCAGGAAGAGATCCTGCACGATCAGCAGTTCCAGCTTCTGTAGAACCCGCAGCACGCGCTCCTGATTCGGCAGCATGTGCAGCGGATCACTGCCGATCACATAGAGTGCCTTGATCTGACCGGCTTCAATAGCATCCAGAATCTGGAACAGATCTTTACCGGGGATCTTCGGAATTGTCGCATGCCAGGCTTTCCCACAGACATCGGCAGCATGATCATAGCTGCGATAGCCGGGCAGATACTCGGGACAGACGCCCATATCAAGCATGCCCTGAGTGTTGTTCTTTTCATCCAGCGGATAGAGACCAGCCCCGGCTTCCGTTACGGCGCCGGTCAGCAGCGCCAGGTCAATCGTTCCGGATACAGCGTTTTTCAGGTCGGCGGAGCGGATGATTTCGGAGCCGTAGATAACCGCCGTACGCCCGCCACTGCAGATCATACGGGCCGCTTCTCGCAGCGCTGCTTCAGACACACCGGTCTGCGCGCTGATCTGCTCAAATGACAGCGGCGCCAGTGAAGCCTGCAAAGCGTACAGCCCGGTCAGTCTCTCCGTCGTGGCCTGCTCTTCTGCCACAAGCGCCTTGTTGAGTCCGGCCACCAGCCAGGCCTCACTGCCGGGACGGCACTGCAGAAATGCATTGGCGAATTTGTTCATCGAGGTGACGCGGCTGCCGGCCAGCACCAGACGGGCATCGTTTTTTGTAGCGGCCTGAATCACGCGATAGGCAAAGCCGGCCGATTCGGCCTTGAGATCGGCGCCGATCACGAGAATGGCCGTAGCCTCCTCAATGGCATCCATGCTGTAGGTGCCGCCGCTGTACCCGAGCATCTCCCACTGGATTACCTGGGAAGGCAGATAGCCCAGTCGTGCCTCGGAATCGATATTGTTGCTGCCGAGAGCGCCGCGCATAAATTTCTGAAACAGGTAGCTCTCTTCATTCGTCACGCGCGGCGAGCCGATGCCGGCCACGGCCGCGCCGCCACCCTGCGTGGTAATCTCTTTCAAACGGGCGGCAATCTGAGGCAGTGCCGTATCCCAGCCGGTCTTCTGCTGCTTTCCGGAGGCATCTTTGGCAAGCGGCGCTGTCAGACGCTCGGGAGCATTGAAGGCGGCATAGCCGAAACGGCCATTGATACAGAGGTTGCCCTTGTTGAAGCCTTCGTCAGAGCTGGTTACCCGCTCGACCTTGCCCTCTTTGACATGATATTCAATCGGGCAACCGGATGAACAGAAACTGCAAACGCTCTGAGAAACCGTGAAGGTCCATGGGCGCCCCTTGAATTTGAACGGTGTGCTGATCAGCGTGCCGGTCGGGCAGGCTTCGATGCAGTTGCCGCAAAAGTCGCAATCCAGCGGCTGGCGGGAGAGCGTATCGATGATCGTACGATCGCCACGGTCAACCGCTTCAATCGCTTCTCGTCCGACCACTTCACGGCAGACTTTGACACATTTTTCGCAGAGGATGCAGCGGTTGGGATCGCTTTCCAGCAGTCGCCAGTCGTAGCGGATCGGCAGGCGTTCCAGTTCTGCGGTGTAGGGGTTCTTGTCAACCTTGAGCGCATAGCAGGTATCCTGCAGATTGCATTCGCCGCCGGCGTCACAGATCGGGCAGTCCAGCGGATGATTGACCAGCATCAGCTCCAGCGTGCTCTTGCGGATCTGCTCCAGTTTGGGAGTGCTGGTTGTAACCCGGATGCCCTCTTTGACCGGCGTGTTACAGGCGGTCATGGGGCGGTCAACACCTTCGACGTCGACAATACAAATACGACAGGCACCGGTGGTTGATATTTTTTTCAGCCAGCAGAGTGTCGGGATGGTGATGCCCAACTGCGCCGCTGCAGTCAGGATAGTCGTACCTTTGGGAACCTGAATCTCGTGGCCGTCAATCGTTAATGAAACCATATCTTTGTATCTCCAGATATAAAAATCGTATTGAAAATATTTTCCAATTCCAGATCAAGGATGATATCAAGGCGGCGAGGATTGCGGCGGCGAGGCGTACATATCAGTATGTTGAGCAGCCGAAGACGAGCCAACGACGATAGGGCCTTGATATGGAATTGGTATTACACCGCTACCATCGCCATCCGGTAACAACGCAGGCAGCGATCCGCTTCGGCCTGGGCCTTGCTGTCACTGAAACCGAGCTCGACTTCGAGGTAATTCCCTTTGGCAGCACGTGCTTTGCCATGGATCTCCACCTGATGGGCACGGGCAGCCGAGTCAAGCCAGGGTACCGGTTCCGCCTTATCGTAGACCCCCAGATAGGTCAAGAGGTCATCAAAAATATCCTGTTCGGAGAGATAGGTGGTGCCCTCTTCAATATAGCGCTGTATGACCGTCGCAGCACGATGGGCGTTACCGACACAGGCGACGACTGTCAAGGGGCCGATCTCGGCGTCTCCCCCGGCAAAAACACCATCGCAATCGGTCATAAGAGTTCGTGACAGCGGATTGCCCATACCGTCTTTCAGATCCTTACCGGCAGCATCTTTGAGCGGCAGATATTTCGTGATGACGGTGTTCCATTTACTGATATCAATACCCATTTCGGGCGGAATGAAGCTCAAATCCATATCCTGGCCGATGGCCGGAATAACCGTATCGCATTCAATCACGAATTCGCTGCCCGGCATCGGTTCGGGACGGCGACGACCGGACGCATCCGGTTCACCCAGAGCCATGCGGACGCATTCAACCCCGGTAATTTCATTATTCTCATTGGCAATAACCCGGGTCGGCAGCACCTGGAATTCAAACGTGACCCCTTCTTCGTCGGCACCGTCAACTTCCCACACATCAGCCGGCATCTCCTTACGCGAACGGCGATAGACCAGACAGGACATCTCCGCACCTTCACGCAGCGCTACCCGCACACAGTCAATGGCGGTGTTGCCGCCGCCGACGACGACCACTTTCCTGCCCATACCGGTCGGCTTGCCCAGATAGGCATCCCGCAGAAAATAGATCCCACCGGTCAAAAAGCCCTTGTACCCCTTCTCTTCACCCTCAACTCCCATCGGTTTTGAACTGTGGGCTCCCGGTGCAATAAAGACGGCAGCGTGCTTCTTTTTCAGTTCCGGCAGGGTGATATCGGTTCCGACACGGCAGTTATAGATGATCTCGACCCCAACCGACTTGATGATATCGATGTCGCGCTGCAAAATGGTGCGCGGCATACGGTAGGCCGGAATGCCGACCGCGACCATACCGCCGCCATACCCTTCCGGCAGGGCTTCATAAATAGTGCAGGGATACCCTTCCAAAGCCAGATAATAGGCCGCCGCCAGACCGGCCGGACCGGCACCGACAATTCCGATGCTCTTTTCCTTACGTGGTTTGGGAGTCATGGCCGGAGCGATATTATGCAGACGTTCGTAATCGGAGGCGGTCCGCTTCAGCAACATGATGCTGATGGCTTCGTCAACATTGGCACGGCGACAGGCGCTTTCGCAGGGATGTGGACAGACCCGTCCGCAGACGGCCGGCAGCGGCATGTTTTCGCGGATGGTTTTCAGCGAAACGTCATACTGATAGTTTTTAATTGCCTCAATATACTTGGGAATGTCGATATGAGACGGACACTTGTCCATACAGGGAGCAGTAATCTTGTGAATATATTTCGCCGGCACAAATCTCGGGCGGCAGGCGGTGTTCAGATATGCCAGAAAATCGGCCCGGAAATGCTTGACCGCATCAAAGACCGGCACGGTCGCACTCTGACAGAGCGTACACTTGCAGTTTTTGAGTAGGTTCGTCAAACCTTCGACCTTATCCAGATCAGACGCAGAAGCGGTACCTGCCAGCACGCTCTGTAGCAGGTCCATCAGGACTTTGGTCCCCTTTTTACCCGGCGTACATTTTCCGCAGCAGTATTCCGTCTGCACCCGTTTCATGTACTCGGCCGTCATGGCGGGTACATCGACATCTTTGTCGAAAAGTATGATTCCGTCCCAGCCCATAAAGGCGCGTAACGGGCGCTTACCGTCGAAAGCCACCGGCAGTCGGTAGCTGACCGCTTTCGGTTCTGCGGTTGTATCCCGGTTATCGACTAGATCCTTACCCCACGTAGAAAAAACTACCTGTGCCACACAAACCTCCACCAACTAACCCCGTCTACAAGGTTAAGCACTCGCAATTATTGGATAAAATCGTTTTCAAGAATTGTATACAGTATGCATGATTATCATACTAACATCCTATAAATCAAGGAAAAAACTGATCGGCACTCTGATCTGATTTCACCTTTTTGCGATGATGTGCTATAGCAGGAGCATCCGCAGTTTCCATCCCGCTCAACAGGAGAAATCAGAATCATGACCGCTAACGCTCGTCTCGACCTCGCCTTCCACTCTCTCTTTGAAACCAATATGGGCATCAGGGCTGATATTTCTGTTCCTGTCGTGTCGACGGAACGGATCCTGGTTTTCAGTGACACGATCCGTCCGGATGAGCAGCTGTCGAGCTCGGACCTTGACCGGCGGACACGCCTGAATGCGACCGCCCGCGCTGCAGCCGATTTTGCCGCACGCACCTATGGCAGCGGCAGCTTTGTGGAGTTCCCCGCTACACCCGCCTCCGGAACGGAGCCGCCCCGGGAGCTCTGGCTGGCTACATTCGGCAGTCAGGCACTTATAGAATTGGAAGCTGGCGGCCTGCTGGCGAGACTTTTAACCAAGTCTGCCGATTCAGCCGACATCGAGCGAGCCCGCGAAACCGTCCAGGCTCATCGCGAGGAAGCCGTAACAGCCATTATCGCCCTGTCCAACAATTCGACCAGCCACACCCGCTATCGCGCTCTGGCCTGTACCACCGGCGCCCGTTTTGCCAGCCTGCCGCACTTTGATCCGGATATGTTCTACAGCTCGATGACCGTTGACTGGCAAGCGCTGGCTGATCGAACCGCCCGCCTGGTGGCAGCTGTCAACCGGGCCGAATGGATTCACGTCACGACCCCCAACGGTACCGATATGCATATCTGCAAACAGGGGCGCTATGCCAAGGGGGATGACGGACTGCTGACGTCAGCCGGCAGTTTTGGTAATCTGCCGGCCGGCGAAGCCTACCTGGCACCTCTGGAGGGTCAGAGTCACGGAGTCATGGTCGTAGAGTGGGGCCCTACCCGCAAACTGGACGAACCGCTGCGGATTCTGATTGAAGGCGGGGTCGTGGTTGACCTGGAAGGTAATGACCGTCATCGGCTGCGGCTGGAAGAGCTGTTCGCCGCCAATAACGCCTGCCGCAACCTGGCCGAACTGGGTATCGGCACCAACGACAAGGCCAGCCGTCCCGACAACGTACTGGAGGCCGAAAAAATCCTCGGCACAATCCACCTCGCCTTGGGGGATAACACCGGCTTCGGAGGCACGGTCAGCGCCCCCTTTCACGAAGATTATGTCTTCTATCACCCCACTCTGACGGCAATCATGGCTGACGGCAGTCGCTGTATCATTATTGATGACGGAGTATTGCTGACCTGATTTCATTTCCTGTTACAGCCCCATGCAACAGCAATCGGCTATTTAACTTGCATAGCCACAACCGATTTGTTATTGTTACCGACTATTAAATTCAAGAAAGAATGCAATTTTATTGATGAATCTACTCGCTGTTGAAAAACCTGCCCGCTACATGGGTGGCGAAATGGGCTCCATCCACAAGGATGAAGCCGATCTTCGTTTTGTTCTGGCCTTCCCGGATGTCTATGAAGTCGGCATGAGTCATCTGGGCCTGCGTATTCTTTACCATATTCTGAACGGGGTGCCCGGCATTGCTGCAGAGCGGGCCTTTGCCCCCTGGCCTGATATGGAACGCGAGATGCTGGCCGCCAACGCGCCGCTGGCCACACTGGAAAGTCATACTCCGCTGGCAGAATGCGATATTGTCGGCTTTACCCTGCAGTACGAACTCTCTTATACCAATATTCTCACCATGCTGCGCCTGGGCTCGATTCCGTTTTTATCAAAAGATCGCGACGCAACCTGGCCGCTGATTCTGGCGGGTGGTCCCTGTGCCTACAATCCTGAGCCGCTGGCCCCCTTCTTTGACGCCATACTGCTCGGTGATGGCGAAGAGGCGGTTGTCGAAATCGCTCTGGCGGTCAGAGACTCCCGAAAGATCGGCGAAAACAAGGCCCAGCTTTTGGAGCGCCTGTCAACCATTACCGGCGTATACATTCCTTCCTTTTTCGAACCGCAGTACGCCCCCGATGGGACTATTACGGAAATCAGGCCGCTTAATCCCGGCTACACGTCAGTCCGGCGGCGCTTCCTGGCCGACCTGAACGCCGCCCCCTACCCTGACTCCCCCGTTGTACCGTTCATGAAGACGGTCCACGACCGGGTAGCGGTCGAGGTTGCCCGTGGCTGTACACGTGGCTGCCGTTTCTGTCAGGCCGGTTACGTCTATCGCCCGCTGCGCGAGCGTTCTCCCGAAACGATCCTCGATCTGGTCGAAAAGTCGCTCAAGGCCACCGGCTACGATGAGGTCTCGCTGCTGTCGCTTTCGACCGGCGACTACTCCTGTGTGACACCTCTGGTAACCGAACTGATGGCCCGTTATGCCGAAGAACGCGTAGCCGTTTCGCTCCCCTCGCTACGCGTCGGCAGTCTCTCGGATGAACTTATCGAAGAGATCAAAAAGGTGCGTAAAACCGGTTTCACCCTGGCGCCCGAAGCGGGCAGCGACCGCATGCGGCGAGTCATCAACAAGGGCATCGCTGAGGCCGATCTTATATCCGCAGCGGCCGCCATCTACACGGCCGGCTGGCGCCTGATCAAGCTGTATTTCATGATCGGTCTGCCGGGCGAGACGGCTGAAGATGTTGCCCAGATTGCCACTCTGGCCCGCAAGGTCAAGGATCAGGCCAAAATCCTGGGCAGCTCCGGAGAGGTAAATGTTGCCGTCAGCACGTTCGTTCCCAAGGCACACACCCCTTTTCAGTGGGAGCCGCAGATCTCCATGCAGGAGATCAACGACCAGCAGTACCAGCTGCACTGCGACCTCAAAAAACGCAAACTTAAATTCAAATGGCAGGATGCGCCGCTCTCCTTTATGGAAGGGGTCTTTGCCCGTGGCGATCGACGCCTGGCGCCGCTCCTGATCCGTGCGGTCGAACTGGGCTGCCGTTTTGACGGCTGGCGCGAGCACTTTTCGCTGGAGCGCTGGCTTACGGCACTTGATGATTGCGGAATCCAGCCGGAATGGTACCTGCGCCGCCGTGGTCTGGACGAAGTACTGCCGTGGGATCATCTTGACTGCGGTGTCACGCGCGAATTCCTGTTGGGCGAACGCGAACGCGCCCTTGCAGAAACCGGCACAACGGATTGTCGTCATGGCGAGTGCAGCGCCTGTGGCGTCTGCGATTTCAGCGAACTGAAAAACCGGGTTTCCGAGCAGAGCAACCTGCCACCGCGCCCCGTAAAAACCGCTGTTGAACCTGACGCCGCCCGCATGCGGCTCCGCTTTGCCAAAGATGGCGCCATGCGCTACCTGAGCCATCTGGAGCTGATTACCGTCTTTACCCGCGCAGTCAGCCGTGGTGATGTGCCGATCCTGTTCTCACAGGGCTTTCACCCGCACCCCCGTTTTTCATTCGGTACCGCCACGTCGGTGGGTGTCGAGTCGCAGGCCGAATACATGGACATGCACGTCGCGACCGGCATAACGGCACAGGACGTTCAAGAGCGGCTTAATGCCGTGCTGCCTGCGGGACTTCGCATTCTCGAAGCGGCACAGATCGACGCCAAAGCGCCCTCCATTTCGACCCTGATCGACGCCACCAGCTATCGCATAACCGTTGAAAGCGTTCCGAGCGACCAGTTGCAGCAGCTGTCCGCCCATTTTATGGAGCTGGAAACTTTTGTCATTCAGCGTACCAAAAAGGGACAGACCCAGAGCGTTGATCTGCGAATGGAAACGGTTTCGCTCTGCGCTACCGGCCATGTGCTGGAACTGGTTGCCAAAAGGGGCAAACCGCTTGAATTCGCCCGGGCGATCACCGGCAATAACGCTCTTGAGGGGAACGATGTCCGCGTAGAAAAGCTGGATGTTGTCTTCACTCCATCATAATTACGTTTTTTCTTTACATTACATAAATCGGAGAACATCACCATGGGAGCTGAATTAGTTATCAATGCTGCTTCCCACGAAACCCGCATTGCGCTGATCGAGAACGGCACTATTGCCGAGCTGTATATCGAGCGCAGCCGCGACAAGGGAATCGTGGGTAATATTTACAAGGGGCGCGTTATTCGCGTCCTCCCTGGCATGCAGGCCGCTTTTGTGGATATCGGCCTGGAAAAAGCCGCTTTTTTGTACGTAGCGGATGTATTTGATGCACTTGTAGAATATGAGTCACTGCTTGATGACGGCACCAAAAAGGAAGACGAGCCCGTAGAAGGCCAGGAACATTCCGAGCACCCCGAATTCCGCCCACTGCACCCAATCGAAGATCTGCTTCAGGAAGGTCAGGAGCTGCTGGTACAGATATCCAAAGAGCCGCTCGGCACCAAAGGTGCCCGCATCACATCCCATATTTCGCTGCCGGGTCGCCACCTGGTGTATATGCCGACGGTTGACCATATCGGCATTTCCCGACGCATCGAGGACGAAGAAGAGCGCGAGCGGCTTCGGGAAATCGTCGAACGCCTTAAGAAAGTCGGCTCCGGATATATCGTCAGGACTGTTTCGGAAGGAAAAAGCGAAGAGGACCTTGTGGCAGATATGCTCTATCTTTCCAAACTGTGGGATGAGATCGCTGCCCGCAAGGATAAAGCTGCCATTCCATCACTTGTACATTCAGATCTTGATGTCGTTCAAAAGGTAGTACGCGATATTGTCACCGAGCAGGTCGGCAAAATCGTGGTTGACTCACAGACCGATTATGACCGTATCGTGCAGTTTATCTCGACCTTTGCCTCCAAGATGAAGTATTCGATCGAACTGTACGATGAAGAAGAACCGATCTTTGACCATTACGGTCTGGAGGTTGAGATCAGCCGGGCGCTGGGACGCAAGGTCTGGCTCAAATCGGGCGGCTACATCATCATTGAGCAGACCGAGGCCTTGAGCGCCATCGATGTCAACACCGGGCGCTTTGTCGGCAAACACAACCTGGAAGACACTATCCTGAAAACCAACCTGGAAGCGGTCAAAGAGATCGCCTACCAGCTGCGCCTGCGTAACATCGGCGGTATCATCATCATCGATTTCATTGATATGGAAAAAGAGGTCAATCGCGAGAAGGTCTACGGGGCGCTGGAAGAGGCCTTGAAAGCGGATAAATCCAAAACCAATATTTTGAAAATATCCGAACTCGGCCTGGTGGAAATGACCCGCAAGCGGGTACGTGAGAACATCAGTCGCATGATGTGCGAACCATGCAGTTACTGCGAAGGTCGTGGCTACATCAAATCAAAAACGACGGTATGTCATGAGATCTTCCGCGAACTGCGCCGGGAGATGCTTGACATTCGCGGCAGCAAGGCGACCGTCACTGTCCATCCACAGGTGGCGGACCTGCTCTACGACGAAGAGCGGCGAGGCCTGGAAGAGCTTGAAAAACGGTTTAAAAAGCGCATTACGGTACGCGCCAAACCTGGTTTTCATCAGGAACAGTTCGAGATTGTAATCAGCTGAGTTGTTTCACATGAATTGTTTCAAAATGCAACAAGGCGGGGATTTTTTCCCCGCCTTGTTGCCATTCAGGACTTTGAAACGGTACTTACGCAACAGCTTTGTGATCCATGGAACCTTGCTCGTAGTGCGCAGAAAAATACTCCATGGCCTCACGCATAATGTCTGAAATGCTCTTGTGCGTTGTTTTCATAAGGTTTTCCAGCTGATCACGCTCCTCATCACTGACCCTCATTGAAATAACATTGTAGCGCGGATTTTCTCTCATTCTTCCCATTGTAATCTTCCTCCCTGTTTTTGTATGGTTTGTGTCGTGTTCGCATAAACGAATATACTGTAAACACTAGCTAATACCGTGCCAATAATATTATTTAAATGCGATCCATATAAAAACAGGTAGTTAAGCGGTGCCCCTCACGGAATCTTCTCTCTACAGAAAAAACAGTGTGTCACTATTGGCGCATATTAGCTCAAAAGTATACACGATTTGGTATTACCAATTAGCATACCCGGCATGGGACCGCCGAAGCAGACATCAACTCTTGTGCCGCTTCGGACGCACCAATTCGATGCCGTTTTTTTCCAGCAGACGATAAAACGTACGCCTCGGAACATGCGCCAGACGGGCTGCCTTGGCAACATTGCCTTCCGCCTCCTCCAGATAGCGCACAATGATATTCCGCTCGGTACGCACGACCTGCAACTCTCGCTCGGCCTTAAACGAAACCCGGCGGCGACTGACATCATCGTGACAGGCCTCATATATATCGGTAAAGATGGTGGGTAAATTCTCCAAACGGATCATCCCCCCCTTAACCAGAACAGCCGAGCGTTCAATAATGTTCTGCATTTCCCGGATGTTACCGGGCCAGAGATAATGCTGCATGGCCCTGACGGCCCGATCTTCAATGCCGTCAATGTTTTTATTGAGTTTCTTACGGGCCTTATCGATAAAACATTGGGCCAGCAGCGGCACCGACTCTGCCCGTTCACGCAGCGGCGGCAGTTCGATACAGAAGACATTCAGACGATAGTACAGATCTTCACGAAACCACCCCTCACGCACCCCCTGCTCCAGATCCTTATTGGTAGCGGCAATCAGGCGCACATCCACTTTTTTAGCGGCAAGCCCCCCTACCGGGCGTACCTCGCCCAGATCAAGAACCCGTAACAGCTCAGCCTGCAGTTTTGGCGTAATGTCACCAATCTCATCCAGAAAAATGGTACTGCCGTTGGCCGCTTCAAAAAGCCCCTTTTTTTCAGCTATGGCACCGGTAAACGACCCTTTTTTGTGGCCGAACAGCTCACTTTCAAGAAGTGAATCTGTCAGTGTGGTGCAGTTAACCGTCATGAGCGGTTTGTCATTACGCTGGCTCAACCGATGGATCGCCCGCGCTGTCAGCTCTTTTCCGGTTCCGGTCTCACCTCGAATCAAAACCGTCGTCGGTGTCGGGCCAACCTGATGAACCAGCTGCATGACCTGGCTGATACCAGGATCTATACCGATCATCATATCTTCGCCGGCATGACGATCCAGTTCGCGCTGTACAAGTTCATACTTCTGCATCAGGTGACCACGTTCCTCTTCGATCACCTGAACATTATACGGCAGACACATTTCAACATCAGCCAACCCCTGAAACACGGCCACCGCATGCTCACGACAACTATTGTAACCACAGGCACGACAATTCAGCTCATCACCACGCGTAAATTTATTAGTTGCAAACAGGATCCGCTTGATGTCCCCCTTGTCAGGTAACGGCAACGTCCTGGATTTATCAGAAAATGTACGCATCAACGCCGGATGGATTGCCGGCGAATTATAGTGAGCTACCGATTGATACGCCGGGCTGCCGCTATGGTGGCGTACAATCTGCTCGCGCTTGAAGAAGTGGTGCAGCTCTTTATCGCGGGCCGGACCGTCAACACAGCCGCCATCACAAAAGCGCAGATCGACAAAATCGGGTGAAATCCGGCCAACGGCCAGATCGCGGATAAGGCTGACCGTATGTGCCTCCCCCTCGGCACTGATGGTTTTGTTACTCAGGAGATCAGTTGAAATCTCAAAAACACTCAGCGCTCCTCCGGTCAGCGTGAAGAGTCGACCGTGAGCAGGGTCAATGCCATCAAAAGGGAGTGACTCAAGCACATGTGGATTGATAGCATGCTTCTTAAGCAGCTTGTCAATTTCCTGATACGTCAACACCACATCGATAGCGCCTGACGCTTCCGCCTGAATCTCAAACTTTGCTGCAATACAGGTACTGACATAGATGACGCAGGTTTCGTCACCCAGAATGTTCTTGATGAAACGCCCCATGGCTATCATCGGCGACACGATCGGCATGAGGTTGGGCACCAGTTTGGGATAGTGCCGCTCGATCAGGTCAACAACAGCCGGGCAATGCGATGAAATCAGTGGCTTATCCGCTTTATCGAGTTCATCACGATAGCCTGGCGCAATCATGCGGGCTCCGTATGCACCCTCGTGCACCTCACAAAATCCGAGCTTTTTCAGAGCCGCAACCAGCTGCCCCGTTGACACGTCATGAAAGAAAGCGGGAAACGAACACCCCAGAACCGCAATAACCGGCACACCGGAAGCAAGCATCTCCTGCGTCCTGACCATTCGGTCAGCCACCATCTTGGCATTTTGCGGACAGTTCAGACAGTTACCACAGCCGATACAGCGCTCAGGAATAATCTGGGCAACGCCGCTATCAACCTTGATGGCCTTGACCGGACAGCTGCGAACACAGGAGTAGCAGCGACGGCAACGGTCCTTATGCGTAACGATAGGCTCCACGACTTTTTTCTCCGCTAAATTTTCTCTTTAATTCAGTACAATTGCTGTTTCTAGACCATCGATTCCACCAGATCCTGACGTGGTATGGATTGCCGGGTAAGTTGTTTTCAACACGTCGGTGCTTGGAAAGCAGTTCATTAACATTGTGCAGTGACATATGAACTTTCCTTACTTACCCGTGCAAACGAGAGTGCAACTGAGCCTTCTTCACAACTTCCGACCACAACTCACCGAAAAGTAACGCTGCACTGCTCGTAGGCGCAAAGACACCGACCGGTGCTCTTTTTACTCCCATTAACTCAATGATCGAAAGATAGGGAATGCATGATTTCAGTACACCCTTTATCTCTTTCTGGGCACTGTCCATGGTTTCGGTATGTAGTTTCTTGCGACGGTCTACCATTGAGAAGAATGGCATGACTTTGAGAGTCAGCTTTTTGTGCTCATTAACGTATGAAAGTATCTGCTCATGCGTACGAAGTGAGAGCGTAGTGGGGATAAGCGGAACCAGCATGATATCGGATGAGTTAAAAATATTTTCCGACACCAGAGAAAAACTGGGCGGACAGTCCAGAAAAAGAACGTCATAATCATCTTCAATGCGGCTCAAAAACTCGCTCATCTGCTTTTTAGGTTTTTTTTCACTATCAAGAAACAGATCCATATGCCGGTATGAAAAATCAGCCGGCAGCAGATCCAGGTTTTCAATATCGGTTTCTTTAACCAGATCGCCGACCGATCTGGTTTTGAAGAGCTTCTTGGTACCACCCTTGACTTCCGGTTTGACATTGAAATAATAGCTGGCAGCTCCCTGCGAATCGAGATCCCACAACAGTGTTTTCATGCCGCTTTTGGCACAACAATAGGCCAGATTGACGCAGGTTGCCGTTTTACCGACGCCACCTTTAATATTGTAGAGCGCAATTACTTTCATTCGTCACTCCTGTTGTTAAATTACAACATGCTGTAAATACGTTATGTTTTCCTCGCACGGCAGATCCCGCATTGCATCCTTAATGGTGACAAAGCGATCAATGTGCTCGAAAAAAAGCTTCAGGAGCTGCGGATCAAAGAAGGTCCCCTGATCCTCCATCATGATTGACTCGGTCTTTTCAAGCGTGAAGGCTTTTTTGTAGGGTCGCTCTGATGTCAGGGCGTCGAAAACATCTACAATTGATACGATGCGGGCAAAGGGATGAATCTCCGTCCCGGCCAGTCCGTGTGGATAGCCGCTGCCATCCCATCTCTCATGATGCTGCAGGGCGATAACTCTTCCGGCATCCAGAAGTGGAAAACGCTGAGCGTCGTTCAGGATCTTTCCTCCGATTTCGGTATGTTTCTTCATGATCTCGAATTCGACAGCATCCAGTTTACCCGGTTTCAGCAGAATCCGGTCGGGGATGCCGATCTTGCCGACATCATGAAGCGGTGAAGCGTACCGGAGGATTTCAGCTTCCTCCTCCGTCATGTTGGCCAATCCGGCCAGCATGCGGGAAAACTCGCTGATACGACGGGTATGCATACCGGTTTCAAGGTCCCTGAACTCGGCCGCAACACCGAGACGGAGTGAAATTTCATATTCTGCTCGCTTTGAAAGCTCCAGAGCGGTGCGCAGGGCAGCTGTTTTTTTGACGACCTCCTGCTCAAGAATGTGGTTCATATCCTTGGTGAGGTCGTTCAGTTTTTTACTGCGGACGTGGTTCATGACCCGCAGTCTCAGCTCTTCGGGGTTGAACGGTTTGGCCAGAAAATCGTTGGCTCCCAGTGCCAGTGTTTTTACAACTTCATCACCATCGGCTGTGATGACGATAACCGGGATATCCCGAATACTTATATCTTCTTTAATGATTCTGAGCGTTTTAAAACCATCCATGACAGGCATTTCAAGGTCGAGCAGGATCGCATCGATCTCCGGTTCCTGCGCCAGTATATCAAGGGCAACCTGACCATTAACGGCTTTAAGCAGGGTGACATCGAGCTGTGACAGCATAACTTCGAGTAGTTCCAGATTGAGCGCCAGATCATCGACAGCCAGTATTTTAACATCGTTGTTCATTGAGGGGCCACGATGGTTTTTTTGAAGAGTGCATATTCCATAACGAGTTGTGCGGTCTGAGCAGAAATAAGAGCTGAATCCCCCGATTTGGCGGCTGTATCCAATCGTGCGGCACAGGCATGAATGCGGTCAGCGCCGATATTGGCAGCTGCGCCTTTGATGGAGTGGGCCTGGCGGTGAATTTCATCGTTGGTGCCGGAAAGAACTGCGTCCTGCAGATGGGCCATGGAGAGGTCAGTGCTTTCCGCGAACAGCTGCAGGAACCGTGGCAGCAGAGCTTCCTGCCCCCCCAGGCGCTGCAGTAAATCGGCGCGGTTGTAGATTGAAAGATCCGAGTTGTCAGATAAATCCGACCGTTCAGACTTATCAGACGTGCCTGAAAGGTCTGATGAGACTGATTTCGCCGAAAATTGTGCCAATGTTTTTTGAAGCAGTTCCGCTCGCACCGGCTTGACAATAAAATCATCCATACCGGATGCCAGGCAGTTCTGACGGTCGTTTTCAGAGGCATTGGCCGTCATGGCGATGATCGGTGTCCGGCGTCCGCTCCGCTGCTCCTGCTCTCTGATGGCTCGCGTTGCCTGGAGGCCATCCATAAGCGGCATCTGCATGTCCATTAACACAAGGTCAAAGCTGTTGTTGCCGAACTGCTCGACCGCTTCGGCTCCGTTTACAGCAAGTGTCACCCGATGTCCCATCTGTTCCAGTACGATCGTAGCCAGTTCCTGATTTATGGGTACATCTTCGGCCAGCAGAATGGAGAGTGATGTCCGGGGAAGCTCAGGATTAACGGTCGTTTCAGCTGTTTTACGAATTTCCTCCTGTCGGGCAATACCGAACGGCAGGTCCAGCGCAAAAGAGCTGCCAATGCCCGGCTCGCTGGAGAGGCTGATACGCCCCCCCATCAATTCGACCAGTTTACGGGTGATGGCCAGCCCAAGGCCGGTTCCTCCGTAGGAGCGACTGGTGGAAGAATCGGCTTGCGTAAAAGGGTCGAATATCTTCTGACAGACCTCTTTCGTCATGCCGATACCGGTGTCGCGAATGAGTATCTGCAAGCTCAGACCTGAAGCGGTGCGGGTCGAGACGTTCAGCTCAACGCTGATGCTCCCGTGCGGGGTGAATTTTACGGCATTGCTGACCAGGTTGAGCAGAATCTGGCGCAGCTTGGCGCCATCCCCGCTTAGAAGAGTTGGGCACTCTTCTGCCACAGATACGGTCAGCTGTACCTGCCGCGATTCAGCCTTCAGACGCAGCGGCAGTAGGGAGCTTTCCAGCAGTTTGCGCGGATTAAACTGGTGCAGGTCAAGCTCCATGCGTCCCGCTTCAATTTTGGAAAAATCAAGAATATCGTTGATAATCTCCAGGAGATTATCAGCTGAAACGGTGATGTTATTCAGATATCGACGCTGCTGTTCGGAAAGCGCGGTGTTTGTCAATAGTTCGGCCATACCGATAATGCCATTCATCGGCGTGCGGATCTCGTGACTCATGGTCGCCAGAAATTCACTCTTGGCATGCGTGGCAGCTTCCGCCTGGATTCGCGCGGCATCCAGTTCAGCGGTCCGTTCCTGAACCTTCTTTTCGAGATTACGCATATGATCATGCAGCAGTTCATAGAGGGTGGCATTTTCAAGGGCGAAGGCGGTGTAGGTCAGTACGATCGAGAGCGCACTCAGTGTTGAAACTTCAATTGCAGCGTTGTTGCCGGGCAGGATCCCGACGTACATGCCTCGTACCCTGGAGTGGGTAGCGACGGCATGCAGGAGCAGTGTCGAGTGCGCGTCCGAGGCCGGGTTGGCAACCGGATGATTCTGATTGAGAGCCCAGGCAAAACTGCCGTCGGCGATGGCAGCGTCAGCTTCCGCCTGAATACGGGAACTGGCGCTCTCCGGTTGACACCAGGCCAGCGTAAAATCGGCATCGTCGTCTATCGTAAAAATGGCCTGGGCCTCAAAGGGTATCAGTCTTCCGGTTTGCGCAAATGCGGTCTGAATGATTTGATCGCTGCCCCGTAGCTCCGAAATGTCAGAGGAAAAATCACTGCAGGCGGCTACTATGTCGAGCAGATTGACGTAGTGCAGGTTGGTCTCTTCAAGGAAGCGGACCCGTTCTCCAAGAGCCTGTAAATCTGATTTCAGCGGGAGGCCGGTCATGGTACGTCACTCAGGATTGTGCGGGTAATTTCCTCAAATTGTTGGTCGATCTGGGAGACGATGGTGGAAAGTTGTGCCGGGGCGATGGCCAGCTGTTCCCACGCTCCGGGCGTCAGGGGGGGCACCAGCTCATCCTCACCGTTGTTGCCCAGTTCCAGCGCATGTATCAGGATGTCGGCGCAGTACAGAAATGCGCTTTCACGTGGGAATTGAGCGGCCTTCATACAGCGGTGATGGTATTCTACCGGTTCCACGACTCGTGACGGCAGCTTCCATAGTCGCAGTAATGCTCCGCCCAGGTCGGCATGATCAAAACCGATTCGCTCCCGCTCGACTTCATTCATGCTGCGTTTATCGTGGCTGGCCAGATCAATTATCTCGCGACAGAGTTCGGGAAGCCGCATAAACAGAACCAGTCGCCCGATGTCGTGAAGAATCCCGGCTACAAAAAAACGCTCCAGATTCGTTTCACGAAGGCTGGCAGCCAGAGCACGGGCTGCCAGGGCGCAGCCGATGCTGTGCCGCCAGAAACGGTCCATGGATATCAGGTCTTCAGGCACATCCTTGAAGATTCCCATGACAGAGATGGCCAGCGCCAGATCGCGAACCTGCTGAATGCCGATTATTGTGACCGCCTGTGTGATGGTGTCAATGCGGGAAAAATAGCCGAAAAGCGGGCTGTTGGCCAGTTTGAGGATGCGTGCCGCCAGTCCCTGGTCTTCGGAAAGTACCTTGGCGATGTCAGCAATCGAACTGCGGGGATGGTTGATGGTTTCATCGAGCTTTGTATAGAGCTGCGGCAGTGACGGGACCGCACTGATATCGCCGAGCAGTGATTCAATCGTGAGTGGTTTCGCACTAACCATGGGCCAGCTTTCGGGTGGTGCAGATTTTAATCAGCTCGGCGATCATCGGATGAAGGGGATCATTGTGTATGTAGCGGCGTGCAACCAGCGCCCGCACGGCTTCAATCTCCTGGGGATCGTTACTGCAAAGGGCATTGGAAGCAGACGACCCCTCTGAAGCGCCATCCACGCCATCTATATCCGCAGAGGTGACCCCCCAGGTACGAAATATCTTCAGATGTTTATCGCTCAGTTCGGTATCGGCAGGCAGCAGCAGTCGTCCGTTACGATCGTTAACCACCGATTTCAGAACCATTCCGGCTGCAAGGTCATCAATGCTGATCTGTGCCATCGCTGCCCCCGTGCAATAATGCGTGCTGCTCTTCGCAGACGACCAGATTCCGGCCCCGCTGTTTAGCCTGATACATACAGACGTCAGCCCGCTGGAGAAGATCGGGGCCAGAGCGGTGAATCGGGTCTGAATCCGGGAGAAGTGTAACCGCTCCAAAGCTGGCAGATATTTTTATAGCGTCGTTTGCCGTCTCTTCCGGGCAGAAGGCGATCATGGAGCGCATCCGCTCAGCTACTACCTGACAGCCGCTGGCGTTGGTTTCAGGAAGCACGATCACAAACTCTTCGCCACCATAGCGCGCCAGCCAGTCGATGTTATGACGAACCGAGGCTTTGAGATTGACAACGCATTGCTGGAGTACCTGGTCACCGACCTGATGTCCATAGGTGTCGTTAATCAGCTTGAAATGATCGAGATCGCACATGATCAGTGATAACGGGTGGCGGTAGCGATACGCCCGTTGAATCTCATGTTCGAGGTGCTGATTCAGATATCCCCGGTTGTAGGCTCCGGTCAGAGGGTCGCGGATCGAATGCTCGCGCAGTTCGGCCAGGCTTTCGCGCAGAGATTTTTCAAGATCGAGGATGCGTCTGGCCCCTTTCAGGCGCACCATCAGTTCGGCAGGATTGATCGGTTTGATGATGTAATCATCGGCGCCGGCCTCAAGCCCCTCAACCATGGCCTCCGGCGAGTCCTGGCAGGTCTGCAGGAGCAGAAAGGTATAATGGTTGCCGGCCAGATTGCGGATGGAACGGCAGAGATCGGTGCCATCCATTTCAGGCATCAGCCAGTCGGTAATTACGATTTGAAAAGGAGTGCGCTTGAAATATTCCAGAGCTTCACGCCCGTTCACTGCGGATACGAACGGGTACCCCTCCTGTTGCAGGTAGAGTTCAAGCAACGTCCGGGAGAGGAGGTCGTCCTCGGCAATCAGGATGCAGGGCAGGGAAGGTTCGGTGGTCACACTACGCCTCTTTGAAAGAATCTATTATAGGTCATGATGTGCAAGGCGTGCGGGGAATGTCAGTGCTTTCGGCTGAAATCCTGGAAATTGCCCTTGCGTGGCGTTGGTAATGGCCGCTTGTACTTTGGAGCCATACTCTCCCAGACGATCTTGGATAGCTCACGCTCGATCGGAAACATGGCAATAGCCAGCAGAAACATGCCCAGAAATGTCAGGGCAAATATCAGGAACATTACGAATGAAACAATAATCGCTTCCACTACGACAGGCATGACGCCGCCTCCGGATGCAGAGTGATTTGTACGATATGCAAGTATACACCATGGTAGTCAAATTGAAAGTGAAGTTTATACGTAGTCGCTCAGGTAATGAATAGTCATGCTAAAAAAATGGGTACATTTTTTTTTAGAATTGAGGTATTGTCGCAGAGCTTTGTCCGGCAGTGTCATGCCGAGTACTTTTATCACAGATCAGTTGGGAGATACCATTGGCTACTACCGAACGCAGCTTTGTTGACAATGTCTGGGACTTTTTCTGCTCACTTAAACTCACGTTATTCCTCCTGTTCTCCATGGCTCTCACGTCGATTATCGGCACGATTCTGCCGCAAGGGAACTTACCCCCTGAATACATCGCCTCGATTAGTCCCAGCAAGCTTCAGATTTATACCAAACTTGGATTTTTCGATATGTACCACTCCTGGTGGTTCATCGCGCTGCTGTATATATTCTGTGTCAATTTAATTTCCTGTTCTATCAAGCGTTTGCCGCACGTTTTTAAATTTGTCAGCCAGCCGACGCTTGTTTTACCTGATTCGATGCGCAATATATCGCTGAAATCCGAACTTGCCTTCAGCGGACCGGTTGATAAAGCGCAAAGCCGCCTGACTGAATTTCTGGGCAACGAGTTCTCCACTCCCGTTGTTACGGAGCACAACGGTGAAATTCACCTGTTCTCTCAGAAAGCCTCGTGGAGCCGTCTGGGCGTCTATGTTGTTCATTTCAGCATTCTGGTTATTTTTGTCGGTTCAATCATCGGATCGCTGTACGGCTACAAGGGATTTGTCAATATTGTGGAAGGAACCAGCATCAATGCTGTAGGCGGACGAAACGGGAATCCGATCCCGCTCGGCTTTGAAGTCCGGTGCGAAAAATTCAGTGTCGAATTTTATGAGACTGGTGCCCCCAAGGAGTTCAAAAGTCTGTTGACGGTACTGGAAAATGGTCGTCCTGTTCCGGGCTACTCCAATGTGAAGGTTATTGTTAATGATCCGCTAAGCTACAAAGGGATTACCTTCTATCAATCCAGCTATGGACAGGCCAGCGAAGGTGGCGACCATTTCATAACGGTTGCCCCGCGTGGTGGAGGAGCCCCGGACAAAATTGCAATGCGTGAAGGAACTTCTATCGGTTTGAAAGACGGGTCAACATTGAAGCTGATGGAGACAACTCAGGAAGTGCGGCAGTTTGCGCCCGGTTTTACCGGACCGGCCGCCCGTGTTGAACTCTCCCGGCCGGGGAGCGCTCCGCAGATATTCATCGTATTCAAGGATTTCCCTGACGTGAATGCCAAACGCGGCGATTCACTGATCTTCGGATATGAAGGGACGAACGCAAAAATGTATACCGGTCTGCAGGTTGCCAAAGACCCGGGCGTCTGGACGGTATGGCTGGGTTGTGCTCTGATGGTGATTGGGCTCGGCATCGCATTTTTCATGTCACATAAACGGATCTGGGTTGTCATTTCACATGGCCACGCCCGTATCTACGGTAATGTAAACAAGAATCAGACGCCTTTTGGAATGAAGTTCGAAGAAATGTCAGAAAAATTCAAGCAGATAAAAATCTAACGGAGGTTCTCCTTATATGTCCAGTTCCATGCTTTTTAACGTCACTACGTTTGCATATATGATCTCTACGGTCGTATTCTTTGCCTTCCTTGCCAGTAAAAACAAGACTATTGGCAGTGTCGCCAGTTTCGTCGCCTATGCCGGTCTGATAGTGCAGACAGTTGCTATCGGTCTACGCTGGAAAGAATCATACGATATGGGTGTCGGTCATGCCCCTATGTCCAACCTGTATGAGTCGATAGTGTTTTTTACCTGGACCATTGTCCTGATTCTTGCCTATATCGATTTTCGCTATAAATATCGCGTGGTAGGCGCATTTGTCGTGCCGTTCTCGCTGCTCGGTATGGCCTGGGCTCAGCTGGGTATGAACACCGGCATCGAACCGCTCGTGCCGGCCCTGCAGAGTAACTGGCTGCTCTATCACGTTATTACCTGCTTCCTCGGCTACGCCGCTTTTGCCGTAGCGTGCGGTGTTTCTATCATGTATCTGATCAAGGCTGCTGTTGAAGGTGACGATGCTTCAAAGCCTGCCGGTGGTATGATGTCGATGTTTCCGCCAATCAAGGTGCTTGATGACCTGAGCTACCGTGCTATTATGATCGGTTTTCCATTGCTGACGCTGGGGATCATTACCGGAGCTGCCTGGGCCAACTATGCGTGGGGCACGTACTGGAGCTGGGATCCCAAGGAAACCTGGTCTCTGATTACCTGGTTTGTGTACGCCGCCTATCTGCATGCCCGCATTACACGCGGCTGGGTTGGCAAACGGGCCGCCTGGCTGGCCGTGATCGGTTTTGCTGCGACGCTCTTCTGTTACCTGGGAGTTAACCTGTTCCTCTCCGGATTGCACAGTTACGGCAACTCAAAAATGTAAGTTTATGATGACGGCCCCCCTGCACTTCAAGATTCAGAAGCGCAGGGGGGCTTTTTTTTTGCAAGGTGCCCACGAATGAAATTTTCGATAATTATTCCTGTCAAGCCGGGAGGGTATGTAGTGGCAATCGACAGTCTCCGGCGAGCGGGAGTCGATAATACGGAATGTGAGATTTTACGTGCCGAGGGGAGCATGCCGAGCCGTCAGCGCAATCTGGCTGCTGCGGAAGCCCAGGGCGAAATTTTGTACTTTCTGGATGATGACTCATGCGTACATCCGGAGAATTTTCAACGCTGTAGTGCCGTTATGGGCGATCCTTCCGTTGTGGTGGTTGGTGGCCCCTCCATCACCCCCGCTTCAGACAGTCGGTGGCAGCGCCTGTTCGGCTATGCACTCAGTTCCCTGCTGGGAGCCGGTCCAGTAAGAAACAGATATCGTGCACATGGCACCGTTCGTGAAACGACAGAGAAGGAGCTTATCCTCTGTAACCTGGCTATCCGTCGCTCAGTCTACCTCGACATGGGGGGGCTCGATGAACGTCTCTATCCGAATGAAGAAAATGAGTTTATGGATAGAATCAGGACCGCCGGCTTAAAGCTGGTGCACGATCCGGCCATGATCGTACAGAGGAGCCAACGGTCAACATTCCGAGCCTTTACGCGACAGATGTTTTCCTACGGGCGTGGCCGGGCCCAGCAATCTCTGCTCTCAGGGAGCTGGAATCCGGTCAGTTTTGCGCCGCTGCTGTTTGTGATTTATCTGGTTGTGCTGCCGTTTGTAACACCATATTTTCCGCTTTTTATCGCTCCGCTGCTGTTATACATACTGCTTGCTGTTGTCAACGCCCTTGAGAGTCTGCTTGCACGTCGTTCCCCGCTTTCATGTGGCCTGCTTCTGCTCGTACCATATATGCATGTTGTCAACGGTTGTGGACTGTTGTTCGGGCTGGTGACGGGAAAGCCGGAGCGAAAAGATGGTGCAGATATAAAAATTACACGAATAAAGAGATTTGATCAGAACTTGTAGCAGATGTGTGCAATTTGCAAGACGATGTCTAAAATATTCGCTATAGTGCCGGAAAGTACCAAGCCACACCATCAGGGAGTATCACGTGGAATTCAGCATCGTTGTACCGATCTATAATGAACAGGATAATATTGCCGAACTGTACCGGTCGATTACCACTGCATTGGATGCTTCGTGTCAGGAGTATGAAATCATTCTGATTGACGATGGTTCCACGGACCACTCTTTTGCTGAGCTACAGCGGATCGCTGCTGAAGATGTCCGCGTCAAGGTGATCAGGTTTCGCAGAAACTTTGGTCAGACCGCCGCCATGTCGGCCGGTTTTGATGCCGCCGGTGGGGCAATTATCATCCCGATGGATGGCGATCTGCAGAATGATCCGGCTGATATTCCGCGCCTGATTGCAAGGATACACGAAGGGTACGATGTCGTTTCCGGGTGGCGGCGCGACCGTAAAGATACGTTTGTCTCCAGAAAAGTTCCCTCAATGATGGCCAACGCCTTAATCTCGTATCTGACCGGAGTGCATCTGCACGATTATGGCTGTACGCTCAAGGCCTATCGCCGCGAAGTACTGGAGGGTATAAATCTGTATGGAGAAATGCACCGCTTTGTGCCGGCACTGGCGTCCCAGTACGGGGCCAAAGTTGCCGAGTTACCGGTCAATCATTTTCCCCGTCTGCATGGTGTCAGTAAATACGGTATCTCGCGTACTCTTCGCGTGGTGCTGGATCTGATGACCGTTAAATTTCTGCTGGCTTACTCTACCAAGCCGATTCAACTGTTCGGCCGATGGGGTGTCTACACAATTATGGCCGGTATTGGCAGCGGCGCGATGACGCTCTATATGAAACTGTTTGAACATTTCAGTATGAACCGCAATCCCCTCCTGATTCTGACGGCGTTTCTGCTTTTCATGGGTATCCAATTTATCGTCCTGGGACTCCTCGGTGAGCTGAATGCACGTACCTATTTTGAATCACAGGGAAAGCCGATTTATGTGGTAAGAGACAGGTTGAATTTTGGCTGAGACCGCACTACGCGTGCTGATGATCGCACCCACCCCCTATTTTTCAGATCGTGGATGCCATGTCAGAATTTATGAAGAAGCACGGAACCTCACGAAGCGGGGACATGAGGTTCGTATTGCCACCTATCACCTGGGGCGCGATATGCCGGGTGTTACGGTCGTACGGACTCCGGTGGTTCCCTGGTATAAAAAACTTGAGGCCGGTCCCTCCTGGCATAAACCCTATCTCGACATTTTGCTCCTCGCACAAGCCTACCGTACGGCACTCTCTTTCCGGCCGCATCTGATTCATGCTCATCTGCACGAAGGTGCCATGATCGGTTATCTCCTTAAAAAGCTTCTGCGTATTCCACTTCTGTTCGATTATCAGGGAAGCCTCAGCGGTGAGTCACTCAATCATGGATTCTTTAAGGAGTCTTCGCCGCTTCAGCGCTCATTTCAAAGGCTCGAACACTTCATTAACGACCGTGCCGATGCCATCGTTACCAGTTCTGGCGAAGGCAGGCAGGAACTGATCCGGGAATGGGGGATCGCTCCGCAGATTGTCAGCTCCCTGATTGACGGTGTTGATACGGACGTTTTTATGCCGTTTTCGCGCGCCCAGTCGCGCCGGGAGCTTGGAATTGCAGAAGGTGCCAGGGTTATTGTTTATCTGGGTTTGCTCAACAGGTATCAAGGGCTTGACCTGTTATTAGAAGCTCTACAACTGGTGCGGCACAAGGTCCCTCAGGCTCATTGCCTGCTGATGGGGTATCCCGACCAGGAATATCGCCAAAAAGCAAGCTCGATGGGGCTTACAGACATGATAACCTTTACCGGCCGTGTCCCCTATGATCGGGCTCCGGCATACCTGTGCGCCGGTGATCTGGCAGTGTCTCCCAAGCTGGCTCGCACCGAAGCCAACGGCAAACTGTTCAATTACATGGCCTGCGCTCTCCCGACGGTCGCTTTTGAGAGCGAAGTCAATCGGGAAATACTGGGTGAAACCGGAATTTACGCGGACTATGGCAACAGCACTTCGTTGGCAGAGCACGTGGTTTTGACATTTCAAGATGAAGACGTTATGCGCCGTCTAGGGCGGGAGTCAAGAGTGCGCGCTATTCAGCTTCATTCCTGGCACGAGCGTGCCGCACAGCTTGAATCGACGTATCGCCGTCTGCTGAACGTACAATATAAAATTTGAATACAAAAAGATAAAAAACATTTGACACGTCAAGTTGGTTTTGGTATATAACGGTTCCTCGCAAGCGGGAATAACTCAGTGGTAGAGTGCAACCTTGCCAAGGTTGAAGTCGCGGGTTCGAATCCCGTTTCCCGCTCCAAAGAATTCAAGGGTTTAGGCTAACAGCTTAAGCCCTTTT
The DNA here is from genome assembly GCA_013349325.1 of Desulfuromonadales bacterium. Lineage (GTDB taxonomy): Bacteria > Desulfobacterota > Desulfuromonadia > Geobacterales > Pseudopelobacteraceae > JACRCG01. The sequence continues at coordinate 117,581 of DUZX01000007.1, forward strand.
TTCTTATCCCTACCCCCGTTGTTTCCGTTTTTGTTTCCGTTTGTCAGTGAAATCTTGTGAGTCACCATGCAACCGATTGAAATGGTGGGCAACAAACATGTAAAATCAGCCTATGGAGGAATAGTAATTCTGTTATTTGTTGGAGTGATGACATAATTTCCGGAAAATGCGCGTCAGTGTTTCCGTTTATGTATCCAATA